>JBAYHM010000151.1:0-10849 GCA_041666155.1 Treponemataceae bacterium
ACCACAGCGTCGCGAGAACGACCGACCACATCGCCATCGACGGGTCGACCAGCCAACCGATACCCTTGCCGCCCCACGATCTGATGAGCTGGTTGAAAAAGCCGAAATCTTTCTGTAGGAGCCAAGCCCAAAGCGTCCCGACGACGGTCATGGATAGGATATACGGAAGGAAAAACACATTCTCCGCAAGGTTTTTGAAAACGGAAGAGGATGTGATCATCAAGGCCATAATAAAGCCCGCGACCAGCAGGGGGGGCGTAGTCATCAGCACAAACTGAACGGTATGCCAAAGCGAGGCATAAAAGGTTTTGTCGGCGAAAAGCTTCACGTAGTTGTCGAATCCGACGAAATGCCTTGAAGAGAGGATATCCCAGTCGAAAAAGCTGATAAAAAGACCAAAACAGAGCGGAAAAATCAAGAAAAGCCCATATACGATAAGGAAAGGGAGCGAGAATAAAATACCGTCTCTTGTGTCTTTTCTACCGGGAATCGCCATCAAGAAAACCTTTTAAGCGGTAGCCCGCAGGTTGGGATTCCGAACAGGAAGGACGGGCTGCAAACTAACTCAGTTAGCTTTTTTGCAGCCCTCGTCCTCTCGTTCGCCGACTTTAGTAGGAAGAAATAATTTTATTGACGGCCGTTTCCATTTCGGAGAGCGCGGACTTCACGTCTTTGTTCTTCGCGACGGATGCCTCAAGCATATCCGAAAGGTTCGTATAGATTTCGTCCCAAGCGGGCGTGCGGGGTGGCGCCACCGCTGCAGCCGCCGCAGCGGCGTAATCTTTCCGGTGCGGCAGCGAGGTGAACTCGGCCTTGGAGGTAACGGACTTCCTGGTAGGAATATGGCCGGCCTTGGCCCACATCTCGCCGTGCTCGGTCATCCAGAGAATGAAGGTCATCGCGGCTTCAAGCTTCTTCGGATTCATCTCACCCTGTACCGGGATGGCCAAAGTATGGGATCCGGCCCACGCGGCGCTCTTTCCGAGCATCGGAGGCAGCGGAACCGCGGTGAAATTCAAACCTGCCTGTTTTTCAAAAGCGCCGGTCGCCCAAACGCCGTTGAAGTGCATAGCGGCTTTGCCGAGCTTGAACGCGTTCATCGCGCCGTCGTAATCAAGTCCGCTGGGGGTGACCTTGTATTCATTTACTGAATCGATGAGCAGCTTGAGAGCCTGCTCTCCCGCCTTGTTGTTGAAATTGGCTTTCTTGTTATCGGAGGACAGAATGCTGACGCCCTGCTGTTCCAACATGGACATGAACAGACGAGTGAGCGTGTACGCCTTGTACTTGGCTGTCGTGTTGTCCACCGACAGACCCATGGCTCCGGTCGCGGTCTGTACGGCCTGGGCCGCAGCCAGCACCTCATCGGCAGTTTGCGGGACCTTGGATACCCCGGCCTTTGAGAACAAATCGTTGTTGTAGAACATGATGAGCGCGTGGACATCCAAGGGCAGTGAATACAATTTCCCGTCAAAGCGGCACGCCGCAAGAGGGGCTTCCACGAAGTCGCCGAGCGGCGCCTTCATCTTTCCGAGCAGGTCATCCAGCGGATAGAGCACTCCTTTGGGGACGTATCTGAGCAGATTCGATTGATGGACAACGACGACGTCCGGGGCATTCTTGGCGGAAAGGGCCGTGGTGAGTTTCGTGTAGTAATTGTCGAATTTGACCGTATCGGTCTTTGCGACAATCTCAGGATGCGTCCGGTTGAATTCCTTGACCATCGCGTCGAAAAACTCTCCGTCGCCGCCGGTGAACAGCGACCAGAAAGAGACCTCGATTGGCCCCTTACTAGCCTCTTCCTTCTTTCCGCCCGCATACACTGTCGCCGCGCAGAGCGCCGCGATGACCGCCAGAGCGATCAGCCTCGATCCGTGTACCTTTTTCATGCGTACCTCCTTAATAGGTTCATGAATTGCGTATAGAGTTCGAAGTGGTTTCCCTGAAAACCAACCTCGGTTCCAACCTGAGCGTACGGTATTCCTTCTGCGGATCCTCGATATGCCTGATCAGCTCTTCTACCGCAGTGCGGCCGAGCAAGGCCTTTGAAACGTCGACGGAACTGAGACTCGGCCGCATGAACTGCGAAATGTACAGGTTATCGAAACCGAAAACCTCTACGTCGCCGGGCACCGCGCGATCGTTTTCATGCAGCGATTTCAGGACGCCCATGGCGAGCAGATCGTTGAAGCAGACGATCGCCGAAAAATCCAAGCCCCGATTCAGCATCATGTTCGTTTTGGCGTAGCCGTCTTCGATATGTCCGGAACTTTCAAGAACGTAGTCCGGATCGATTTCCAATCCCTTTGCCCGAAAAGCTTCGGAATAACCCTCGAAGCGATCGACTGAATTGCTGATATTTTTGGGGCCGGCGATATAGAGAATCTTTCGATGTCCCTTATTCAATAAATAATCGAAGACAGCCTTCTGGCCCTCGCTATCCCCGTGGAGAATTGAATGGTTTTCAATCCCGCGAACTCGGCGACCGGCGAATATGAACGGTATCTCAAGCGACTCGTAAATCCGCAAGTTCTTCGGATCGTCGTACACCGGAATCACGACCAACCCATCGACTTGCCGTCCAAGCAACAATTTGATCGCGTCGCGCTCGTTCTCAGAGCGTTCTTCGGTATTGATCAGAAGAATATGGTGATCCAGCTTGCGCGCGGCAGCCTCAATTCCTAAAATGACCTCGGCGAAGAAAGGATTGGAAGAGTCCGCGGAAACAACGCCGATAGTACGCGAACGGTTAGAGCGCATTGACCCCGCAATCGTATTGGGTATGTAGCCGAGTTCCTCCGCTTTTCTAGAGATCGCCGCGCGGGTCGCTTCGCTGATGCGGCTATCACCTCTAAGTGCTCGCGATACGGTATTTACGGAGAAAGAGGTCGCGTCGGAAATTTCCTTTAATCGCACATTCATTGGATTAACGATAATCCTCTATCTGCAAAAACGCAAGAAATATCGCAAATAATTAGATTTAAAACCCTCTATTGCAAGATAACGTTAATCTTATTTGCAGCAGTAACGTCAATACTCGGCATCGGCGCGTACATTGTCCTTTTCAATGAGCGTGTCTATACTGGTTAGAGGTAGGCTGAAAATGGAAAAAGCAAAGATGCGGATCATGGAAGAAATAAAGAAACTGCATCGACCGAAAGGGAAACCGATCAACAATTCCGGTCTATCGGCGGTTTTTTCAAAGTTGCAGCATGAATATACGGAAGAGGAACGAATGGAAGGCTTCCGCGGTTTGTTGGAAGACGAATACTTTCAGGAAAGCAAAGAGGGCCTCATCATAACCGAAAAAGGTTATGTACTATTGGAGACTATGCCATAATCAACTATGGCTCACCACACATTCCTTCCTAAGCGCTATCACTATACCTTCGGCCCCCACACTCCAGAGCTTAGCATTGTAAGCGGCGATACGCTGACAACTCGGACACGCGACTGCCGCGGCCAGGACGGAGAGCGGAATCCCCTTCCAGAAAACATGAAGCCCTCGGCCGCCGGAACGGATTTCCAACAATCAAATCCGGTAGTCGGCCCCATCGTCGTAAAGGATGCACGACGGGGAGACTGCCTACGAGTCCACATCGACCGGATTACGATTGATCGGGATTACGGGATGAGTAAACAGAACGCCCGCTTCGGGTCGTTGACTGGCGAATGGCCGGGACATCCGATGCACTACCCCGCCCCCATAGAAACACGGTTCTTCGACTGGAAAATCGATCCGGAACGACTTGTCGGGACGCTTCTGCTGCCGAACAGCAAGTTGACCAAGGTGGAAGTTCCGCTGGTCCCTTTTATCGGTTCGATCGGCGTGGCGCCCCCTATGGGGCGCGTGGAAACGACGATGACGCCGGGAGAGTTCGGCGGAAACATGGACTATCGGGGGCTGACGGAGGGCGTCAGCCTATACCTTCCCGTGTGGGTCGACGGCGGATACCTCGGCTTCGGGGACGTACACGCGCTCCAAGGCGACGGCGAAACCAACGGAACCGCCGTTGAGGTTTCGGCGGAAGTAAGTCTCACCGTCGAGGTGGTGAAAAACAAGAAAATCGGCTGGCCGCGCGCCGAGAACGAGGACTACCTTATCGTCCTTGGATCGGCCCGCCCGCTTGAAGATTGCGTCCGCCTGGCTATGTTCGAACTCCTCCTCTGGCTAGTCGACGACTACGGCTTTGAACGAGAGGAAGCTTGGCAGCTTATGGGACAGCTGGGACGGCTCGATATCGCGAACGTCGTGGATCCCGCCTACACTGTGGCGGCAAAGTTCCCCAAGCGATATCTGCCGCGGCCGTCCGTCACCTAAACATCACGCAAGCGAAACCGGAAAAGCCGCGTGCCATTTGGCAAGGATCCGGTTGAACTCGCCTTCGGTTTTCTGATCGATCACCTTGGCCGCGGGATGCGCGTCGAACCACGCCAGCGAACTACGTATGCCTTCCGTGAAATTGACGTCGCAGCGGAAGCCGGGGACCAGGCGCTTGATCTTTGAATTATCGTACATTTGGGTATAACGACGTTCGCCGAGGATCGGCGCTCCCATTTCCGGGTTCATGGCCGCGATATATTCAGAGGGAATATGGACCATCTTTGGTTCCCGGCCGAGCGCCTGACCAAGGGTTAAAAGAAGAGCATCCCAGGTCATGAATTCATCCGTGGTGATATGGAAGGCCTGGCCCATGGCCGCCGGATTTCCAATTAAGCCGACAAAGCCTTTCGCGAAATCGCTGGAATGGGTCAGCGTCCATAGGGACTGGCCGTCGCCATGGACGATTATTTCGCGGCCGTCCAAGATGCGCTGCGGAACGGTAAAGTCGCGCATACCGAAATTGGTAGGGATGATGCCGTCGTCGTAGGTGTGCGACGGTCGGACGACGGTCCAGGGGAAGCCCTTTTCCGCGCCGGCCTTTTCCAACAGCTGCTCGCTGGCGATCTTGTTGCGCGCATATTCCCAGAAGGGATTGCCCAGGCGCGTCGATTCGGTCACGACCGGATGAGGCAAGGGTTTGAGATAGGCGGAGGCCGAACTGATGAAAATGTACTGGCCGACATTTCCGCCGAAGATATCGATATCGGCTTCCACTTGACTGGGTGAGTAACCGAGCCATTGCACAACGCAATCGAATTTCATACCCTTGACCGCGACGCGGACCTCCGACGGATTTTTGCCGTCCCCCTTGAGCGTCCGGACTCCCTCGGGCGTTTTTTCAGGATGGTTGCCGCGGTTTAAGTGAATTATCTCAATACCCTTTTGCAGCGCAAGCCGGGTGCAGGCGTTTGAAATATTCCCGGTCCCGCCAATGAATAAAACACGCATGAGTGCCTCCTAAAAAATATCTTAGCTCATTATAGTCTAAGCGCTTCCGCTTGCTTGCGGTCAATCTTGCGATTTGATCCATGTAAGCATCTCGCCCAACGTGCGGTTGTGGCGGCTGTAGAACGGAATAGCCGTCAATACGACTTGTTCCCGCATGTCTTCCTTTTCCCGATAAAGGTCTTCCGTGGGCCAACTTTTCAGGGTCCGCCTGGTCCCTTTCATCGTAAGAGTTACAATTTCTCCCAGCAGCTGCCGGTCAAAGTGTTCCTCGATGTTTCCGTCTCCCAAAGTCAAATCGTGCAGATTCTTTCCGTTGTCCGCTTCCTCGAAGCAGTACACGACCGGACCACGCTCCAGGGCGACTCTTCCGCAGTCGTGGGCGACTTCCGGTCTTGCCATGATTTTCCGAACGCGCATCGGCAGAAGCAGGTCTATAGAATCTCCGTCGGACCAATGTCTGCGCAAAGCAAAAAATCCATCCTCGATTCGAACGTTCTCAACCTTCTCGCCGTTCACCCGAATTTCATAGCCGTCGCTCCAAGAGGGAATGCGGAGATGCAAGGCGAAGTCGGTCGGACGCGACAGGGAAACGTTAAAATGAATTTTCGATTCCCAGGGATACTTGCTTTCCTGAGTCAGGCGGATATCGATGTCGTCTAGCCGCGTTTCCAGGGTACTGTTTACGTAGAGGTTCACATAAAGGTTGTCTTTCTCTTTCAGATACAAATACCCGTTCAAAGACAGCACTAATCGAGCATAGTTGGGAGGACAGCACGCGACGTCGAACCATGCCTGTCGCCCTAACGTTATGTGCTTACTTTCCTCCGACCTATTCAGAAAAGCCAAAGGATTTGAAGAGAGAGGATTGGCGTAAAAGAAAAGGTCTCCGTTCAAGGAGGCTCCGCCCAAGATCGTGTTGTAAAGGCAACGTTCCATGACGTCGCCGTAAGAGCCCGAGGGGTTAAGCTTCATCATTTTATGCGCGAAGAAAAACAAACCGATTGAGGCGCAGGTCTCGTTGTACGCGGTATCATTGGGAAGATCGTACTCGTAGGTGAACCGTTCGCCTTTCGGATTTTGACCGATACCGCCGGTAATATAAAGCTTATGCCGAACAAGATCATCCCAGAAGCGTGAACAAGCTTCATATAATGACGTGTCGGAATTTTCGGAAATCAAGTCGGCTATTCCCGTGTACAGATACATTGCGCGAACAGCGTGGCCTACAACCGTAGGTTGTTTGCGTATAGGACAATGGGCTTGATAATACGCGAAGGTCCCTTGCGCATCGGCCCGATGCTTTTGGTCTGCCTCAGGGACTCCGCGCCGTTCACATTCTTGTATAAAAAACGAAGGGTCCGCCCCTCTTTCGTCTATGAAAAAAGTAGCAAGCTCAAGGTATTTTCTATTTCCCGTCGCTCTGAATAATTTCACCAATGCCAGCTCAATCTCCGGGTGACCATCGTACCCGCGAATCCGGCCGGACTCAGTCCCGAAACAGGCGCAAACCAAATCAGAGTATTTTGAGACGATATCGAGCAATTTTCGTTTTCCCGTCGCCTCGCGGTACGCGATCGCGGCCTCAATCAAGTGGCCCAGGCAATACAATTCATGCTGCTCTTTGAGATTCGTAAAGCGTTTACCCGGTTCAACTACCGTGAAATAGATATTGAAATAACCGTCCGAAGCCTGGGCTCCGTCAATCAAATCAACTATTTCATCCACCTGGTTTTCCAAGTCCTGATTTCTTCCGGCGCCCAAACTGTAGGAGGCAGCCTCAATCCACTTGGCAATATCTGAGTCCCAAAAGAAATGCGGCCTTTTCGGGTCTCCTTCCTTCCACTCGCATTTCAAGGAATCCAGCCGACCTGTCCGCCTCAATTGCTCATATTCTATCTGGAGCGTAGTCTTGTCCGTACGCTGCTGGATTTCCTGCCAGAATCCTTTTCGGATAACGGCATGATGCCATGGAATCTCTTCTAAGTGCTTTTGGTGTATATAATCATCTGGCATCTTCCGCTCCTTGACTCATTCGCGTAAGATATAATAGTAATGTTTCCGCTTTGGGATCGAAAGTATTGAGATATATACAAAAGGTGGATAAATTCACAGAATGCGTTATCTGTCTTTTCCCATCGCAACGCCGATTCCTTTAGTGTCTTGCGGAAATCTGATCAACGAAACCGCTTGGATACATAAAGAACGAATCATCGACACCTTCGAACTGATCGTCGGAGTCAGGGGAAACGTATATATCCGGCAAGACGATGAGAAGCATGTCGTCAAGCCCGGCAGTTCTTTACTGTTGCTTCCTAACCATCAGCACGGAGGCTATGCGTATTCTTCACAGCCCATCTCATTTTATTGGGTGCATTTCCAATTGAAGACTTTCTCGATACTCGATGATGAGGAAGGGCTGAAAAAACTGAACGGCATCGGGAAAAATCCCTATTCCCACATGAGCAACCAAGCCGTGCTTCCTCTTTTTTGCGACTCCGTGCCGGACAGCAAACTTGATATTCTGTTTCACCAGCTGCTGCATTTGGTCAGCGATCCGGTGTATTCGACTCTTGCGGCGGATTATACCCTCACCAGCCTGCTCATTCAGTCTACACAAAACATGTTAAGGAGTTACAACCAGAACAATAAAGAGAGCGCCAATAGCAGCACTTTTGAAAAAAGCCTTGAATGGGTTCGACAAAATTACACTACAAATGTTTCCACAAAGGAAGTCGCGGCCAGATACCTTTATAATTCCAACTATTACTCAAAATTGTTTCGCGCGCAGACCGGCATGTGTCTACTGGAATACATCAATACTCTGCGAATATCAAAAGCGAAAACGCTGCTGTATCAGACGGAAGCACGGGTAAAAGAGATCGCGAATGAAATTGGATTCGCCGATGAGAAATATTTCATGAGAGTATTTAAGCAAATTGAGGGCATCAGCCCGACTCAATACCGAAACGCCTTCTACAAGACGCATTTGAACCAGCAATAAAAATCAACGGGATCATAGAAAAGTAGTCATATATTCGGTTACTATGTAACCGTAGCGATGAGGAGGAAATGACCCGATGCTTAGAACGAAACTGATACACCCCCAGATATGCGCTTCGCTCGCCGCTTGCGGCCATTTCTCCCGCGTGCTGATCGCCGACGGGAATTTTCCGGTCGCGACGATGAGTCTCCCGGAAACGAAAAAAGTATTCCTCAGACTCATGCCTGGTGTGCCAACGGTAACGCAAGTGCTTGAGGCACTTATATCAGCCACCGTATTCCAAAGCGCCGCGGTGATCGCTCCTCCCGAGGATGTTTTCCGTTCGGTCCATGCGGAATACCGCGCGCTTCTGCCTCCTGATATCGAATGGGCGGAAGTGGAGCGCTGGAAGTTCTACGGAGAAGTTAAATCGAGCGATACGGCCTTGATCATCGCTACCGGTGATATGCGCCGCTTCGCGAACCTGCTTCTGACGGTCGGCGTAGTAAAAGTATAATCGATGCGGCTCTGATTAAAAAATTCGGCTTGATTTCCGGTTCTCGTAATAATCCGGATTCGGCCCCAGTTTCTCAAGGACACTCAGGCTCAAAGAATCGAGCATACGCCTTGCGTCTTCCGGCAAAGCAAACTCCGCCGCTGAAATATTCATCTTGATTTTCTCCACGGAACGGACGCCGACCAGCGTGCAAGCGATATCTTTATTCGACATCGCCCAAGCCAAGGACAATACCGGAAGGGTAACGCCCAATTGATCGGCGAGTTTACGGGCCTCTCCGATGAGCGTGAATATTTCCCTCTCCGCTCCATCCTCGCCGTGGCGGGACTGTTCGCCGCCGCGGGAATAATGGAAATGGCGCGAGTGGGCCTGAGCCGGGGGAACCGATTCCGGCGTCGGATAAATCCCAGCCAGGAGTCCCTGCTGCATCGCCATATAGGCAATGACGCCGATCCGTTTTTTTGCGCAATACGGAAGAATATCGGTTTCTATACCTCGCGATACCAAGTTATACGGTAATTCATTTACGAGGATTTCCGAATCTAACGCTTGATCCATTTGCTGGACGCCGTGGTTGCTGACGCCGATATTTCGTATCAGACCTTCCTTCTTGAGTTGAAGCAGGCCTGTAAAAACCTCTTCTGTCGTCGGAAGGGTTTTGAGAAGTTCGGGGTCATCCGAAAAATGCTCCAACGCCTTCTTGTTGATCGGCCAGTGAAGCATGTAAATATCAATATAATCCGTGCCGAGCCTTTTTAGACTGGCGACGCAATGATTCCGGAGCGCGGAAGGCCCGCAGGCGGAAGTGCTGACCTTCGTTCCGATGATAGCCTCCGCTCGGTGCTCCCCTAAAGCGAGTCCCAGGGCGCGTTCGCTCTCTCCGCCGTTGTAGACTTCCGCGGTATCAAAATAATTGAGCCCCGAGTCCAACGCCGAGCGGACTACCGCCTCGACGTCTTTCTGGCTCGTATGACCCCAATAGGCGCCGCCGCCGAAAGACCAACAGCCGAGACCGAGTGCCGAAACGGCAATATCCGAGTTCCCTAAAATATTAAAACGCATCGCTCAGCCTACGGCATCAATAGATTCGGCAGAAACATGACCAGCGCTGGAATATACGTGATCAATAGAAGCACAACGACCATCGCGAGGAAGAAAGGAATGAAAGCGCGGACCGTATCCGCGATTGAGATTTCGGCTATACCGCAGGCGATGAAAAGACATACTCCGACGGGGGGCGTAAATAAACCGATCGCAAGATTCACGACCATAATGACGCCGAAGTGCACGGGATCAATACCGATTTTCTGGACTATCGGAAGCAAGATAGGAGTAAAAATGATCACGGCGGGACTCAGGTCCAACCATGTACCGACGAACAACAAAAGCGCGTTCACCAGCAGAAGGATGATTATCGGGTTGGTCGTGACGCCAAGGAGGGCGTCACCGATCATTTGAGGGATTCCTTGATTCGCGAATAGCCATCCCAAGGCACTTGCCGTAGCGATCATCAAAGCGACCATTCCAGTAGTCGTCGCCACTTCCACGAGAATCCCGGGAATATCCCGTAACTTCAATTCACGGTAATAGAGAGTCCCTAAAAGGAAGGAATACAGAGCGGCTATCCCGGCTGCTTCAGTGGGGGTAAAGAAACCGCTGATTATGCCGCCTATGATGATCACTATCGTTAAAAGCGCGGGCATTCCCTTTATGAATATTATGACGGCTTTAAGAAACGGAATGCGTATTTCTACCGGATAGTTTCTTTTTCGGGCAAGAAAGAACGTAACGACCATGAGGGCAAAACCCACCATTACGCCGGGAACGAAACCGCCGAGGAACAGCTTACCGATGGACGCGCCCGAAGCCACCCCATAGACAACCATTGGAATACTGGGCGGAATCATTACACCAATCGTGGAAGATGTAGCGGTCACCGCGACGGTAACATCTTTTTCATAGCCTTTCTTGATCATGGCGGGAATAAGTATAGCGCCGACCGAAGAAGTATCTGAAGCCG
>JBAYHM010000152.1:0-10836 GCA_041666155.1 Treponemataceae bacterium
ACTGGGCTTGGAAACGCCGTCGCACCGTGGAAACTTTTTCGCGACGATAAGGAGAATACGCATGCCGACAACAAGTAAGCGCACCGCGGGTTTCGGTGAATCCGTCATCAGGAGGATGACCCGGGTCGCTATTGAACACGGAGCGATCAACCTATCCCAGGGTTTCCCCGACTTCGATCCGCCGGATGAACTGAAAAAGGCGTTGGCGGAAACCGCGTACAAAGGACCGCACCAGTACGCGGTGACCTGGGGCGCCGCCGAATTCAGGAAAGCTTTGGCGGAAAAACAAGCGCGACTCATGGGCATTCCCGTGGACCCAGTCGCGCACATCACCGTCACTTGCGGGTCGACGGAAGCGATGATGGCAGCCATGATGAGCGTGGTGAACCCCGGCGACGAGGTGATCGTATTCTCGCCTTTCTACGAAAACTACGGCGCCGACGCGATCCTCTCGGGCGCGACGCCCGTCTATGTGCCGCTGATTCCGCCGGATTTCGCCTTTGACCGAAAAGCGCTTCGCGCCGCCTTCGAGCGGAAACCGAAGGCACTCATCCTCTGTAATCCCTCAAACCCGACCGGCAAGGTTTTCACCCGCGAAGAACTCGAGTATATCGCCGCATTGGCCGAAGAGTTCGACACTTGGGTCATAACCGACGAAGTGTACGAACACATTGTGTTCGCGCCCGCGAAGCACGTCTATTTCGCCTCACTTCCGGGAATGGCGGAGCGGACGATCAGCTGCAGCTCGCTTTCAAAAACCTATTCCATCACCGGCTGGCGCCTGGGCTACACCATCGCCCCGGAAAAAGCGACGGACGTGATCCGCAAAGTGCACGATTTCCTGACCGTCGGCGCGGCGGCGCCGTTACAAGAGGCGGCCATCGTCGCTCTTCGCCTTCACGCCGGCTATTACGACGAACTGCTCGCGTCCTACACCCGCAAGCGCGACGTGTTTCTGCGCGCCCTGGAGGAAGCGGGACTTACGTACACTCGGCCGCAGGGCGCCTATTACGTCCTGGCCGATATCGGCGAGTTCGACGCAAGCGATGACACCCGCTTCTGCGAGTGGCTGGCGAAAGAAGTCGGCGTCGCGGCGGTACCCGGATCGAGTTTCTTCAGAGAACCTGTAACGAACCTCATCCGCTTCCACTTCGCCAAAAAGGAAGAAACTTTACTTGCGGCGGGGGAACGGCTAAAGAGTTTACGCAAGATCTGGCTAGAAAAGGGCTATTAGCACCGACCTGCCCTACCGCTTGGAGCGCGTGGTAATGCTTGACTGAAGAAGTCCGACTACATACGATCAATCGCATGCTTGGACCTTTTTCTCGGACCGAACTGCTGCTCGGGCCCGAAGCAATGGAAATACTCGCGGCAAGCACGGTTGCCGTTTTCGGAATTGGAGGCGTCGGTTCGTATGCAGCGGAAGCCTTGGCGCGAACGGGAATAGGTTCTTTCATCCTCGTAGACGATGACTGCGTCTGCCTGACAAACATCAACAGGCAGATCATCGCGGCTAGGTCCACAGTCGGTAAACCGAAGGTAGTCGTCATGAAAGAGCGGATACTGGACATCAATCCGAACGCCCAGGTGTCCATCTTTGAAGAATTCTACAACGCCGAGAACGCTCCGCGCATGCTGCGAAAGGGGCTTTCCTACGTCGTCGACGCCATCGATACAATATCTTCGAAGATCGACCTCATCATGCGTTCACGGGAGCTGGACATTCCTATCATCAGCGCGATGGGAGCCGGCAACAAGCTGGACCCTACCCGCTTGGAACTAGCCGATATCTACGACACATCCGTGTGCCCTCTTGCGCGCGTAATGCGGCGGGAACTGAAAAAACGCGGGCTGAAATATCTTGATGTCGTGTACTCACGCGAAACGCCGATCAAGGTGAATGAGGCGGAGAACCCTTGTCGGACCGACTGCATCTGCCCGAAGAAGGATCGCACCTGTGCGGGGAGACGCAGCGTCCCCGGAAGCATCGCCTTCGTACCACCGGCAGTGGGACTCATCATAGCTTCAAAGGTAGTGCGAAATATCGTAGGTCGTACTTGATGCCACCCCTTTTTCATATCATAGTAGGCATCCTATGAAAGGCGTTATCGTCGCGGCCGGGTACGGCACGCGCTTCCTACCCGTCACCAAAACCATCCCCAAAGAAATGTTGCCGCTGATCAACATTCCCTCCATCGCGTTCATTGTCGACGAGTTCGTCAAATCGGGCATAGAGGATATCATCATCATCAGTTCGCGCAGGAAGAAGGTCCTTGAGGACTATTTTGACCGGGAAGTTGAGCTGGAATCGCTTTTTGAGAAAGAGGGAAAACAGGATCGGCTGAAACAAATCGCGCTGCCCGCGAATGTGCGCTTCGCGTTTGTGCGCCAGCAGCGGATGATGGGCACCGGCCACGCGCTTCTACAGGTCCGCAACCTCATCGGAAACGAGCCCTGCGTCGTGGCCTACCCCGACGATCTGCACATGGGCGATCACCCGCTGGCGGCCCAGCTGATCGATACCTGGAAAGAAACCGGCTGTTCGGTTATGGCGTCGCTCTATGAAGCGGGCGACGTGAGCCGCTACGGCGTGCTGGATATCGCCCCGGACGGGAAACACGTTACAGCTATCATTGAGAAACCCGCGCGCGGCAAGGAGCCGAGCAGGGAAGTCTCCATCGGTCGATATCTCTACACGCCGGATTTCTTCGACTACCTTGAAGAAGGTTGGAAAGCCCACACGGGGGGCGAATATTACCACATCTACGCGTTGAATAAGCTTATGGCGGCGGGGAAAGTCGTCTACAGGCGAATATCCGGCGAAAGGCTGGATACGGGAGAGCCCGAAGGCTACCTGGAAGCTATACTCCGCTACGCGGACACCGTCCCCTCGCTAAAAAAAGTGATCGACGACTTCACCGCGAACCGGCGAGCTTAAGCCGCAGAAATAGCCACGGAGCCACGGCGGCGACCCAGAAGCCGACGACACCGTACCGGATAAACCGGAACAGGCTGTACGACGGCGTCCCCGTTCCGGGAAACAGCAGCTTTAAACCGAAATACAAGAGCGCCGCGCCGAGTAATCCGATAACCAAACGAGCGGCCCGCGCGGCTATCGGCGCGGAAGTTCCGTCGGCGGCGCGGGAAGCGGAAAACGGGAATTTCTCCGTCATGAGGAGATACCCGACGCCCATACCGAGGAATACTCCACCGATACTGACGTCGCTCGGATACAGACCGTTCATGATAAAAACGATCGCTGCAAGGAGAAGCAGCTTCACTTGCCGATTGGCGCCCGCGAGCAGCGCTTCGATCAAGGCGCCGAACGCGTAATACACGCCGAGCACGAGAGCGCCTAGTATCCACCCCGCCAAAATGTCGGTAGGAAAATGGACACCGAGATACAGCCGGGTAAAGCCGATGAGAAGCGGCAGTAAGATAGCGGCGAGAATACCGTGCGGAGCGCGGAACCACGGCCCCACAATCCCCCAGAAAACGACGGAGTTCTGGGAATGCCCCGAAGGAAGCCCGAAAGGGGTTTTGTCGTGCGCCAATCCCACCGTCGGATCGATATCGTAGGGACGCGGTTGTTTCCAGGCGTCTTTTAACGACAAGTTCAACCATGCCGAAAACAGAACGGCGATGCCGAGCCGCAGGCCCTTCTTCTCATCTATGCACCAATATATCAGAGGGATCATGGCGAGGTACGCGTATTCGGCGCCTAAAAAGGTGATCGCCTGCATGAGCGCCGTCAAAGCCGGATTCGCGATAGTTTGAACCGATCGAACGAACCCTAAACCCCATTCCAATATACCGGGCATGACGGACTCCTAATCGAGCAGCGGAGCGATTCTCGGACCGGCATCCACGGCGGTCCGGATAGGCCGGAGAAGCGGAATTTCGTCATAGCGCCCCACGTTGTTCCAGTAGGTCAAACCGGGGGAACCGGCGGCCCGGACTCCCTCTACCTGAAGCTTCACGTAATCCGCGCCGTAGTATTTGCGGTCGTAAGCGACGTTGAGGTAAAACGACTGCACGTAGGGACGGACGACGATGCGCGAACGCGCGATCCGATCAGTCCGGAGAGTTCCGCGGTAATAAATCCGATACGGACGCTGTTCCAGCGGGTTGAGCGCTAGGAAATTCTGTTCGAAATGACTCGGGTAGTACATGGGACAAATCACATCGACGTAATGCGACAAAAGCTCCACTTCCTGTCCGGTCCGCGAACCGGTACGGTACCAAGCGTTCGCGCCGTAAATATCGATGGAAATCGGCGCTTCGATTCGGGACCGGGCGTAGCCGAGGAAAGACAGGATAGCGCTTTCCATATCCATTCCCGGATCGCGCCAACGGTAGCGCGCGTCGTACAAATTCTCGCCATCGGTTGGGAAGCGTATATAATCGAATTGGATCTCATCGAAGCCGCGTTGGACCAGCTCGCGGCATATCGCGACGGTATAATCCCACACTTCTTCGGAGTAGGGATCCACCCAATGTTCGTCGTAGGGTTCGACGGTCGTGACGAACTCTTCGGCCGACGGCGGCTCCGCCTTTTTCTTAACGGTGCGGACTCCCTGCCAGGGCGCCTTTTTCTTATCGTCCCACACGGCGTACTTGCCGCCGTTCCACCGAGCAAGCTCGGGATCCTTGAACACGACGATCCGCGCCACCATCCAGATCCCGCGGGATTTGAGCGAAGCGGCGAAGGCTTCCACGTCCACGGGGCTGAACACACGGGATTTCGCCTTTATTGCCGGGTTACGCGGGATGAAGCGCAAGCGGCCGACATCGTCTTTCATATCGACGACGACCATATCCAGTCCGCGATTTTTGATTATATCGAGGTACGGCGCGAGCTGCTTCGGATCCGCGGCGTGGGTAACGGGCAGGTAGAGGCCTTCCTTGCCGCGCGCGGCGGCTCCCCGCGCCGAAAAAAGAGGCAAAGCGCCGGGAAGCAGCCACAATTCCGACAAACGGGCATCGTCCGTAAGAAGGCAACGAAGCGAGCCCTCTACGGTTTTTCCGGCGCGGGCGACGATGGCGGCCAAGTCTGATCGGTCTTCGGTCGTCACCGTCCCCGACGCGGAAACGCGCAGCTCGCCGATTGAACCGTCGCGAACGAAACGGAGCGCGCCTGATGACGGACCCGCGCCGGCAACGATATCGAGAGAATCAACTGAACCGAATTCTCGGCCGTCGGTCCACACGCGTTCGAATTTCTTTTCAGCCCAATTCAATCGGAAAATGGAGGCCTTGAAAGTCTGAGCTGCCCAAATCGTAGGCACGGCGCCTGGCGCGACCAGAATATCGGAGATTTCATCCGGATTCGTCGTCGTTTCAAGCGGATCCAAACCGTCGTTGAGAGAAACCCAACAGGCACCTTTCTTATCAGCCTCCAGATAATGGACGCCGTAGATCGAGTGAGAGACGAACACTACCGTTTCCGGCAAAGAAGCGACTGCGACAGCTTTTACCCCGTTGGTCCGCACCGGGAATCCGAGATTCTTCCAAGATTTCCCGCCGTCCCGTGAAAGGAACACCGCGTCTTTTACGGCGGTCACCATCATTTTCGGATTGTCCGGATTCGCTTCCAAGTCTTTCAACTCTTGAACGATGCGATCAAACGACTTGCGCTCACCGTCGTATTTTTTGATCACTTTTACCGGCAAGCCTTCATTGCGGGTTTCCCAGGAAAGCAAATCAGGGGAAGCGATTATGCCGCGGTCCCCGAGCGCGAAATATTCGGACCCGAAACGGGAAATTTTGCCGATACCGCCGTCGGTCCACAAAGGAACAGCCTTTCCGTCCTTACTCAAAGAATATAAGCCGTTCGCCGTGCCGAAGAGCGGATCGCGTCGCTTTTCAAAAGTTGTAACGAAAGAAAAGGACAGAACGCTTTGCGTGGCGATGATGAACAGAAGCGACAGGCGAGACGAAAAACGGAAAACGTTCATAACGGCAAAATACTCCATATGAATGCCTTTTGAAAAGATGAAAGGGCGCATATACTGAATATCGGAGGAATCCAATGGCAACAACGAGTAAAAGCGCGACCAAGACTTTCGGTATCCTCACTTCGGGCGGTGACTGCCCGGGTTTAAACGCGGCGATTCGCGGTGTGTGCCGAGCCGCCCACGACAAATACAACATGACGGTTATCGGGATTGCCAACGGCTACCGCGGTCTGATCGACTTGGATGCGCGTCTTTTAAAGCCTGAAGATTTTTCCGGAATCCTCACACGGGGCGGTACAATTCTAGGCACTAGCCGAGAGAAGCCGTTCAAAGCCAGAGACAAAGAAACCGACGCCGAGGTCGGAGAAGACAAGGTTGAGGTAATAAAAGAAAATTACCGCAAGCTGAATCTCGATTGCCTGGTGGTACTCGGCGGCAACGGGACCAATACGACTGGTTACCTGTTATCAAAAGAAGGTCTCAACGTAGTCGGACTGCCGAAAACCATAGATAACGACATCGTTGGAACCGACATGACTTTCGGTTTCCACTCGGCCGTTTCCATCGGAACCGAAGCCATAGACCGACTCCATTCCACCGCTCACAGCCACAACAGAATCATGCTCATTGAACTCATGGGGCATAAAGCGGGCTGGCTCTCATTATACTCGGGTGTCGCGGGCGGCGGAGACGTGATATTGATCCCCGAAATGCCTTACGATATCGACGTAATCGGAAAACACCTTTTACAACGGGCCAGGGATGGAAAAAGTTTTTCCATCGTGGTTGTCGCGGAAGGGGCGTTGTCCAAGGCTGAAGCCGCCATGGACAAAAAAGAACGGAAAAAATATCGGGAAAAGACGGCGACACCTTCAATCGGATATCGCATCGCGCGGGAAATTGAAGGGAAAACGGGCATGGAAACGCGCGTGACGGTACTCGGCTACCTTCAGCGCGGTGGCATCCCGAGCGCCTGGGACCGCGTCCTGGCAACCACTTTCGGAACGGCCGCCGCGGACCTGCTCGCCCGCGGCGAATACGGAAAAATGGTATCGCTTAAGGGCGATGCGGTTAGCGCCGTAGACCTTTCCGAACCGGCAGGGCGAGTGAAGTCGGTACCCATCGACCATTACATGATCGATACGGCGCGCTCCGTCGGCACCTGCCTCGGAGACGAATGAGCGCTAGGGCACCTGTAAAAACCCGGTTGGTTTTTACAGGTGCCCTATGCAAATCCTTTTTAGGATTTGCGGTTAAATTTGGTAGACTTCAAAAAATTGAAGTTTTTCGAAGTCCCCGCTAGTTAATCCAGCGGAAAAGCCGCCGCGAACCGCGCCATGTCGGAGCCGTCATCCAGCCTCCGGCCGCGCGCGCGTACGACGAGCGCCTCTATTATTGCCAAGCCGCGGCCCGCTGCCTTCGAGCGCGACGGATCAGCGGACTCTGAAATCGGAAGCCGCGATGCGAACGGGAGCCGAACCGGCGTCTCTCCGTAGCGCAGGTATAAAAGGCCATCCGAAAAATCGATGCGGACCGACATCCGCTGCAAACGACCGCCTGAGTGCTTAGCCGTATTGATGACTAACTCGTGTACGATCAATCCCATCGTCGCGGCGCGGTCCACCGGAAGAAAGACATCTTCAGCCGCGTCGTAATACGCGATCAGCGTTCCCACTCCTTCAGGGGCGATTCGCCGTAATGATTCTGCTAGCTGAGCAAAGTACGTTTCCGCGGATACCAAGTCCGACGACTCAGTCCAGCTGAGCATCTCATGAACGATAACCAGCGCACCTAGCCGCTCATCTATAGCTTCAAGTATTTCGGGTGGTGTGGAGGCGAGTGTTCCAACGAAAAGTCCGATGGAACCTTTTATGAGCTGAAGGGAATTACGCGTCCGGTGACGCATTTCACGAACCAAAAATTCCTGGTCCTTAGCGGCAGCGTCCAGATCCCTCGCCGTTACGATACGGCCGATCGCGGAGGACAGCATTTTAGCCGCCCGTTCAAAGGTCTCGGCCAACGGAGGAAAACGCTGGGAAGGACCGCTCCCGACGAAGGCGAAGCGACCGAACCGCCCGCGGCTGTCGGCCAGCTCAAGAACGAGGCGAAATTGCTCAACATCGGATTGAATTATCGCCCCGAGAACGAGAAGGCGGGCTTCATCACCCAGCGTTCCCCTCGATGCGGCCTCTTCGCGCATTCCGCGGGAAACGCTGACGGCGGCACCGCTTTCCGGATCGCACGATACTACCGCGTCCAAAACAGCCCCAATGGCCTCGTCTTCGGTTTCAACGCAACTGAGAAAAACGGCAAGATCCCGTTCCAGCACGAGCAAATCAAGAATAGTCGGCATGTGAATACCTATTTACATACGATTTTTAGACCTGTAAAAATCGTACTCTAGAGAAGGGGAGAACGCAAGCCGTTATTGTTAATAGTGTTAAGGAATTTCTTTAGGTTCCGCCAACGCGTAACCTTGACCGTAATCAACCCCGATCCGGCGCAATCTGTCGACAACGCCCTCGTTGCGCGCGTATTCACCTACGGTTTTTAGACCAAGAACGTGTCCCATCGAATTTATCGATTCCACCATCGTATAGTTAACAAGGCTTTCATCGATATTTTGAACAATCGAACCATCTATCTTCAGATAATCGACCGGGAGATTCTTCAAATAGCTGAAAGAGGAGAAACCGGAGCCGAAATCGTCCAGAGAGAAGGTAAAACCGTGGTCCTTCAGTTTCGTCATAAAACGGGAAGCGTAGGACAAGTTTTGAATAGCGGCGGTTTCGGTTACTTCAAAACAGAAAGACCGCGGGGGCGCGTCGAGATTTTTGAACGTCATAACGACAAAATCCGAGAATGATTCATCAAGCATCGTCGGACCGGATAGATTGATGGTAAACAAACGCTCCGCCAACGGATGACCTGCTTTCTTCAAGCGGGTCCAGGATTTAGCCGTGGTTTCAACAACCCAGCGATCAATTGCCGTCATAAGACCGTATCGTTCCGCTGAAGGGATAAATGCCCCGGGCCCAATGATTGTCCCGTCGGCAGCTTCCATTCTTATAAGTATTTCGGCTTTGGGGGCAGCCGCATGTTCCGCATTGAGCGGCTCAATCAGTTGATACCAGAGTCGGAACCTGTTTTTTTCAAGCGCCTCGTTTATTTTGCCGATCCATTCCATCTGGCCGCGACGAAGCACGAATTTTTCATCCGTCCGCTGGAACACGTTAATGCGATTGCCGCCTTCTTCTTTGGCGATATAACACGCATCGTCCGCCGAGGCAAGAACTTGGTGGATATCATTGTCGGTGTCGGTCAAAGGAACGACGCCGATACTGAGCGTGATCGGGAAAAGGCTCTTCTGCCAGATGAACTTATGGTTCTGGACCGCGTCTTGGAGACGCTTCGCAACATGCAGGGAGTCATCCAGAGAACAATCGCGCAAAATTACCGCGAACTCATCGCCTCCCAGGCGCGCCGAAATATCGTGACGTTGCGTCAGGGACTGGATGACATTGGAAACTTGGCGCAGAAGCTCATCACCTGCAAGTGACCCACAGGTATCGTTCACTACTTTGAATCGATCCACATCGAGTTCGATAAGCGTATGGCGACCGCCGTTGCGTTTTAGGTCATCAAGCAGTTCGGCCACTCGCAACGAGAATTCTTCACGATTGGAAAGTCCGGTAAGCGAATCGTGGCTAGCCTGGTAATCAATGGTCGCCGACATCCGCTTTAATTCACTTATATCGCGAAACGCGAGCACGTAACCTTCGGTTTCGTTGCTTGCCTGATGGATTTTCGTGATCGACCCGTCCACGATAAAGGTTGATCCGTGGCGACTTTTCATCACGGCGTCACGGAAAAACACAGGATGCCCGTCAGGGGGCAGCGCATCGGGAATAATCGAGGAAAGCGTACGCGAATCAATTAAGGAAAGAACGACGGCGGCGGGATGACCTTGAGCGTCACCTTCAGTCCAACCGCACATATCCGCCGCGATCGGATTCATGAAAAGAACGTCCAGATTGATGCCGGTCGCGACGATTCCGTCGTTAACGCTATGAAGAATCGCCGAGAACAAGCGCTCCTGCTGTTTGAGCTTCTTATCCACCCTATATTTGTAGAGGGCGATATCGATCGTCGTGTAAAGTTCGCGTTCTTTGAAAGGCTTGAGAATATAACCGAACGGTTCCGCTTCTTTTGCGCGCTCAAGCGTCCGTTCATCGGCATATGCGGTCAGGAAAATCACGGGTATCTGCAGCTCGCGCTTGATCGTTTTAGCCGCTTCAATACCGTCGACTGAACCGGCAAGCATTATGTCCATCAAAATGATGTCGGGACGCTGTTCGCCGGCCTTACGAACGGCTTCTTCACCCTCGGACGCCGTACCACAAATTTGGTACCCGAACCGTTCAAGTCGACGTTGAAGATCCAATGCGATAATTTTTTCGTCTTCGACTATTAGTATTCTTTCGCTGTCCATACTTGCTTTCAGTATAACTCATGGACCAAGCCGGTCAAGTCTCCACATGCTCCCATAGACCAAAAAACCATCGACGCGCTACTATGATACGAACCGGGAAGCGTGTCTTGATAAAAATGGGAAATGGAGCATCGAATAGTGAATGGGTTTACATGGCTTGCCATACTTCTGGCGTTGTCCGCCGCGCCGCTCGCCTTAGCCATCCCTTTTCTGGCACATAAACGTCCCGATTTCGGGATGGGACGATTTTTGCTCGCGATTATCGCCGGAATCGTCGCCGTAATCCCCGCGGCTCTTATCCAAGTTGTCGTACCGCGCTTCTCCGAGGGAGCCTTCAACCTCTTAGCCCATGCGTTCCTCGTCATCGCCGTCACGGAGGAAACCGCT
>JBAYHM010000153.1:0-10833 GCA_041666155.1 Treponemataceae bacterium
ATTGGAGTCTGATCGGTTTCGCGCGCAGACCGTGGTCCGATGAGGCGTTCCGGGCGGAGATAGACGCCGCGCTGGACAAAGCCGGCGCGGAAAAAAACGATCGCGCCGCTTTTCTTGCGCGTTGTTCTTATTTGCAATCCGATTTTGATGATGCCTCCGGGTATGAGCGTTTGGCCGGTATGGTCGATGCGCGGCGCGAGCTGGTCCATTATTTGGCGACGCCGCCTGAACGGTACGAGCACATTATCGAACGTATCGGCGCCGCGGGCCTAGCCCGGCGGAGCGGCGCGGCGACCCGTATTGTCGTGGAAAAACCTTTCGGCCGCGACCGAGGGGAGTCCGACAGACTCAACACCCTTTTATCCGAACGTTTCGACGAAGATTCGGTATTCCGCATCGACCACTATCTGGGGAAGGAAACCGTTCAGAACATCGCCGTATTCCGCTTCGGGAACGGGATTTTTGAGCCGATTTGGAATAGCCGCTACGTCGACTACGTCGAAATCACGGTGGCTGAGATGGTCGGCGTGGAAACGCGGGCCGCTTACTACGAACGTTCCGGGGCGCTGCGCGATATGGTTCAGAACCATTTGCTGCAGCTGCTTGCCCTGGTCGCGATGGAACCGCCGAGTTCCATGTCGGCAGACGCGATCCGCGACGAAAAGGTCAAGATATTCCGCGCGCTCAGGCCTCTTGAGGGGGAATCCGTTCTCCGCGATACCGTTCGCGCCCGCTACTCGAGCGGTCTTGTCGACGGCGCGGAGGTTCCCGGCTACCTAGAGGAACCGGGCGTTTCGCCTCAATCCACGACGGAAACCTACGCGGCTTTGCGCATCGCCATCGACTCCTGGCGCTGGTCGGGAGTGCCGTTCATCATCCGTACGGGAAAACGTTTGTCCCGTCGTCTTTCGGAGATTGCCGTCCACTTCAAGAAACCGCCCCTCACCTTGTTTCCGCAAGGTTGGACCGGAGGCAATCGCTTGGTGTTCCGTATCCAACCCGAGGAGGGTCTTACTCTTTATCTGAACACCAAGATCCCCGGTCTTTCCGATCGATCCCGGTCGGTATCGATGGATTTTCTTTACGGCACCGGTTTCGGTTTGCCCTCTCCCGACGCGTATGAACGTCTCCTGCTTGACGCCCTTATCGGCGACGGAACCCTCTATACGCGCCGCGACGAGACTGAGGCCTGTTGGTCTTTCATCGACCCCATTCGAGCCGCCTGGGACGAAGGGCTCGTGCCAATATGGGAATACGAGGCTGGTCGTTCCGGCCCTCCGGCCGCAAGTTCTTTGCCCGGCGCTTTCGGTAAGAAATGGAGGCGATTGTGAACTATCCGAAAAATTCCGAACTGGAAAAAGACCTTGTAGCCCGTTTGCGGGAAACCGCTTCGGGAAACGCCCGCGCTATGACCGCCTCCGTCGTCGTTGCCGGAAGCGCCGCTAACGCGGAAGCGGGCGATTTTTTGGTCGATAAACTCATGGGCCGCCGTCCCGCGCGGATAATTCACTTGAGGACCGGTTCTAATGTCGCGGATGGGTTTCGCGCTTGGTCTTCCGCGCGCTGTTCCATGGATAGGCAGAATCGCGGGGTTTGTTTTGAGGACGTTTTCATAGAAAGTTCCAACGAAGCCGCGGCTGATTCTCGTTCGTGGAGTCCCTTCGTCATGCGTGAACTGCCTGCTTTGCTGCTTTGGCGTTTCCCCGTCGCGGCTCTCTGCGAGGAATCGGCCGATTGTGGGGAGCGGGTCGACCTGGTCGTGATTGACGGCGGCGACGATCCGTTCCTCGCCAGAGATGGCGCGGTCGGTTATGCGCGCATGGTCCTTGGAGCAATCGCGCAGGTTCCGGCCCTTGCCGACCTTGCCTGGGAACGCGGGGAGAGCGTCCGAACAGCGACGGCCCGACTCTTTGAAGCGCCGGGGGACGTCGCTTCCGCGTCCGCGATCGTCTCCGTCCAATCGTCCGGACCTGATCCCTGGAGTGTTTGTCTCCACGCCGCCTGGATGGCCGCGGCGCTCGGCTGGAAGGGTGAGAGCTCATCCGTGGACGGTTCGGGACCGTGGCTGCGGAAAGACGGCGGGACTGTAGCCGTAACCGTCGGGGCGGGTCAATTCCCCTCTTGCTCGGTTGGTTTTTCGGACGGCTCTTCGGCTTCGGTCGTTTTCCGGAATGACCGGGAAGCCGTTCTCACCCTAGCGGCCGCCGACGGTAAGTCCACCGTTGCCGCATTGGATATGCTCTTTCCCGCGCCTGACGACGGGATGTCGCTCGCGCGCTTGATCGATACGCCCGTGGCCGATCCTTTGTACGCCAAAGCGTTGACCGCGTTGGTGGGTGTTTGAACAGCCGCGTCCGCCGCGCTTACTTTCTACGGTAGGCGAGGGCGCGAAATCCATCGCGTTTGAGGTCCCCCGCGCGCGTGAAATCGGTTGTTTTGAGTTTATCGAAACGGGCCGCGTCCGAGGACGAAACGGCGATGACAAGGTAGCCTCCGGGAAGCAAGACCTTTGCCGCTCCCTTCCAGGTGTCGGTAAAGCGATCGGTGCGCGGAACGATATCGGGAAAGGTCGCGACAAGGTCAAAGTTGCCGAAATCGGCGGATACCTGTTCCGCGCAGAGGCCGAAATCCGCGACTGGAACGGTCACGGCCTGGGCCCCGCATGCCGCCGTATTGTCGCGCGCGGCTTCAAGCGCCAACGTGTTTCTGCCGCAGATGACGAAGTCCGGCATACTCCGCTTTTCCCGTCGCGCCGCGCTCGCTAGGAAAACGGGAAAATGGCCTTGCTCAGCCTCGTGAACGAGCACTCGGGCAAACACGCCGAGCTTCAGCGCTAATTTCGCGGCGACGGCCACAGCCCGGCTCGGTTCGGTGAAATCGGCGACTCCATGCAGCGCTCGTATAGCGTATCGAATGCTCTCCAGCTCGTGTTCGGCTTCCGTTCGAAGGTAGGGATCCGAAGCGGCTTCTTTGCCCGGCGCTCGGGATTCGCCATATACGAATACCGTATGTTCGATCCCGGTTTCCTCCGCCAGAATGGGTGCGTCGGCATCCCGCAACCATTTCCGCGCGGAGTCCGCCAGTGTATTGACTATGACGACCGCGACGCTTCCTCCGGCTGTGAGCATCCGGCTTGATCGATGAAAGAAATTCGCAAGCACGGGTGAACCGGCTTTCGCCGGCAGATTTGAGACGATCAGGTCGTAGCGCGCGCCTTCGCTTCCGTCAAGCATCTTTTCCGTGAAGGCGTTGAAGACTCCGGCTCCAAGTCCGTTCCGTACCGCGTTTTGCGCACTGAACACGCGCGCGAGCTCGTCTCTGTCTTGGGCCCTGACGGCAACGCCAGGGTTCCCCGCGTCTACGAGCGTCCGGCCGATCGCTAGTCCAAGCACCCCGATGCCGCTGCCCGCGTCCAGCACCGTTTTCGGAAGCGGTTTTCCCGCTTTGACAGCCGCATCGAATATAAGAGAAAGGAACCGCAATAAAAAACGGGAACCCGAATCCACGTCGGCGGAACTGAAAAGGCCGTGGGAAAGTCCGAGATGAAAGCTAGCGCCGCGGTATCGGAAATCGACCGTTTTAGTCGTGTAGGCGGCGAAAACGTCAGCATCAGAGCTCATGGCTATCCTTTCACAATAAACGATCCCGGAAGAGGGTTGAATACAATTTTGAATTGAGTTCCCGGCCCTGTTTCTTTTCGGACCGTTCCGTGCAGTTGCGCGGCCAGGCTGGTGACAAGTTTTAAACCGAGTCCGCCATCTTTGTTTATATCGAGGTTCTGCTCGAATCCCTTTCCGTTGTCTTTGACGATAAGTTCCAACGTTCCGTTTGATTCGTGAAGTTCTATTGAAATCCGTGTCGGATCAGTTTCGGCGAACGCATAGCGCGCGCTGTTACTTACCAACTCGTTCAGCAACAAGCCGCACGGTATGGCCAGGTCCAGGCCGAGCGCTATGCCGGAAGGTCTCACCTCCACGATACAATTTCGGCGATCTAAACCGTACACGCAGGCCGACGCGATATTTGAGGCGTATTCGTCAAAATCAATGTCGGTGAAATCCGTCGAATGGTAGAGCGCGTCATGAACCATCGCCATCGTCCGTATACGGCCTTGGGCGCTTTCAAGGGTTTCCGCTATTTTGGGGTCATTCAAATCGCGGCTTTGAAGGTTCAAGAGGCTGGAGATGATCTGCATGTTATTTTTTACCCGGTGGTGCACTTCTCGAAGCAGCGTTTCCTTCTCCGACAATGTTTTGCGAAGCCGCGCTTCGTATTCTTCCCGCTCGGTCACATCGCGGGCGGCCGCATAGCAGTTGTTTCCAACAGTCGCCAATTTCCATTCGATACGAAGACATTGCCCATCCTTCCGTTGGACTTTGGTCAAAAAGGAGGCGATGGCATTTTTCCGCATATTCGGCATGATTGCTTGGAGGGCGTTTTCCCGGTCATCCGGGTGAACAAAATCCAAAAGCGAGGTTCCGATCAACTCCGCTCCGAAAAAACCGAAGGTTCGTTCCCACGTGGGGTTCACGCGGAGGAACCGGTATTCGGCATCGGTGATGCAAAAAAGATCCAGATCGAGAGAAAAAAAGTGTTCAAGATTATTGAGCGCTTGACGGCGTAAACGGTCGGCTCTGTCTCCGCGGCGAAGCAATGCGACCGCCGCATAAGCCAACAAGGCGAAAAGCAGGGTGAATGCGGGGATAATGAAAAAATCCAAAGCGCTTTTTCGCTTGTGGAGGTATTTCCGCGACGCGTTGACGTGGATTTCCAAGCCGATGCCTGATATTTCCACCGCTTCCGTGTAGCTCAAAAAAGGAACTAGGTCAAATTGGTCGATTTTCGGTGCGATTGCTGTTCCTTGCCGGTTATCGTCGAATCTTTCGATAGGTTTTTCCCGCCCCGGCTGTAAAATACTTGTCTGTAAGTTTCCCGTATCGACGTCCTGAAGCGCGGTTCGTACGCGCGTCCTAACGTCGGCGACGACGACGAGGTAGTGCATCCGCGCATCGCGCGATTTCATCGATCTGACGATCACCAGCCGTGGATCGCTGCCGTCTAGGTTACCGATGATGTCCGCGGCCGCGAGTCGGCCGGCATCGCACTCCTTCGCGAGTACGGCGATGGGTTTATACAAATTTCCATCCAGGGCGCCGAGTAAACGAGTGCCGTTTTTTGAGAAAGCTGCGAAACGGAGGCCTTCCTTCGATGTTAACCAGGGGTATATGAAGCCGGCAAAATCCAAGGGTTCGACAACGTCGCTGTTTTCAAAAAAACGGGCGAGCGTGTCAAGGCGCTCCGCCGGCGCGCGCAGCGCTTCGCGCACCAGAGCCGCTCGTTGCGTCGCAGCGAGAGAGAAGTCGAGACGGGCGAGTTCGTCCGCCGCTTCGCGAACCCCCGATTGAACGCGGATACCGATGAGCGTGCCGAGAACGGCGCCGATAAGCAAGATCATTTTTGATCTCAGTTCCCATCGTGCCATGCGATAAGTGTAGACTTTTTCCGCTTTTCCCGCAATCGCGGACGATGCTTGTAAAAGCGTCGCTCTCAGGGTATTTTCTTTTCTACATGACCGAACTTATCCAAGAAATTCACAAGCGACTCACATTTGCCATCATCTCCCACCCCGACGCGGGCAAGACGACCATCACCGAAAAGCTTCTTCTTTTCGGAGGAGCCATACATATCGCCGGCGCCGTAAAAAGCGGCAAGAATACGAGAGCGGCGGTTTCCGACTTCATGGAAATGGAAAAGGAACGCGGAATCTCCATCAGTACTTCCGTCATGGGCTTCGAGTATGGCGGCCGGAAGGTGAATCTTCTTGATACGCCCGGTCACGCGGATTTTTCAGAGGATACCTACCGCGGTCTTTCCGCCGTCGACAGCGCCCTAATCGTCATTGACTCCGTAAAAGGTGTTGAGGATCGGACGCGTAAACTCTGTGAAGTCTGCCGAATGCGCGCGACTCCCATTACGACTTTCGTCAACAAGCTCGACCGGGAAGGTAAAGATCCCATGGAGCTGCTGGACGAGATCGAGAAAGAACTTGCCGTGCAAGTGCGCCCGATAACTTGGCCTGTCGGCCAGGGACGTCATTTTAAAGGCGTCTACAACCTTATCGAAAAGAAACTTGTCCTCTTTCGCGGCGGGCAAGTTCAGATGCCGACTGATGTCGTCGCCATCGACGATCTTTCCGATCCCCGGCTTGATCAAATGGTGGGTGATACCGAGGCCCGGAAGCTGCGCGAAGACGCGGCGATAATCGGTGGTGTGTATCCCCTGTTTTCCAAAGATGAATACCTTGAGGGTCTGGTAACGCCCGTATTTTTCGGCTCGGCGATGAATAATTTCGGCGTTCGGGAGCTGCTGGATTCCCTTGTTTCAATCGCGCCCTATCCGACATTCAAGAACGCTGAAGAACGGGAAATTACGCCTGAGGAAGGGAAATTCTCAGGGTTCGTGTTCAAGATCCACGCGAACATGAATCCCAAACACCGCGACCGTGTCGCTTTTTTGCGCATTTGCTCGGGCAAGTTTGAGCGTAACAAGACTTATTACCATGTCCGTTCGGGAAAACCTTTCCGTACCGCGAGTCCTACGGCGTTTATGTCCCAGGACCGGGAAATAATCGACGAAGCCTGGCCGGGAGATATCATCGGTCTACACGACACGGGAACCTTCAAGATCGGGGATTCGCTCACGGAAGGTGAGGAAGTCAACTTTAAAGGTATACCGAGTTTTGCCCCTCAGATTTTCCGCATCATACGAAACACCGATCCGTTAAAGGAAAAGCAGTTCCATAAGGGATTGAACCAGTTGGCGGAAGAGGGCGTCGCGCAGATTTTCTCCAAGCCTCATCAGGCGAACGTGCGCGTGCTCGGCGTCGTCGGGCAGTTACAGCTCGATGTGCTCCAGTACCGTTTGGAACACGAATACGGCGCCAGCTGCGCGTACGAAGGTGTCGATTACACCATAGCGCATTGGATTACTTCGGACGATAAAAAGGCCTTGAACGAATTCGTCGACGAACACTTCCGCAAGATCCTGGTCGATATTCGCGGTACCCATATCCTCATGTCGGATTCCCCGTGGACCTTCAACCGCATCAAACAGCTGAATCCGATGATCCGTTTTTACACGACCTCCGAAATGGTTGAAAGTAAGGCGTAGATATGAAAACTTGAGGTAAGCCGAGGTAACATAACGGCGTTTCATTGTTCTTGACTTTCCCCAAATGTGCGGGACAATACATAAGTAAGGATAATCGGCACATTCCGGAGGGGCTATGCATATCGGGTTCGAAGGTAAAGTCGTTCTAATTACCGGCGCGTCCACCGGACTCGGAGCCGCTATGGCCGACGCGTTCGGCTCACTCGGCGCTAAAGTCGTCATCCACTACAACATCAGCGAAACTTCGGCGAAAGACGTTGCCGCCCGTATCGGTAAGTCCGGGGCGGCAACCATGGTTGTCCAGGCGGACGTCACCAAACAAGAGGACGTAGACCGGCTGGTAAAAACGGTGACGGACGAGTGGGGGCGCATCGACGTCCTGATCAACAACGCGGGCGGCCTTCTCAGGCGTGCGAGCGTCGAAGAAATGACGGATGAGGATTTTTACCGAGTCGTCGATTTGAACATCACTTCAACTTTCCGCATGTGTCGTGCCGTCGTTCCCCTCATGAAAAGACAGGGCGGCGGAAACATAATCAACTTTTCGTCCGTGGCGGCGCGCAATGGCGGCGCGAGCGGGGCCGTACTGTATGCTTCGACCAAGGCCTTTGTTTCCACCTTCACGCACGGCCTTTCAAAAGAGGTCGCCGCGTACGAAATTCGAGTGAACGCCATCGCTCCCGGCGTGATCGATACTCCTTTCCATGAAAAGTACACCAGCCCTGAATTGATGAAAACGATGGCGGGTGGAATCGCGTTGAAGCGGCTTGGAACGGCGGACGAGATTTCCGGCACCGCGATCTATCTGGCTTCCGATGCCCTTTCCAGTTTTACGACAGGTGAGGTTATCGACGTCAACGGCGGGGCCTGGTTTGCTTAAGGATCATAGTAGGAAAAAATGGACAACGTAGTCAGCCTAAAACAAAAAGCCTATCAATACATTAAAACAAGGATCGTCGATTGCGACTATCCGCCGAACGCCTTTCTGAATGAGAAGCAGCTCATGGCGGATATTCAGGTAAGCAGGACTCCGATCCGTGAAGCCCTCAGCAAGTTGGAGCAGGAAAATCTAGTATCGATTCTCCCCAACCGGGGAGTAACGGTTAAAAGCCTCTCCGCGGTCGAAATAAACATGATGTTCCAAACGCGGGAACTCATTGAAACCTATATTGTGCAGAAAGACGGTGGTCAGATCGATAAAAATCTGCTGATGCATATGAAAGAACAAATGGATCAAGATCTTCAAGCCTTTGATTTATCTGAAAATTCCACGCTTGATGATGAATTCCACAAAATGTTGATGTCCGGAAGTAAAAATACCTATCTCCTCCAAGTATTGGACCATATGTACATACAGCTTCATCGGCTACGGGTAATGAACGGTCAAAGGAATATGGGCAGGCTTCAGCTGTCTCATCAAGAGCACCGCGCCATAGTCGATCGTCTCATCTCAGGCGATTATCAGGGAGCCGCCGAAGCCGTTCGGATTCACCTGGCCAACGCTCGTGACGCGGCAATGGACCTCCTTATCAGTTCCTAGCGATCTTTGTTGACAAAAGAGAATTCCGGCGGGATACTGTTTAAATTCATTAATGTATACCACATGTATACATTAATGAATATTTTTCGGACAACGTAGGGAGGAACAAATGAAAAGAGTCGCAATTATTGGGCTGTCGGTATTTCTATGCGCATCGACGTTCGTGTTTGCCGGGGGCGGAACTGAAACGGTGAAACCGGTGAACTATAAAATCGCGCATGTGTATCAGCCTGATCATCCATTTTCCGCCGGCATGAAGCAGTTGGGCGCCATGGTCAGTGAAAAGACGGGCGGTAAGTTCACCATCACCGAATTCCCCGCCGGACAGCTCGGCAGTGAGAAGGACCTTTCCGATGGCTTGGTCAACGGCGTCCTTGAAATGGCGATCATAGGTCCGGGAGAAATCGGCAAACGCTACAAACCGGTTCTCATTTTTGACGGCCCGTTTATTTTCCGAGATTTCTCCCACGCCGAAAAAGTACTCTCAGGCGATATCGGCAAGGAACTCTGGGGCGGCTTGGAAAAGCAGACGGGGCTCATGAATCTGACCACCTTGTACTATGGTACCCGTTACGTCACCAGCAAGAAAGCGATCAAAACTCCCGAAGACATGAAGGGCATGAAGCTCCGCGCTCCCGATATGCCTTTGTCCGTGGCAAACGCCAAAGCAATGGGCGCTAACCCGACACCGATGGCCCTTGCCGAAGTGTACCTGGCCCTGCAGCAGAACGTTGTCGATGGACAGGAAAACCCGATCCCAACTATCTACACCCAGAAATTTTACGAAGTACAGAGCCACATCAGCCTCACCGGCCATGTGCTTCAGCTGACCCCGGTATTCATCTCAAAGAAAAAATTCGACGCGTTGCCGGCCGCTTATCAGAAAGCACTGCTTGAGAGCATCGCGGCGGTAGCCCCGACGATCAACAAGGCGGTCGCGGACGCGGAGAGCAAATGGCTCGGCGAAATGAAGGCCAAGGGGATGCAGGTTGTGCAACCGGACGTCGAAGCGTTCCGTGTAGCGACGCAGCCGGTCATCAAGCAGTTTGAAGGCCAATGGGGCGCGGGGCTCTACGAGCGAATCCAAGCGGTAAAATAACGAAAGTCGGTTAGCGAACGGCCCGGAGCGAACGAGTTCACTCCGGGCCGGTTTTTTATTTCTTGGAAGGAAGTTGTATGCGTTTTCTGGATAAATTGGAAGAAATCCTGCTTGGCACGGGACTTGCCGTCATGGGCTTGTCGGTGGCCCTGCAAATTTTCATGCGCTACGTGTTGAATATGCCGCTCGTGTGGAGCGAAGAATTCGCCCGCTACATTTTCGTGTGGATCACATTTCTCGGCGCCGCTTACGGCGTCCGCAAGGGAATCCATATTTCCATGGAATTCTTTTTTAACAAATTCCCTCTTAAGGCGCAAAAGGTCGTCGCCGTTTCCACGAACGTCTTGGCGATTGCGGCTTTCGCGTATCTGCTGCCTACCGCGATTTTCTTCATGATCGAGCAGGACCCGATAGCGAGTTCCGCCATGCAGATTCCGATGAGTTGGCTTTTCGCCGCGGTACCCGTGGGCTGTGTTCTTATCATTCTCCGTTTAGTGATTCAAACCGTACAGCTCGTTAAAGGTACCAGAGGGGGCGCCGTATGATGGTCGCGCTATTGCTCGGATCATTTTTCATTTTGATAATTCTGAAGGTTCCCATATCGTTCTCACTGCTCATCAGCTCGCTCATCTATCTGATCGGGAGCGATATCAGCCCGATCGTCGCGGTGCAGCGCATGGCGATGGGCATCGGGGACAGCTTCCCGCTCATGGCCGTGCCGTTTTTTATCCTAGCCGGCAACATAATGAACTCAGGCGGTATCACTCGCCGTATTTTTGACTTTGCGAACAAAGTCGTCGGTCATATCACCGGCGGGCTCGGGCACGCGAATATTCTGGCTAGCGTGATTTTCTCAGGTATGTCCGGAACGGCGATAGCCGATGCGGGCGGTCTCGGTGCGATCGAACTGAAGGCTATGAAGGACGCGGGTTACGATGAAGACTTCAGTCTGGCTATCACCGGAGCCTCTTCCATTATTGGGCCGATCATTCCCCCAAGCGTTCCGGCGGTTGTGTTCGGCGTG
>JBAYHM010000154.1:0-10747 GCA_041666155.1 Treponemataceae bacterium
CCCGCGCCCGGAAGCCCTGGCCGCGGGAAGCGAGTCCCTCATCATCAGGCGCGCGTTCGCCGCGGACGCCGAACTGCTGTTTCCCCTGCAAGCGGCCTACGAGATTGAAGAAGTAGTTCCGGTCGGCGGAATATTCGCTCCCGCGGCCGTCCGGCTAGCCTTTGAGCGTTCGATCAAAGAGCGGATCATTCTCTACGCGGTCATGGACGGGAAAGCGGTGGGAAAAGCGGGAACGAACGCCCGCGCCTACACGCGCGACCAGATCGGCGGAGTATTCGTGGATCCCGCATACCGGGGACGCGGCATCGCGACGCGCCTTGTCGCGGAACTCGCGGCTATTCTCCGCGCTGAAGGCCGCAAGGCTGTGCTCTTCGTGAAAAAACGAAACGCCCCGGCGCGGGCCGCGTACGAAAAGGTCGGTTTCGTCCCGACCGAGGATTATCGCATCACCTACTATACGGAGAAGGAACGATGACCGCTTTATCGCTGATTCCAACCACTGACTCAATCTTGAGGAGAATGTCCGGCTTTCAATTCGCTTGAACCCATTTTTCCGCGTCGCCTGCGGCGATCCTTGCCTCTTCTATCTCATCAGCTCGATAACCCATTCCCGTTTTTCCCAGCGTATTCAGATTCAGCTCGCCGTTTCTCCGAGTAAACAAGCCAGGGTGAACGCGCGCTTCGTCTCGGGATATTTCCGGATAAAACTGCATAGCGTTCGATTCGACGCCCATGATGGTTCCGGCGTACGCGGCAAGCCGCACGTGGGGAATCTGAGCCAGCATAGGGTTCGTCAGGTCCTGCACCATGAGAGTCATGCCGTGCGATTTCGCCCAACACAGCGTCAACAAAGCGCCAGTCATCGTTTTGCATGTTTTAAGAGCTACGCCGGTCCAACCTAACGCCCTTCCGTACGCGACGAATTGCCAGTCATGGGCGCTCTCGTCCATAAACAGCGGCTTGCGACTGCTCACGGAACGCACATCGATCGCGTATCTTTCGATGTCGTACGGAAACGGCTGCTCGACGTACAGCAGCATCGCGTATATTCTCGGCTGTTCCTGAAGCAATCGATCCAGGATTCCGCACACGTACGCGGGATCCTGAACCGTGCAGTTAAAATCGGCTGACAGCCAATCGACATGCTCCGCGACGGCAATCGTTCCCACGGAAACCATTCGGTCATAGTCCCACTTCGGGTCAAGTCCGGTGAGTTTGATTTTCAAGCACTTCAATCCGTCGCGAAGAATCCAATCGGTCAGCAATACCGGGTATCCGTCTTGCGGTTCGCCGCCGGTCAGTTCATCCGCCGTGACGGCATCCTTCGCTCCCACCAGATGCCATGCTTTCAATCTGGTTGGTAAGTCATCGGCCTTCACGAAGAAATCCGCGGGGTATAATCCGGCGAACTTCGATGCGTATTCTTTACTGTAGTACCAGGACAGGTCGTGGTTCAAATATTCCCTGGTATATGTCTCCCACGTATCGACCCCATGATAGATTCCGTACGCGTCGTGGACCGCTATATCGAATAACGAATTGCACACGAGCGCCGCGAGCCAGGGCATCCGAAGGCGCTCGTCGACTCCTCCGTTACATTCTTCCCAGATTTGTTTCAAGCGACCTCGAATAAAGAGATGGCCGATTTCCAGGGCATGACCGGGTTGATCGTTGAGCCGCCAAGCGTCTCGGAGCAATTCGCAGAAACGTTTCAATTGAGAAAGGCGGAACTCATATCCGATATCCGAAGGCCATACCCACGCGACGCTCAACGGAGTTTCCCCTAGCCCTTTCGCGATTCGCCCGTCGCGGCCGGAAACGGTCACGGACGCTCGCGCGCTTATGACCCGCGTTGTAATCTCAGGACCGAATTTCAACGGGACCCTTGTGAGAATGGGGCAGTAAAAAAGTTCGCACCCCTGGATTCGTATATCCTTTTCTTTCATGGATTCCCTCCTTGTATACTTATACTGCAATTCCGCAAAATTCATGATACGGTTAAGCGCGATGAAATACGAACCGGCGACCGACTGGAAAATTATTCACTCCGTAATGCAATGCATAGAATCCGGCATCCGAATGCCTTCGCGCGCCGACGTCGCGAAGCAATTAACGCTGAGCAGGACGACCGTCTCGACAATAGTCGGCCAACTCATCGAGTCCGGGCTGGTAATGGAACTCGATTCGTCCGCGCAAGGACGGGGAAGGCCGGGAATTCCGCTCACGCTTGACCCCAAGAACTGGTTCGCGTTGGGGGCGGCGTTTCAAGGAAAAACCTGGATGTTCCTTATTGTGGACATAAACGGAAACATAGTCCGGGAGCATTCAAAGACCATACTTCAAACGACTGAGGACTCATTCATTGAAAGTCTTGTTTCGGGATTGAAGCAAATGCGCGAAAATTTCCCCGGCAAATTGCTGCCGCAGATCGGAATTGGTTCTCCGGGTCTGGTAAGCAGCGATACCGGAACGATCATTCGGGCCGACGATATGGGCTGGAAAAACATCCCGCTCGGGAACATCATCCAAAAAAGAATCGGACTCCCCGCCGTCATCATGAACAGAAACCGGACCAGCGGCCTGGCGGAAGCGAAATTGGGAGCGGGAAAAAATGTTTCCGATCTCATCTTTATCGGTATCGGCACAGGTATCAGCGCCGCGATCTTCACCGACGGACGTCTCGTAAACGGAACGAGTTACAGCGCGGGAGAAATCGGACACACCCTGGTTGATCCGAACGGCCCCCTCTGCGGATGCGGACGGTACGGCTGCCTCCAAGCGCTCGCTTCATCTTCGGCGTTGGTTCATCTGGTGAAAGAACGTCACCGTACCCTGAAAAAAAACGACGACGCGATCCCTCCCAACTCGCTTTGGGAAATCATCGACGATGATGCTAAGTTAACCGGCGAATACGTCAGTATTGAAGCGAACAAAGGAAATCCGATCGCGCGCGAATGCTTAAACGACCTGGCCCGGTATTTGGGGATCGCGACGGCGAACCTCATCAACACGCTTAATCCGCGGAAGGTACTATTGGGAGGGACGCTCAGTAACTCGGGTCCGCTACTCACTCAATTAGTTTCGGCTGAAGCGGAAAAACACGCGATGGCGGCTCCAATGGCGGCAGCGACAATTGAACAAGGCCGACTAGGGAACAAAGCGGCGGCCCTCGGCGCGACAAGCCTTCCTCTTGCCCATAAAGTTGATCTGGTAATTCACCAGTAGCAGCCAAAGGCCGCCGCCCGAAAGACCTCAGCGGCCAAGCGTTAAGCTTTTTTCCCAAGTTCCTGCGCGCGTTTGAACGCGGCATCTACCGCGGCCATCGTCGCGCCGCGAAACCCATGCTCTTCCAGCGCCGCTACTCCCGCGATCGTGGTTCCCGCGGGCGAACACACGGCGTCTTTGAGCGCGCCCGGGTGCGTACCCGTTTCCTCCACCATCGCCGCCGAACCGAGCACTGTACGCGCCGCGTAGCGCTGGGCCTTATCACGCGGCAAGCCCGCGCGCACTCCCGCGTCGGAAAGCGCTTCGATGAACATATACACGAAGGCGGGGCCCGATCCCGAGAGCGCGGTGACCGCATCCATGTATTTCTCTTCAACCCGGTCCACGATGCCGGAAGCCGAGAGCACACGTTCAAGTTCGGCAATATCGGGAGCGGGAATCGACGGATCGGCCGAAAGAGCGATCATACCCTTGGCGACGAGCGCCGGAGTGTTCGGCATCAGGCGAATGATCGGACAAGCGGCGGCTTCGGTTTTCACCACGCTCAGCGCGGAACGGATGGTCGCGACCGAAGCCCCTGCGACGATGGACACGAGGACCGGGGCGTCGCCGGCGGCGATACGGTCCGCGACGGAGCCGGCGATGGACGCGAGAACGTCGGAGAGAACCTGCGGTTTCACCGCGAGGAAAATAAAACGAGCGCTTTTAACGGCGTCCGCGTTGGAGGAAACGGCAGTCGCGCCGATTTCCGAAGCGAAGGCCGCGCCTTTCTTCACGTCCCAGTCGGTAACTACTATCTCCGCGCCGCCGATCACTGAAGAAGCGGCTTTCATGAGGGCGCCGCCCATATTCCCCGTGCCGATGCACGCTACGAGTTTCTTCGCCATATCGCCTCCGATTCTTTTCGCTGATTAGACCGTAAACACGGTGCCCGGCTGTTTTCCGGCCGCCAGAGCTTCCAACGCGCGCGGACGGCCACCGTGGGCCAGGATCATCGGGATACCGTAGGAAACGGCCCGCTCGGCCGCCTCGATCTTGGTGGCTATGCCACCGGTCCCGAAGCCGTTGGTCGCCCCGATGGTGATGCTTTTCCTCAGCGCGGCGATATCGGCAACTTCCGGCACAAGTATCGCATCGGGATGTTCTTTGGGATTCTTGTCGTATACGCCGTCAATATCGCTAAAGAGGATCAGGAGATCGGCGCTCCAAAGGGAGGCCGAAAGCGCGGCCAGATTATCGTTATCGCCGATTTTGATTTCATCCACGCACACCGAATCATTTTCATTTATTACCGGCACGACGCCTTCATCGACGAGGGTAAACAGCGTATTGCGCATATTGAGGGTGCGGATATCGTCGGAAAAATCGTCCTTGGTCAGAAGCAGCTGCGCGATATGGAAACCGACCGGCTCAAACGCCCGACGCCAAGCGGCCATAAGTTCGACCTGGCCGACCGCGCAGAGCGCTTGCTTATAGTGCAGGTTTTTCTTCCGCGCCCAATTGCCGATGGTTGAAAGACCTGCGACCTGCGCTCCGGACGACACGATCACCAACTGCTTGCCGGCTTTCAGAAGCACACCGGCCTGCTCGGCGAATTCCGCCAAAAAGGCGCGGTTTATCTTCCCATCGGCATCCGCCAGCGTGTTGGACCCGACTTTAATAACAATCTTGCGCGACCGCGCGATCAATTCGGAAATCATGTTGCCGGTATCTCCACTGTGGCTTTGCGCCTTTGTGTGAAATTTCTAGTCTATTGCCTAATCTGGCCGGTGCCGGAAACACGATACTTGATCGTCGTCAGGGCTTCAAGGCCCATCGGTCCGCGGGCATGGAATTTCTGGGTGCTGATGCCCAGCTCCGCGCCGAAGCCGAACTCTCCGCCGTCCGTAAAGCGGATGGAGGCGTTCACGTACACGCAGGCCGCGTCCACGCGCCGCTCGAACTCGCGCGCGTTGTTCAGGTCGTTCGTGAGAATCGCTTCCGAGTGTTTGGTGCCGTAGCGGTTCACGTGCGCTATCGCCTCGTCCACCGAATCGACCACCTTAACCGCGAGTACGTAATCGAGGAACTCCGTTTCCCAGTCGCTTTCCGAGGCGTCCTTCACGATGAGTCCGGAGGGGAGACCGATGGGCGATTCCGGGCCGCCGGCTTTCGCCGATCCTGCCGCTGATAACGCCGCTTTTGCGCGAAGACAGAGCCGGAGTTCGACGCGTCCCGCCAGGCGCGTCGCCATCAGCGGCAAAAAAGCGTCCGCCGCGTCGCGGTGCACCAGTACGGTTTCCACGGAGTTGCAGGCGCCGGGTTTTTGCGTTTTAGAGTTATCGACGATATCTACGGCCTTCTCAAAATCGGCGGAAGCGTCTACGAAGATGTGGCAGTTACCCTCGCCTGTCTCGATCACCGGCACGCGCGCATTCTCAACCACGCGCCGGATCAGTTCGTGACCGCCGCGTGGGATGACCACATCGATCTTTCCGCGCGCGTTCAGGATAATGTCCACCTCGTCACGGCTGCCTGATTCGGCGAGCGCGACTGCCTCCGGCTCTCCGCCGCCCGCTCTAAGGCCTTTCTTAATGGAGGCAACCAGCGCCCGGTTGGAGTCGAGAGCGGCCGAAGAGCCGCGCAGCAATATCGAACAGCCCGCTTTGTAGGCAAGGCAAAAAGCGTCCACGGTGACGTTCGGGCGGGATTCGTAAATGATGGCCACGACGCCCAGAGGAACAGTGGTCTTTTCAACAAGGAGACCGTTCGGCAGCGTCCAGCCGGAAAGCACACGCCCTATGGGGTCTTCTTGCCTAACCACGACGTCGAGCCCCTCGATCATGCCGTCCACTCGCTTGTCGTTCAGCGCTAGTCGGTCCAAGAGGCTTTCCTTCATCCCGCCCGCTCGGGCGCGCTCGACGTCGATCTTGTTCGCCGCGAGAATCGCCGGACGATCCTCATCGATCGCCGCCATCACGGCGCGCAAGGCTGCGTCTTTCTCGGTCCGCGTCTGAAGGGCCAAGCGGACTTGAGCGGCTTTGAGGGAATCGAAGAGCGCGTCTAGGGACATGGATTACCTCGCATCGTATTAAGAAAGTACGGAAGAATAGTACGCAGATTAACGCGGTTCAAGGCTGATAAGAAAGAGGGGAGAAGAGAAAGAGAGGAAAAAGGCTACCCCTTCATGTATGAAAGAACCTCGCGGATTTTTTCGTGCTCCACTTTGAAGACGTCCAACATTCGAACATGGCGCTTGATCCCGGCCTCATCCGTCCATTCGTAACGGAGACGTAGGATGCAGCGGGGTCCGAAACCGAAAATATCTTCGATCTCGATATGGACGCAAGGCACTTTTTCAAAAAGGCCGCGAAAATAGCGGGATAAGGCCTCTTTCCCCGAAAAAACATCGCCGTCGGGGGCCGGCACCGCGTCCTGATACACACAGTCGTCGCTCAGATAGCTCATCACGAGCATGGCGTCGTGCCGGTTGAAGGCAGCGACGTACTCAAGGACGACGCGCATCGCCGATTCGATGCGCTGCATGCGGATAGGGCTCATTGAGGCCTCCTTCATATATGTTTAGTTACGCGAACCTTGAAAATAGGCTGAAACGGTCCTACCTGCCCAGTACGGCAGAGGCCGCGGAGAGCGATCCTTCGTCATTCTTCAAGGGTTTTGAGCGAACAGGCGGCCATCTGACTAGCTTTTCTTGACCCGGTTCCATAAATGCCGTATTATTTTCATACGACTGCAATTTTAATCGCTTTATTTGCGATTGACGTTGATAAATCGGGGAGTAAAATGTTCTACGCGCGTTTTCTTGAAAAAGACCTCTTGGCAGCGAAATCTAAAAACAAGGTCAAGCTCTTACTGGGACCTCGGCAATCCGGAAAAACGACGCTTTTAAAACACTGTCTGGAAGGAAAAAGCAACATCGAGAACGTCAACCTGCAGGACAGGCGCCTTCGCGTTAAATACGAACGCGATTCGGCTGTTTTTTTACAGGAATTGGCGGCGCTGGATCGGGGAACGATCATCGTTGTCGATGAAATCCAAAAAGTCCCCGCCATTTTTGACGATATCCAATTCACCTTCGATGAAGACCAAGAACGCTTTGATTTTTTCCTCACCGGAAGTTCCGCGCGGCAGTTGAAAAAACAATCGGCGAACCTTCTACCCGGAAGAACGCATCTATTTCACCTGACGCCGGTACTGCTGGCCGAACAAAGGGATTCAGAAATTCTACCTTTACGCTTACCCGAAGGGGTCGCTTTCCCGCGACGGCACCTGGAGGATCATCTTATTTTCGGGAACTTGCCGGGTTTATACAACGAGACGAAAGATTCGTGGGCGGCTACCATAACCGCCTATACGGAACTATATATTGAAAACGAAATACGTAAAGAAAGCCTAGTGAACGACATGGGCGCGTTCTTGCAGTTTCTCAGACTGGCGGCCCTGGAGTCCGGTCAAATCATCAATTACTCCAAACTAGCCGGCGCCGTCGGCATCGCCGTCAACACGGTCAAGAATTATTATCAAATCCTTGAGGATACCTATATAGGTTTGCGTATACCCGCTTTCAGCCGGAGCCGAAAAAAGATAACCTCATCGCCTCGTTTTCTTATTTTCGATACCGGCATACGCAACGCGCTCGCCCAACTGCCGCTCAACAACTCGCTGCTTTCGCTCGACGCCGGACACCTGTTCGAGCAGTCGGTATTGATCGAGCTCTTTTACCGCTGCGCTTATCACGGACGCGATTTCAGACTATCCACCTGGCGCACGGCAACCGGGGCCGAGGTGGACGCCGTAATAGAAACACCGGATGAAGTGATACCCATAGAAATAAAATGGACGGATTCGCCTCAGAAAAAGGACATCAGACACTTGGAAACATTTCTGGACTTACACCGGCCTTTATCCGCGCGCGCGTATATCATCTGCCGTGTCGACAAGCCGCGGAAGCTTTCGGAAACGATAACAGCCCTACCCTGGACCTGTTTCTAGGAGTTTGGCGGTAAGGCACTAGGGAAAGTTGCTTCGGATTGCGAATGGATGTATATTTTGCCTATGAATGAGCTGTTTTTCTTGATCGAGGACGCCCTTGAGGGAGGATTTACCGCAAAAGCGCTCGGTGAATCCATTTTCACTCAAGGCGACTCAATGGACGAGTTGAAAGCGAATATCAGAGACGCTATCGAATGTCATTTCGGGGAACACAAACCGGCAATCTGAGCGCGATCCTGGACGATGCAGCGGCGTTCTTGACGATCGAAAAAAAAGATCATCTGCTATAATCGTACATGAGCCGCCGCATATCCACATCGACAGCGAAGGAAATACGGCGAAATTTTGGCTGGATCCGATACAATTGTCGAAGGCAGTCGGATTCAATCCTCATGAGTTACGTCTAATTCAAAAAATCGTCGAAGAGCACGTGAAAGAGCTCATGGAGGCATGGAATGGGTATTTTGGCTGAATCGGCCGATGAGCGGGTGAAAGCGGTTCGATTTGATGATGATACGATGAGCGTCGATCTGATGGATGGGAGAACGATCAGCGTTCCGATAGCATGGTATCCGCGGCTCATGGAGGCGGACAGCGCTAAACGTGATCACTGGGAGCCTTCAGCCGGGGGCTTCGGTATTCATTGGCCGCTGATAGATGAAGACCTTTCAACCGAAGGACTACTTCGCGGGATTCCGGCGCCTCACCCTAAAGGGAAGAAGAAAAACTCCGCTGCCTGACCCTCGCGCGGCGAAAAGTCATCGATCAAGCTAACGTGCCGCGCCGTACAATCATTTCCCTACATGTCGCAGACCTATGGTCTGCGTACCAAGCGGAAGCCAAGCGCGTCGTCCCGGTTGTCGGGAGTGTCGCCGGACCGAATGGCCGAACGCGCGATCGACGTGCCGAAGCCCCAGCCCCCGCCGCGATACACACGGTACGTCCCCGAGGAAGCGCCACAGGAGTCAGTCTGACTTCCAGTCGAATAATTCGCTTTCCAATCCCAGCACCATTCCCATACGTTTCCGCTCATATCGCACAGCCCCAACTCGTTCGCCACCTTCGTACCAACCGCTTTCGTTCCCACGTTATTCGTTGTCTTTGTGTACCACGCGACGGAGTTAATATCATCGCTCCCGGAATATTTGTAACCCCGTGAGTTTTGACCGCCCCGCGCCGCGTATTCCCACTCAGTTTCTGTCGGCAGACGCCACCCCGACGCGCGCCAGTCGCAGCTAACATCAGTTCCGTTGATTGTGTAAGCAGGCCGTAACCCATCACTCGCCGACAGCTTGTTCGCATATGCCACCGCGTCGTACCAGCTCACCTGTTCCACCGGAAGATCGTCGCCGTTAAACTTACTCGGATTGGTTCCCAAAAAAGCGACGTAATCCTTCTGCGTAACCTCGGTCTTCATCATCCAGAAGTCCGAAAGGTGTACCTCGTGGACGGGCTTTTCGTTTGGATCGCCTGAATCCGAGCCCATCTTGAACATACCGCCCTTCACGAAAATCTCGCCCCGTATGGCGCTACCCGGAGCACGCTCGACGGGGACCGAAGCAGTTATCGAGACAACGGGCGCGGGCGCATACCCGAAATTGGCGCTGCCCGAGCCGTTCGGAGGCACCATGACTGAAGCGCTTTCTCTTTTGCCGTCGGCGTAGCGGATCTCAACGCTCCGGCTCCCGCTCTCAACGTCGTCAAGGCGCGCGGAAACCCCGGCGGAAATGGCGCCGAGTTCGGCGCCATCAAGGAACAGGGTTCCCGTGGTCTTGACGGTGATCGTCACCGCTCCGTAGGTCTTGGCGGCGGGCGTCACGGATAGGCGCGGCGCCTTGGCGGGGGACTGCGGGGCGGAACCCGCGGCGCTCGCCGGGGCGGCGCCCGACGGCTTCAGGAAGAGCACGTAGCTCGCGCCGGTTTCGTTGCCCGGCAGCGTGCCCAGGAGCGGCTGAGTCTTGGATACGCCGAGCCTGATGCGCTCGTACATGCCGATGGGGTCCAGGTACGCCTCGGTATTTCGTTCCAGGAGGTTGAGGAGCTGCCGGCCGAATTCGCTTTCGTCGGGTACCGATTCGGAGGCGCCGGAGGTGAGTACCTGCCGGGCCGTCAGCTGAAGCGCGCGGCGGAAGTACGCGGAATCAACCGTCGGGGAAGCTCCCCGGTTCACGTTGAGGAAGTCCCCGGAAAAACAGGCGTCGGCAAGCACCAAGATCCGCTGCGCTTTCAGGTTGCCGATAAGGTTGCGCAGCTGGGCGTTCGGAATCCAGCCCGACTGGTCCAACGCGTCCTTGGTCCCGTCGGCGGCGATCCAGAAACCGGTCCCCGATGAGTCCAACTGGCCGTGCCCCGCGTAGAACACCAGCACCGAATCCTTGATCCCGACTTTGGCGGGCAGCGTTTGTACGAAGAGCTTGCGGATATTCGCGGCGGTCGCGTCGGCATCGTACAACTCGAAAAAATCATCGATGTAATAGCGCTCGGAGAGCAAGCGCTTGACCGCATTCGCTTCCGGCACGGCGGCGCGGAG
>JBAYHM010000155.1:0-10733 GCA_041666155.1 Treponemataceae bacterium
ACAGTTTCTCATGGACTAGAGACATGGAGAATATCCTGTTTTCTATCAAATTGAACAATTCCGTAAGCCGTTTGTCGCCGCATTGCACCGATTCCAGGTTGAGGAGAGCGCAGATCATCTGCATGTTATTTTTAGTGCGATGGTAGAGTTCGCGGAGCAGTGTCTCCTTTTCGCGCAGCGACCGGCATATAATTTCCTCATCTTTTTTTCGTTCGCTGATGTCCTGCGCTACCATCAGGGCATAGCTTACCGAGCCGTCTTTATCCCTTACACAACGAACGGCCTCGCTCGTCCACATCAATTTTCCGTCCTTCCGGACGAACCGTTTGTCTAGGACGTAACTATCGGAACCGCCTTCCTCGACGCTTTTATCCAAGAGGAGTTCCTTCTCCCGATCCTCCGGGTATGTCAATTCATTTATCGTCATCGCACTGAGTTCCAGCTTTGAGTAGCCGAGCATTCCGCAGAGACGATCATTGACCGTCGCCAGTCGTTTGTCGGCGGACGCGATGGCGACTCCGACTAGGGAAAGCTCAAAGAACCCGCGGAATCGTTGCTCGCTTTCTTTGAGTTCCCGTTCCGCTCTGAATATCTTTTTGAAGATTGGTCCGATCATAGCGATACCGACTGCCATGAAGCCGGAGAGGAGGAGCCCGATGAATTCGTTGTACGGGTCGATCGTCGACGATCCGTTCAGGAATAGCGCACGAGCTAAGGGAATCATCCGCCGGACGGACATGAGCGCAAGGGCGATCGAGATCAATATCCACGCGGAAAGACGTCCGGTTATACGGGTAAGCCTAAAGGCTAATACCGCGGCCGTGATCTGAAGAACAATGGCTCCCGTAAGGAAAAACTCCGAAATCATCGGTTGGTCTCCCTATGCCGCTATTCCGACTCGATAGCCCGGACGTCGGCGTTCGTCCGACCTGTTTCTTTTTTCGTTATGAAGTACGAAATGGATTCCGAAAGCCGCTGGGCCTGCTCTGTCGCCCCGTGATTTAATGCCTGGGCGGAGGATCTGATCTGTCCGCTACCCACGGCAACTTGACGAACCTCATCCTGGACCGCGCCGACGATCCCCACGCCGAGTACCGCGAGCGCGAGGAAGGTGGAGGAAGCCGCGATGGCTTCATTCTCCGCCGGTTCCGATTCGGTGGAGGTTGACCCTAATACGCTGAAAATTTTCGGTAATTTTTTCGAGATATATAAGCGGGAGCGTTCGATCCTTGTAGAGCACCGGATGCGCGGCGACGATTCTTCGCATCCCGAGGATTCCGATCGCGCCGATTGCGGCACTGATCATGATCATTATAGTGAAGGCCGCGACGAGCGTGAACCTAAGAGAGAATGCTCTCATTGTGTTCATGATGCGTCTCCTTTTTCCTATAACTTCATTTTAATCCTTTTCCTGTGGACATGCAATTTTAAGGCGACCTTTCCAAGTCTTCCCATTTGAACGCGGGGTTGTTGGTTTTTGAAAATGCTCATTTCGGACGTACCGATCGCTCGCCTCCGGCTTCAACGCCGTACTTGACGGCTTCGTGGGGTACTTGGACAATCTGCCGATTCCCGCGTTGATAATAGACGACTCGTTCACCATTCTGTATATGAACAACGCGGGAGCCGCGCTTGGCGGAGTGTCCGCGGAGGCACTGACTAGCGCGCGGAAGAAGTGCTACGATTTCTTCAAGACCGAAGACTGCGGAACGGATCGATGCGCTTGCGCGCGCGATGAGAAGCGGCGATATATCGAGCGCTCAGACCCGCGCGTGCCCCGTCGACAAGCCTTATGATATCTCGTATACGGGTATCCCTATTCGCGGTGAAGGCGGAAAGGTAATCGGAGCGTTTGAGTGCGTCGTGGATCAGACGGAAATAAAGCAGGCGTCCAGGTCGATGTCGCGGATCGCCGACTACCAGAACAACGTGATCGGCTCTCTCAACGGCTATCTCCAGGAAGTGTCGAACGGCGATCTTTCCCGAACGTTCATCGTGGCGGACGGAGACGCTGAACTTCGCGATACGAAACAATCCCTGGAATCCTTGGCCGAATCACTCAATCGCACGGTTGAGTCTATATCGGAAATTCTTCGGGAGGTTTCGCTCGCCGTGGACCTGTTGGACGCCGGGAGTTCCCAAGTTTCCCAAGCCGGCCAATCCCTCTCCCAGGGCGCTACGGAACAGGCGAGTTCCCTTGAAGAGACGACCGCTTCAGTTGCCGAGATCACGGCTCAGACGCGCCAAAACGCCGAGAACGCGATCCGCGCCAATAGCTTGGCAAAAGAAGCCCGCGAGAGCGCCGAACGCGGCAACGCGCAAATGAAGGATTTAGTCGTAGGCATGGCCGATATAAACACGAGCGCGAAGGAAATCGGTAAAATCGTGCAGTCGATCGACGACATATCGTTCCAGATCAACCTGCTCGCCTTAAACGCCAACATCGAGGCCGCCCGCGCGGGCAAATACGGCAAAGGATTCGCGGTGGTCGCCGAAGAGGTCCGCACTCTCGCGGTTCGCGCCGCCGCGTCGGTCAAGGAAACGAACGCCATGGTAACGATGGCTATCGCCAACATCAACCGGGGAAACGAGCTGGTTTCCGCGACGGATAAGCGGCTCGACGCGATAGTGAAAGTCGCCTCCGAAGCCGCCGGCCTGATAGACGAGGTCGCCGTCGCAAGCCGCGACCAGTCACGGAGCCTGGAGCAAATTTCGGCGGGGCTCGCCCAGATCGATCAGGTGACCCAGTCGAATACCGCGAGCGCCGAGGAGACCGCCTCATCGGCCGAGGAGATGTCCGGACAAGTGGGGCAGCTCAAGGGTATGGTCGCCCGCTTCAAGCTCATGGAAAAGGGCAAGAAACCCGCGAACGACTTGAGACGGGCCTTGATCGCGCAGGGCAAGGCGGAATTCGGGGCCCGTTTCTAGAACGGCCTTTCCTCATCCTGCTGCAGGTTTGCTTTTTCAGACGTGCTTTTACCGCGACTGTCATTCCGGTGCGCGCGTAGCTCCCCGTCAGGGTAGCGTCCACCGGTGTGAGCTCCCCGATGCGAATCGGTTTCACCTCTGTCTTGGAAGATGCGTGAGCGACCGTTAGGCCTATTCTTTCCCCATAACGGTATGATGAATGTGAATTTTCGAAGGCTAACAATTGGCCGAACAAGATAGCCGAATGTATTCGGCGAATTCATTTGACGAAAATTGAATTCCTGAGTTACAGTATCTGAACGAATCGGCGTCGCCGTTTGAGTGAGTTCTCATAGGCTCACGTAATAAAGGGAAAGGAGCGCTAAAGCTATGGAGCAAGCAAAAACGAAAAACTTCTTCCGCGGATATTCATTGATCCTGCATTCTCTAATAACCTGGTTTTTCTTCATCGCCGCGGCGAGTACCGGGCTCAACATCATCGTTCCCGGGTTCGCCGCGAAAAACCACTTGCCGGTTCCGGCCCTGTTGTCGGTCAACACCATCGGGGCCTTGGTCGCGGTCGTGGGCACCATCATCTTCAGCCAACTGGCTCTTAAGGTGGGCCTGAAGCTGATCACGATTCTCTCGTTGATTATCGGCGGCATTCTGGGAACCTTGGGGTTGACCGTCGCGACGACCGTCGCCGGTTATACCTTTGTCTGTATCGCGGCGCAAGTGGCCGCCAACGGTTATTCGAACAGTATCACCAACAACGTGATAACCAATTGGTTCCCCCGCACCCGCGGCACTATTCTGGGCATCACGACGGCGGGCGTTCCCTTGGCCGTCATGTTCGCGATACCGTGGCTCGGCGGGATGATCCATAATCCCAATTATGGATTCGATAAGGCGATGATCATCCTTGGCGGCGCCATCGTCGTTTTCGGTTTACTCAGCATCTTTTGGCTCAAGAATACACCCGAAGAGTGCGGCCTTGATCCAGACAACAAGCCTCTGACTGAGGAAGAGAAGAAGGGCCGGATGTTCGCCAAGGAATCCCAGGTGAAGTGGACCATCCTTGAAGTCCTGATGAACAAGCAGGCGATCCTGCTCATATTCGCATTCGGCTTGTTCTACATCACGGTTACCGGTTTCGCGGCTCAAATCGTTCCCTACCTGGTTGAAGCGGGCTACAAACCGCCTGAGGCGATGAAGTTGATGGGCATGACCGCCATATTCGGAATCGCCGGCAGTTTGGTTTCAGGCGTGTTGGATACGAAATTCGGCACGAAAGCATCAAGCCTCATCTACGCGGTGATTACGCTACTCGGTTTCGCCATCCTCATATTCGCGAAATCGAAGACCGCTGTACTGGCCACCCTTATAGTCGAGGCTACCACGATGGGCGCGATCGCAAACCTTATTCCTTCCTTTACTCTACAGTGCTTCGGACGCAATTCCTTCCTGTCGGTCAACCGCGTCATTTTCCCCGGCATATTCATCGTCAGGGCGATCACTTACGTTTTCGTCGCCTACGGAATCACCAACTTTGGAGGATATATCAATACCTACGCCACCTTCACCGTGTTCTGTGTTGTCGGTACTATCCTCATGTTCCTGATCAACGATAAGGAAGTTCAGACTCCGCCACAAAAGGCGTAATCCGGTTCCGCGAAAATATCCAGGCCGGCGGGCTTTGCTCCTTGCCGGCTTTTCCGCGAGGTGTTTCGATGGACGATGTGGAAAAGTTAGTCGAGGCGGCCGCGGAGAAAAGTGAGCACTATCGTTCCCTGGGGTATCATTGTTCAGAATCCAGCATACGAGCCGTATGCGATACGCTGGGAATAACGGTATCGGATGATATTTTGAGGATATCAAGCGGGTTCCGGGGCGGCGGCGGCGGCTATATGGAACGCTGCGGTATTCTGGAAGCGGGGATCATGCTTATTTCTTATCGCTACGGAAGGACCGACCCGGGAGCCGATATTTTCGGCTATAGCTATTTGATCAGATTGCTGCACGAACGTTTTTTGCGGGAACTCGGCAGCTATACCTGTCGGGTCCTGCTGCCGTTCTCCATCCGCAATACCCCGGACAATAGTTGTTCCCTCACGTATGTGAAGGGGACGAAGGTACTCACCCGTCTGCTGCTTGAGGCGGACCAATTATTGAAGAATGTGCCGGATGATCAAAAAGGCAAGGTGATGGTTGCCCCACCAATTTGACGTGGTACTTGAATAGCCTATTTCGACCTAGTATATTTAGCGAACATATTCGGTCATAATCACCGCGATAAAGTAGCGTTATTGTTTGGCTTGGGGAGTATCGGCGTGGCTGAAAAAAAAATGACGAAAAGGCAAGCTCAGGCAATCGAAACGCGGACGAAAATATATAATGTCGCGATCGACTTGATGGTTAAAAAAGGGTACGACAGTATCACGGTCGAAGAAATCAGCGCCAAAGCCGGCGTCTCGATCGGCGCGTTTTATCACTACTTCAAAGCCAAGTACGATATCTTCATCGAGATCTATAAACGGGGCGACGACTATTTCAAGGATACGGTCGTCCCGAATCTGAAAGGCCCCACTTCGATCGACAAGATTCTTGAGTTCTTCGATCATTACGTCACGTTCAACGAGACGACCGGCATGGATATCGTCGGACAATTTTACAATGTGAAGAACAAAAGCTTTATCAAAAAAAATCGGCCGATGTTTCTGCTCCTTAAGGGCATCGTCGCCGAAGGACAAGAAAAGGGCGAGATCGCGGATGATCTCAGCGCTGAGGATATCGCCGAATATCTTTATGTGGGAGCCAGGGGCATCATATTCCATTGGTGCCTGTACAATAAGAAATGGGATCTGCGCGAGCGCCTTACCCTGTTCATGTCGCGCCTTGTCCCGACGTTTAAAAAATAGACAAAGTTTTTCTCCGCTCAATTCACCGGATATAGTCTTATCCTCGTTTTTTCCATAATTGGTTTTTGGCGCTGGCTTTTTTTTGAAAACCAGGTTATTATCACATAATGTATTCGGTGAACTTCCTATATTGAAAGGAGCGGGGATGAAACGGATAGTGATTGTCGCGGCGAAACGGTCCGCGATCGGGACTTTTTCCGGGGCTTTGCGAGATGTTCCGGCCGATAGGCTTGGAGCCGCGGTGCTGCGCGCGCTTGTCGATACGGCGGGTATCGACGCCGCGCTCATCGATGAGGTGGTTGTCGGCAACGTTCTTTCCGCCGGCCTCGGGCAGAATATCGCGCGGCAGGCGGCGATAGGCGCCGGTTTGCCGATCGAGACCTCCGCCTATTCGGTTGACAAGGTATGCGGCTCGGGGCTGAAGGCTGTTTGCCTTGGGGCCTCGGCGATCATGGCTGGAGAAGCCGAGGTCGTGGCTGCGGGCGGTGTCGAAAACATGAGCAGGGTCCCGTACGCGCTGCCGGGTTTGCGCGCGGGCGTCCGGATGGGAGACGCGACCGCGGTGGACCTCATGATCCGGGACGGCCTGTGGGATGTTTTCAACGATTGCCACATGGGGATCACCGCGGAGAACCTGGCTGAACGCTGGGATATCAGTCGGGAGGCCATGGACGCCTTCGCGCTCCGCAGCCAGCACCTGGCCGCGAAAGCGATCGACGAGGGGCGCTTCGCCGACGAGATCGTTCCCATTCCCGTTCCCCAAAAGAAGGGAGACCCGATCCCGTTCTCTGTCGATGAGCATCCAAGGCGGAATACTACGGAAGAGAGCCTGGCGAAATTGGCTCCCGCGTTCAAGCCGGGCGGCCGGGTTACGGCGGGCAATTCTTCCGGCCTCAACGACGGGGCTGCCTTCGTGCTTTTAATGAGCGAGGAAAAGGCGAGGGAACTGAAGCTCGAACCGCTCGGTTTCGTCGCCGCGTACGCTTCGGCGGGCGTTGATCCCGCGTATATGGGTTACGGGCCTGTCCCCGCCGCCGAGAAAGCCCTGCGGCGAGCCGGTTGGAAACTGTCGGACATCGATGCCGCGGAATTGAACGAAGCTTTCGCCTCCCAATCCTTGGCGGTCTTGAAAGGTTTTGAGAAGTTCCTCGGCGGGATAGATCAAGGAATAGTGAACGTGAACGGCGGAGCCATCGCCCTCGGCCATCCCATCGGGGCTTCCGGGGCTCGTATTCTCGTTTCCCTGTTGTACGAAATGAAACGCCGGAACGCCAAACGGGGACTTTCGGCGCTTTGCATCGGCGGCGGTTTGGGGATTTCTCTCTTGGTTGAGAGAGCGTGACCCTTTTTTGTGTTTTTTACATAATCAGTTCGGCGAATGCGATTTGTTGTAATAGTAGATCAACATAACAGGAGGATCGTATGGGAGATATGTATAAGATCGGCGTTATAGGAGCCGGCAATATGGGCGCCGGCATTGCGCAGAATATGGCGCAGTCGGGCCTCGCCGTGACGCTCGTCGACGTGACGGAAGACGCTTTGAGGCGGGGTCTATCGATAATCGAGAAAACGCTCAATGAAGGCTTGGAACGGAAAATATTCACGTCGGAACAGGTCAAGGCTACGCTTTCGCGCATAACGGGAACGACCGACTTTTCGGCAGTGGCGAAAGCCGACCTTATCGTCGAGGCCGTCTTTGAGGACAAGAAAGTGAAAGGCGACGTTTTCGCCAAGCTCGACAAGCTCTGCGCCGAGAAGACCATCTTCGCGACGAATACATCGAGTTTCTATGTTCGGGAATTCGCCGCCTTGACAAAAAGAGCGGACCGCTTTGTCGGTATGCACTATTTTTATCACCCGGCTAAGAACCGGCTGCTGGAAGTCATTCCGCACTCGGGCACCAGCAAAAAAACTGTGGAGAAGGTTCTGGCCATCGCGAAGCTGCATGGAAAGACGGCGATCGTGGTGAAGGACGCTCCGGGTTTCGCGGTGAACCGTTTCTTCGTCCCTTTCTACGTCGAGTCGGTCCGCTTGTACGAGGAAGGAGCCGCGAACATTCCGACCATCGATGAGGCCGCCAAGCGGGCCTTCGGTATCGGCATGGGCGCTTTCGAGCTTATGAACGTGACCGGTATCCCGATAGCGGTGCACGCCGCCGGGACACTCGAACGGGAAGTGGGGCCGTTCTTCGCCCCGCCGGAAGCTCTCAAGCGGCAGATGGAGTCCCGGCAATTGTTCGATCTTTCGGGGCCGATCGATGAATCCAAGATTCCGCTGGTGACCGATAGGCTGTACGGCGCCGCTCTCGGCGTTGCGGGATCTCTCGTGGACGAAAAGGTCGCAAGCATGGAAGACACCGACCGCGGCGCCAAGCTCGGGCTGCGGTGGAGGCAAGGTCCCTTCGAGCTGATGAACGCGATCGGCATAGCGAAGACCTTCGAGGTCGTTTCGGAGGTCTCGCGCAGGCACCCGGATTTCAAGATGCCCGGCGTCATCCGCGCGCAGTACGAAAAGGGGACGCCGTTCGCTTTCAAGTACGTCGATTACTCCGTCAAGAACGGAATCGGGTATATAACGGTCAACCGCCCCGAAGCGATGAACTCCCTGAACGAGGCCGTCGTCGCTCAGCTCGCCCAGGTCTTTGAAACCGCCCTGAAAGATCAGGATGCCCGGGCGATAGCGTTCCGCGGCGCGGGTAAGACTTTCGTGGCCGGCGCGGATATCAAGTACTTCATCGAAAAAATCAAAGCGGGGAAGGTTCCCGATATTGTCTCTTTTACGCGAGGCGGCCACGAACTCCTGCTCAAAATAGAGAACTCCCCCAAATTGACCGTCGCCGTGGTGGACGGTTTGTCCTTGGGCGGCGGCAGCGAGCTGAGCCTTGCGTGCCAGGCGATAGTCGCGACGAAGGCCGGCTCGTTCGGCTTTCCGGAAACGGGCATCGGCATCTACCCGGGACTCGGCGGCATGATCCGCTTCGCGCGGATAGCCGGTCCCGAACTGGCCAAATACTACGTGTTCACCGGCCGGAGCATTAAAGCCGAGGACGCCTACAAACTGGGCGTGGTCACTGTGCTGACCGAACCGGCAGCGCTGGAATCGGCCATCGAGAAACTCGCCGATTCAGGAAAGCCCAATAAATACGCAAGCCGTTCGGTTCCCTCTGAGTTTGAGGATGCCGCGGCCGCGTGCAAAAACGGGAACGCGGACCGGCTGCTCCGGCGAGAGGCCCCCGTCGGCGTCGGTGCCGAGTTCGCCGCGCGTACGCTCAAGGCCGTTCGGTCCAAGGCTCCGCTCGCGCTCAAGGCCGTCAACGATTTGATCGACCGCCAGATGAAAGTAGGAATCCCCGAAGCCGTGGAAATGGAGCTGGACGGCCTTACCTCGATGTTCGCTACGGAGGACGCGCTGACCGGTCTTCTCTCGGTTGGCGGAATGCCGCCCGAGTACCAGGGAAAGTAAAGGAGCTATCGATATGTTCAATAAGGTATTCATCCCGTACCGGGGTTACTACAGTACACCGTTCTGCAAATGGCAGGGCGCGCTCCAGAACGAAAATTCAATCGTTCTCGGGGCGATGACTTCCAAGCGCTGGTTCGAATCGAAAAAGATCGATCCGAAAGAATTCGACTACCTCTATTTCGGGATAACCGTCGCGCAGCACCGCGTTTTCTACGGCAGCACTTGGGCCGCGGTCATGATGGGCGCTCCCGATATCCCCGGCCAGACCCTGATGCAGGCCTGCTCCACCGGGACTACGGGGATCTACAACGCCTCCCTCGCGCTTGAGCAGGGCTGCTTGGAAAAGGCCTATTGCCTCTTTACCGATCGGACCTCCAACGGACCGCATACGATCTGGCCCAACCCGAACGGACTCGGCGGAGAGGTGATCTCGGAAAACTGGAACATGGACAATATCAACATGGATCCGTCCACCGGGAAAGGGATGCTGGTCACGGCGGAGAACGCCGCGCGGGAAGCGGGATTCACCCGGGAAGAGGCCGACGAACTGGTGTTGCGGCGCTACGCGCAATACGCCGACGCGCTGGCGAACGACCGCGTCTTCCAGAGGCGGTACATGTTCCCGATCGAGGTTCCCGTTTCCAGGAAGGAGACGCGCCTGATCGAAAAGGACGAAGGCGTGACGGATACGACGCGGGAAGGCCTCTCCAAGCTGAAACCGGTCGCCGAAGGCGGCATCCATACTTTCGGGGCGCAGACGCATCCGGCGGACGGGAACGCGGGCGTGATCGTTGCGACCAAGGAAAAGGCCGCGGAATTGAGCGCCGATCCGAGCATCCCGATACAAATCGTCTCCTACGGCTACGCGCGCACGAAAAAAGCCTTCATGCCGATGGCGCCGGTACCGGCGGCCCGCATGGCGCTGGAACACGCGGGCTTGAAAATCTCCGATATTAAGACGATCAAGACGCACAATCCATTTATCGCGAACGATCTGTACATGGCCAAGGAACTCGGCATCGACGCGTCCGGATTCAACAATTACGGCAGCTCCCTGGTGTTCGGCCACCCGCAGGCGCCGACCATCCCCCGGCTGCTGATCGAAGGCATAGAGGAAACCGTCATGAAAGGCGGCGGCTACGCGATGGTCGCGGGCTGCGCCGCAGGCGACACCGGCGCGGCTTTGATCGTGAAGGTCGGGTGAGGATAACGGTATGGTGCATATTCTAAACGCTAAGGACGCGGTGGCGAAGGTTTCCGACGGAATGACGATCATGGTGGGCGGCTTCCTCGCGTACGGGACTGCCGAAGAATTGGTGGACGAGTTGGTCCGCAAAGATGTCGGCGGTCTTACCCTCATCACGACGGATACCGCGTACCCCGGCCGCGGCGTGGGCAAGCTCATCGACGGGCGCCGGGTGAAGAAGCTGTACGCGTCATATATCG
>JBAYHM010000156.1:0-10592 GCA_041666155.1 Treponemataceae bacterium
CCGCTTTCGGTTCTTCAAGTTCAGCCTCATCCTCACCGGCAGCCTCATCTTCGATAATCTGGACGTTGTTCGCTTCCAACAAAGCGAGCACCGCATCCATCTTATCGGAATTTACGATCTGCTCCGGCAAAAAGTCCGACAGCTCGTCATAGGAGATGGTTTTCTTGTCTTTAGCGTATTGAATCAGCTTCGCTACCGCAGGATCAAGCTGCAAATCCGTCATTCGGTGACATCCTTCAACCTGGATAATTCATCATCTATATGCATTTTCTCAATCAACAAATCATCAAGCAATTTTGAGGTCTCTGGACCTCCGACTTTAGCCGTTCGTATCCGAATCAGCAAATCAGCCCCCCGCCGCGCAATACTTTTTTGTTTTATCCGGGTGATTCCATCCGCGACTATCCTTTCGGGATTCACGGTAAAAGCATCCGAAGCACTCCGCGCAAGCACGAAAGCGCGCAAATCCTCATCGGCGATTGCGGAAAGCAGTCCGTCCAGGTCTTCGGACTCGTTCCTGAAACATTCCTCCAAGACAACGAAAAGCTCCTTCGCATGCAGATCGTCAACATCCTCCGGAGAAAGGGAGGTACGCAGCTTTCGGTATAGGCCGCGATTCACGACGACTGCGAGGAGCAAAAAAAGCTCGTCGTTCATCTTAACATCTATTCGTACCCGAACGCTTCCGTCGGCAGGTTTTGCCCGCTTCGGATCGGATCTTCCAGCGAAATCGGCAGCGACTGCTTTCCTATCGACACCAAAAGCGTCGGCTATCGCGCCAACGCACGCGTCCCTGGACACCTCTGAATCGAGCATTTCAAGGAACGGGAACATAAAAGCCACGGCTTTGGCCTTCCCCTCGGAATCGGAGATACCAAACCGAGACAGCGCACGTGCCAATAGATAATCAAAATCATTTATATAGCATTCAATAGCTTTTTGCAACGCCTCAGGACCGAAGGAGAGCAAAATATCGGCAGGATCTTTTCCATCCTTAATCGTGACCACCGAACAGGCGAGTCCCACTTTCCGGCAGGTGAGAATTCCTTTTTCGGCAGCATTAATTCCAGCTTGGTCAGAATCGAAAACTAGAAATACCCGTTCGGCCCAGCGCAGCAAAAGTCTCGCTTGACTTTCAGTAAAAGCCGTTCCAAGCGGAGCGACGGCACTTTTTACCCCCGCTTGATGAAGGGCGATGACATCCATATAACCTTCGCATATATATGCTTTCTTTGTTTTTCGGATTTCCGGTAACGCAAGATTCAAAGCAAACAAATTCTCCCCTTTTTTAAAAAGTTCAGATTCCGACGAGTTGAGGTATTTCGGGCCTTCCCCGTGGAGAATCCGACCTCCGAAGGCAACAGTCCTACCACGCCGATCGGCTATGGGAAATATCAAGCGGTCCGCGAAAAAAGCGTAACGCACGTTCTGTTTTATGAACAGGCCACTTTCAGCGAGAAAATCCGAGGAATACCCCTTCTTGGAAAGAAACGAATGGAGCCAAAACCGGTCGGCAGGTGCGTAACCAAGCATAAACTCCTCGGCGATCGGTTCAGATATTGCCCGAGAACGCAGATATTCGAGTGCGAAGGCCGCTGATTCGGTATTTTTGAGAATATGATGGAAACTACCGGCAACACGATCGTAGAGTTCAAGCATGCGATCACGTTTTTCCACGGCAGCGTCCGATTTTACCGGAGTGTCGCCGCCTTCATAAATGACTTCGACGCCGAATCGGGCTGCAAGTGACTCAACGGCTTCAGGGAAGGAAAGCTTATCCATTTCTTGAACGAAGGAAATAAGGCCTCCACCCTTGCCGCAGCCGAAACAGTAATAAAATTTCCGGTCCGGTTCCACGGAGAACGATGCCGTCTTCTCATTATGAAAAGGACAAAGCCCCCAATACCGGCCCCCTTTTTTTTCCAAACGGACATATTCGCCTATCACGGCAAAGGCGTCCGCGCGATTATTCACTTCTTGGATCGTAGACTCCGCGATTCGGCTCATGAACCAGCCTTCAGTCGCTTTACGTAGATGGTGCCGGATTTTACGTGTTCATTAAGAGTCCGAGAAAAACGATGCCTACCCTCAGATGGATTCTCCAACCTGAAGTAGAGGTAATCGTTGGGCATCGGATTGAAAGCGGCATCGAGAGAGACGTGACCAGGGCTTGAAATAGGCCCCGGCGGCAAGCCCCTGTTTACGTAGGTATTATAGGAATCGGGAATTGCGATGTCCTTATTGTATAAGACTTCCGGATGAGCTTTCCCTTGGATTTCCGTGATGACGTATTCAACAGTGGCGCATGATTGGAGCGCCATTCCGATACGCAAGCGATTGTGAAAAACCCCGGCAATCAGAGGAGCCTCATCGTTGACACGGTACTCCCGCTCAACGATCGAGGCAAGCGTTACCGTACGATATAACTCATCGGAACTGTAGGAAGAAATTGCTTTAGTTGCGATCTTTTCAATACGGCGAAAAAAAGTATCAACCATAGCACGGACTGCTTGTTCAGCCGGATAAGAGCGAGGTAAAAAATAAGTATCCGGATACAGATATCCCTCAACACTCTTTCCGGGTATTCCATAACTTTTCAGAAGCTCTGTATCTTTTGCCGCACTCATGAACTCAGCAGCATCGGTAATCCCATTAGACTCAAGAAGTGAAGCAACCTTTTTAAGGGTATAGCCTTCGGGAACGGTTACCTTAATCAGCAGCTGTTTGCCGGAAATGAAAAGTTCCCGTATAGCGAGGGTTCCGAGCGGTCCGCGCAAACGATAGGTTCCCGTCTTAATGGGTTCCGAATCGATCCGCGCCAGAATTGTCCACAAAAGGGATGAACGAATCAGACCTGAAGCTTCAAGCCGTTTCCCTACTGAGGAAGCCGTTTCTCCAGCTCTCACAATAAAAAGAACAGAACCTTCCAATTCAAAGATAACGTTCAGATCAGAGGTGACGGTTCGTTTATCTGCCGACAGCGGCGCATCGAAGGTTTTAAAAATAAATAAAGCGAAGAGACAAATGAAAGCGAAAAATATCGAGATGCGTATAATAGTTTTCATAACAAATGCGCGAAAATCCACGATCACCTCACCAAAATGAATTCAACTCGTCGATTTCGCCATCGGGCTTGTTCGTCACCATGCGGAACGATTGGTTCTCTACCACCGAGTCCGCGTGACTCGAGTCGTTCGCGGGCGATTCCGCGCTGAACCAAGGCATCGACAACTGTCTTTGCTCGCGCAAGGGAAAGCGGTTCAAGTTCTGCCCGTTCTTCACGTTCGGTTCCGGTAAGGTTCACCGCATGCCCTTCGATACGTATTCGATAATTCGGAAATTTTCCTAAAACAGTCGCAATCCGGTCCAGCACCGTACGATTTTTCTCAGAAAGTACCGGATCGACAACTTGGAACGAAGCAGCGTTCGGCGCAAACGTAATCGATGACACACGAATCTTGAGCCGGTCGCCATCACGGAGAACAAAAACATCAACAGGGATCTTACCTTCCGCGCGAGCGACATTACCAAGTCGGTCGCGGACTGTATAAACATAGGAGTAATCCTGAGCGGCTTCAACCAGATTTCCGTCCGTATCTGTTCCATCCCAAACTATGGGGTCAGAAGGAAAAACATTTCCGGTAAAAGAAGCAAAAGGATAGCCTTCAGGATCGAGTATGGCAAAGGACCAGCCGGCTAAAGCGCTCTTGTCGACGGCGGCAAAGCGAACATTCAGCTTATCGTTTTCTCCATCAGCATCAGGAGAAAACGGTAACGGAGAAAGGTCAGCGCTAAGGGTGGGCGGAGTTGTATCGAGAAGTACTGGAGTGTTTTCAGCTCTTACAAGATCACCTTTTTCATACCTTGCCTCTACTACAACCCTGTATAATCCATCGGCAGCGAGCTTTCCGTCAGATTTCTTGCCGTCCCATACATAAGCGCTTTTCAACGCGCCGTCGGGAAATCGCAAAAGCTCTGAACCTGTTTCGTCCAAAACACGCAACGAGACGGATGCTAATCCATCGACAAACGAGGGCACAACACTCAAGCGAACGGAATCAGCAAAACCGTCGCCATTTGGTGAAAAAGCGAATTTATCCGCCGAAAGCACTAACAAAGGCTTACGAGCATCTAACTTGAAAGGCGCGCTTTCCACTCGGCCTTCGTTGCCGGCTTCGTCGACAGCGCTCAACCTGTACCGATATTGACCGTCGGGAACGGAGTCGCCGTGTTCGGTTTTCCCGTCCCACCCGAATGAGGCCGGCACATCTGTAGTGTATTCTCGAACTACAACCGATATGCCCTTTTCGTTGATGATTTCTCCTAACCATGTGTCTCCGGATGACACGATGGTCTGTGCGATTTCAATCGTATCTCTGTTTCCGTCCCCGTTCGGAGAAAAAAGAGGAGAAGGAAGCGAAAGCTTAGCCTTCGGCGGCGTTCCGTCCAGGACTATGGTCACTGGTTCTGCTTTTGCGTCCTGTCCGTTTTCATATTTCACAGAAAGAGTAGCCCGGTAGCTTCCGTCCGCGCATATTCGATTTGTCTCGTCAAGACCATCCCAGACAAGCGACGAAGGCGGTAGAGAAAAGCCGGAAAATCGACGGACGGGAACACCGCCCGAAGTCGGTTCGATATCAAGCGTGTAAGAGATGACCCGCTCCCTTTTTGTCAAACGCGGTAACAGTCGAACGCTCGACCTGGCAAGCGTCGGAGAAAAAAGTCGGGTATTCGAGAAAAGAACGACAACGCTCCCTTTCGATTCGACGAGGAACGGTACCGAAGCTGTTTTCCCAAGGATACCAGTCGCGCTTTTCCCTTCGGCCGCATACCGATACTTTCCATCGGGAATGGGTGTTCCGTCATCGCGTAAACCGTTCCAGTCAATCGAGGATTCACCAGCCTTGACGATCGGAAGGACTCTCATGACGATTCCATTCTCGTCAGATACCACGCCACGCCACGAAGCATTGCGGGAAAGATCGTGGTAAAAGGTTAGGGAAACGCCCAAATCTATCGATAAAACTTGCGTAGAGGCACGGACTCTTCCATCTGGCTTTTTCGTATCGATCAGCAGAGCGCTTGAAAAGGCGGAGGGTTCGTTGCCGTTAGAATAGCGCAACCGCGCTCGGAATCGATACACGCCATCAGGGATCACGTCTCCCTCAACTGTCCTACCATCAAATACGAGCGAAGAAGGTAACACATCGAGCCGCGCAGAGGCTCCTTTCCAAGAGCGGAAAAGAAGGCCTTTATCGGAGACGAGTTCTATGTTCCAATCGAGAGGAGCATGCTTTGAGGAAGCATTAACGAAAAGACGGACTGAGTCGAATGAGCCGTCTTGATCCGGCGACAACGAGGACACATCCATCGAGAGGGACAAGGGCGTCGGCTCAGCGTCGACGATGATTTTTTCAAGAGAAAATGAAGCGTCGTTCCCTGCCGCATCGGTGGACTCCAGCAAGTACGAGTACTGGCCGTCAGAAACGCGCGCTCCGGTTTCATCGTTACCGTCCCAGACAAAGGAAAGCGGCGTACCATCGGTCCAGCGGTATGTTCGAACGGTCTTTCCCGCGGTATCAATGAAACGACCGGTCCATAAGGTTTCCCCGCTCCCCGATTGCCGTATTGAAAGAGAATCGTTCACGCCGTCGCCGTTCGGAGTGAAAATGAAAGTCCCTTTCGCGATTATTGCCGTCGAACTTTCGACTGAAAGTTGCGCTTGCGGGACTTCGCCATCGATCATTAGACGAAATTCTTCGGATCTCCCTTCGTTTCCGCGCATATCGCGAGCCCAGAGACGTAAACGGTAGAGACCATTTTTCATAGTTCCCTTAAGGGGGATTTGTATCTCAGTGGGAGATTTTATGCCGTTTTTCAGCGAAAAAAACCGTGCGAATAGATCCGTTTTATCCTTTTGTTTCGGGTTCTCTCCTTGTCTGAAAAAGGCATTTCCCGAATCGTCGTACAACACGGCTTCCCAGGCGGCAATCTGAGACTCGTCACGTATGGAGACGGGCACAACGACTACGTTCGAGTGAAGAGGAGAAAAATCGTGTCCTGCCGCGGAACCGAGGATGATGCGTGGTCCATCAATATCGCGGCTTCCCCGTGACAGAACGACGGAAGTTTCAGCAATAGCGGCCCCGCCGGAAACAGGGCGAAAACTCGCGGCGAGTGACGCCCCGTAGGATGAGACGCGTAAAAAGGACGAACCATCCAGACGAAGCGCAATGGCGGGGAAGAAGCGCGGCGCGTTGAGTACGGAGCCTTCCCCCGAGGCGAATCGAACCGTTTCGGACAGACTGAAAAGCCAACCGAGATCGAGAGAAACAGAATTACCTAAGCCAAAGGATGCTCCAGCCGAAAAAAACAAATCGGAAAACTCAGGAGAGGCGAAAAGAAGCGAAGCGGTCAGAGAAAAAGACCGTCCATCCACCAGTCGCGTGGATGCCGCGACAAGCGGCGTCCACGTCATGGTTGGAGAAAAGGCATTCCATGGAGCGGTTCGAACACCAAGTCCGAGTAGCGCGAAGGAAAAATCGGTGCCGCCGGCGGCAAGTCTCGGGAAACGGAATTGCGTGCCGATCGCACCGAAAAGACCGTTGGATACTATATCCCCCGATTGAGATGTTGCGCCGAATGACGCGCCGAAAGAAAGATCGTCGCTCGCCGATTTGGCAAGACCCAGGAGAATACTCGTCCCCAGCGGTGCGGCAAAACCGGTCAGCGAAGATTGAGCGAAAACCGCATCGGCAAGCACGTACGCATTACCAACAACGGTGGGTAATGAAGCCGAAAGGAGGCCGTAAGCACCGGACCCGGAACCTTGACCGGTCGGAAATGCGAGGGCTGCCGCCGCGCCGAATACGGGAAGTTCGCGATCGGGAAAAGCGGCCGGATTGTATGCGGCAGCCCTGGGATCGGCGGAAAAAAGGAATGACGGAGAGATACCCGAGGTTCCACCAATGGAACCGGGAAGCGAAAGCAAAAGTCCTGGAGCCGCGGTATCCACCGCGAACACCGACACCGAAAATCTGAAAGCCGCAAAAAAAGCAGCGCCGAGCACAGTGTATCGAGGAAGTTTAAACCAAACGGATTCTGACACGAGAAAGCTCCTTATCGAGAGGCTTCGCGGACCAAGTTCTCCATTTCCTCGATGGAGAGGACGGCATATAAGTATTTTTCCAATTTTTCAAGGGCCGTACAGGCCACGGAATCGAGCGTTCCTTCACGGGCTTTCATTATTAAGAAAAGTGCCGTCATTTCCGATGCGGTAAACGAAATCGATCGATCATCCGAAACAGTCGTCATCTTAGAGATTGATCTCCGTGCCTTCGGTCGCCAGCTGGACATCAACGCCGCGGATCGACATATGGTCGATATACCATCGCGCCGATTGCCATATACTGTTCAGCTTCCTATCGTCATACGACGGATCATGATGAAATAAATATAGCTTACGTATTCCCCAGGTCGAAGCGAAATCAACCGCGAGACTAAAGGCGCTATGACCCCAGTTATATTTTTCAATTGCTTCTCCCAGAGTATATTGTGAATCTATCACTAGAACTTCCGCACCCCCGAAAAAAGCGGCATTATCATCGTTTCGGATAAAATCTTCTGAAGAAAGCTCAGTATCGGTCGCATATATAAACCGTTTGACGCCTTCCGTAACCGAGTAAGCATACGAGGAACCAGGATGGTTCATTTTCCGCCAAGCAACTGTCGCTTTGCCGATTTGGACCGGACCGGTCAGATGCGTAAAGGTTTTTTTGGCGGACATGACGTCCAAACCGACGGGAAAGTAGGGAGACCGCATCTGGTCACGAAGAGTTTTTTCAAGGTTGTCGTGCGGGCTATGAAAATTGAGCGTTACAGCTGCGTCATAGGCCGGACCAAAAAAAGGAAGCCCCTGCACATGGTCCCAATGAAAGTGAGAAAAAAATATTCGATACACAGAGGGACGTTGACGTTCTTTCAACGCCGCCAAACCCAATTCGCGTATGCCCGAACCCGCATCAAAAATTATTCTTTCGCCGTCGTTAGTGCGGGTTTCCACGCATGGCGTATTACCGCCAACGGTACCAAAAAGCCATGGTGGCAATGTAGAAAGAAAACGCTCACGACTTGTCGACGATTCTAAATCGGACGGATGAACGCGTTCCAAAACTGCGGCGATTTTGCTTTTAACTTGGGCGGTCGATAAAGGCGCAGGCAAAGACCCGCGTACTCCCCAAAAACGAATCAGCATCCAAGCTCCTCGTCGATCGCGCGCGGACGGCTAACGGATGACGTTTCTTACGACAACAGGATCATTTTCCCGCAGAGCCAGAAGACGATCTATTTCTTCTCTATCGTACATACGCCCCGTATCCATTCCCAGGCATTCTACCGCGGTAGCCCGCCAGGACTCCTCACAGCCAATAACCGAATTCCAAAATGGAAAGGTCTTGCACTGCAGCGGCCTGTCTTCGTAGACGGAACACCCGTTTGTTCCCCAAAGGATACAATCATAATTCGATCGCTCCTTGAGAGAGAGCATTTCCGTACCGCCGCCGGCTGGAACCCAACGACAATAGACAACAATAAAGGAACTATACTCTAAACCGAGCCGTTTCGCCAGATGTTCGGAGTCATTGCCGGATAGGAAAACAAATCCGGGATCATGTCGGCAACAATCAGAACATCGGGCACACGAAAAATGTAAACCGCCCGCATAAAATGGAGTCACGTTAGATACGCTCCTATGCAAAAAAAGGGCTGCCGAAACGGCAGCCCTTCGATGGGGAGAGAAGGATTTGAACCTTCGAAGGCTGAGCCAACAGATTTACAGTCTGCCCCCTTTGACCACTCGGGAATCTCCCCTACAAACCTGTCCTGTCCGTCACACCATCCCAGAGGTACTAGCCATCTCCCGGAGTCGAACCGGGGACCTCGAGATTACAAGTCACGCGCTCTAGCCGACTGAGCTAAGATGGCGAACCGAACGTCGGAACTATATCTGAAACTGCTGCTCTTGGTCAAGCGGAATATCGATTAGATCTTTACTGATTTCCATTCCCGCCACGATCGGGGCGTAGCGTTTCAGCACCGTTTAGATACGCGTGGCGAAGTGTTATTCCCTCTTTGGCGTAACAATGAAGAAGAACACGAATGACGCCGGACCTTCCGCCGTCGGCCAAGGATTCCTGAACGGAAAACAGAGCGAGATCTCCACCCCTTCCACTTTTCCGTAGCGCGGCTGCTGGATTTTTCGCGGTCAAATCGGAAGTGACGGAAAAAGTGATTGAGACAACGTCATCCTCAGACAAACAATTATTCAAAATGAGCGAATCATAAAGCTGTGTGACTCGTAGCTCGATATCTTGCGGGTCGTTGAGACAGAAAACCGCACCCCGTAGAGCGTACAAACGTTTACCTTCCATAATTGAACGCATCATAATGAAAAAAAGGATTGGTCTCAAGACACGTTGCCTGAAACCAGGACAAGAATACCATTAGACAACAGGGCTACAGCTATACCGAATACAGCCGAAACGCAATATGCAACAGCACCCCAAAAAAAATGACGCAAACGGAAAAACACCGAATAAACAATATCAAGAATGAGTCCGTACGCGGAACCTACGGAAAGGAGAAGACCAAGAACCGCTGCAAGCCGCAACAAACCCAATTGGGTCGATTCGAGAAAATCCTGCGCGGTGCCGATGCCGTAAAGAAAAACAGTTAAAGCGCATATGACCGTCATGAAAAAAACTGCACGCTTTACGAGGAGAAGTATTAATGGTTTTTGTCTTGGTCTCACGTACGGCTCCTTGCCGTCAGTACTGGATGAAAAACAACCCTTATGTCTATTATTAAACTATACTACTCCAGGGTGGCGAAAATACCATGGACTATTTTTTCAATTTCGAAAAGTTGACGTATCTTACCGGCGAGCGGCCTTCCGGCTGCATACTCTGTCACATACGCGATGGCGATAGCTCAGTCATTGATCTTACCGTATATCGAAAGAACGGATTCATGGTTTGCCTCAATCTTTATCCGTATAATCCGGGACACGTCATTATTTTTCCTGAACGTCACGTCCTTGATATCCGTGGATTCAATTCCTCCGAGCGCGCGGAATTGGACCGGACAATTGATCTTACTTTGAACGTACTCGATGCAGCCATGAAGCCTGCCGGTTATAATATTGGTTGCAACATGGGATTAGTCGCGGGCGCCTCCATTGAACACATCCACTGGCACGTCATTCCCCGATATCCAAGAGAAATAGGCATAGCTGAACTTTTGGCGGGGAAGCGGGTACTTGTCGACCATCCGTTAGATACGCAAGCTCGCCTTAAAGAAGCATTCGATCAGTCCGAGAGAAAGAACTAACACTCCCAGAGAACCCCCAGAGGAAGCACAACCAAAAAACGGCCTGCCGAAACTTCTATATGGCATTCCGGGGATTGGATGACGTTGCTGATCCCGATACTACCGCGTGTCCACTCAAGTCCGTCAAGCGGCCAACGAAGGGCAATACTCGTTGCGGCCCATGGACCGACTCCCACCGGAAAGAGCGATACCAGAGCCCCCCGAGA
>JBAYHM010000157.1:0-10517 GCA_041666155.1 Treponemataceae bacterium
ACCGTTTTTCTCGGTTAGCGCCCACAACGGCAATCTGGTCGACCTGGTCAGTCCCGAAGGACACCGAGCGACGATATCTGTGCTTGAAAGCGACCTCTTCCGGGTCCAGGTGATACCCACTGGCCAGGAGCCCCTTGAACGGACCTGGGCTTTGGCGCCGGGACAGGACGATGTCCCCTGGGAAGGCCGCGAGCGTTCCGCGCTGGACGGTTTTTCGCTGCCGGAATACGAATATGCCGTCCAAACCGGGAGACTGAGCTTAAAAACCTCCCGAATGCGGCTAGAGGTCGATTTGAACGGCTTCATCTGCGTTTGGCAAAGCCTGACGGCCGATGGATGGCGGACCGTCGCGGAAGACCGGCCGACTTTTGCTTACAACTTTGGGCAGCTGGACCGAAAGACCTACCATTACCTGCGCCGTTCCGCGGACGATTTTTACGTCGGACTCGGGGAAAAGACCGGCGACACGAACCGCCTAGGCGGCCGCTACCGGATGGTAAATACCGACGCCGCCTTCTACAGCGCCCGGACCTCCGATCCGCTGTACAAACACATCCCCTTCTATATGGCAAAGCGCCGCGGCCAAAAAGGCGCGGTTGGTCTGTATTACGACACCACAGGGGATTGTACCTTCGACATGGGCCGGGAGCTGGACAACTATCACGGCGCCTATCGCTATTTCAGCGCCGAAAGCGGCGCCTTGGACTACTATGTGATAGGCGGTGAGGATTTCGCGGGGGTCCTGAAGAGTTTCACCTGGCTGACCGGCCGCCCCTTTCTGCCGCCCCGCTGGAGCCTGGGTTATTCCGGCTCCACTATGAGCTACACGGAAGCTCCCAACGCGCAGGAACGGATGGGCGACTTCCTCGGCCTCTGCCGACGGCACGGCATCGTCTGTCGATCCTTCCACCTGTCGTCCGGCTACACCACCATCAACGAAAAACGCTGCGTCTTCACTTGGAACCGGGCCAAGTTTCCCGATCCGGAAGGATTCGCCCGACAATACCGCGAAAATGGAATCCGTTTAGTCGCCAACATCAAGCCCGCCTTGCTTTTGGTTCATCCCGATTACGAGCGGGCAGCCAAAGATGGCCTGTTCATCACCGATGCCGAGGGCAAGCCCTTGGTCGTACCCTTCTGGGGCGGCAACGCAAGCTACCTGGATTTCACCAATCCCAAAACGGTCGCTTGGTGGAAAAAGAAGATCACCGACCAATTGCTGGCCGTAGGCATCACGTCCATGTGGAACGACAACAACGAATTCGAAGTCCAGCAGCCCGACGCCCTGATCAACGGGTTCGGTAAAAGCCTTCCGGCGGTGGACTATCGGCCGCTTCAGACTCTGCTGATGTGTAAGGCCTCGGTCGAAGCCCAGCGCAAGCACGATCCGGACCACCGCCCCTACAGCGTATCCCGCGCCGGAATGGCCGGCATGCAGCGCTATGTCCAGACCTGGTCGGGGGACAACGTCACCTCTTGGGAAACGCTCAAATACAACATAAAAATGGGCCTTGGCTTGTCCCTGTCCGGCGTGTACAACATAGGCCACGATATCGGCGGCTTTTTGGGGCCGGCTCCCGAACCGGAACTATTCATTCGCTGGATACAATTCGGCATTTTCCTGCCGCGCTTCAGCATCCATTCCGAAAATCTGGACGAGCGCGTCACCGAGCCTTGGATGTATCCCGAACTCACGCCGCTCATCCGCGAGCTCATCAATTTCAGAGAACGTTTGATCCCCCATTTCATGGACCTTCTCCGGCAGGCGCATAGCGATTACCGGCCGATCCTTCGGCCCACCTTCTACAATTTCCCCGACGATCCGGCCTGCTTGGATGAAAACGACGACATGATGCTCGGCGAGGACCTTCTTGTAGCCGCGGTGGTGGAACCGGGGCGGCAGGACCGTCGCGTCTACCTGCCCGCCGCTACAGCCTGGATCGATTGGTGGACCGGCCGTCGCTATGAAGGCGGAAAGTCGATCGTCGTTCCCGCGGGATGGGAGCGGACACCGCTGTTTGCCCGGGAAGGCGCGCTGATCGGCCTCAATACCGCCGATCAGGTCAGCGACGCGGACCGTAGGGGCTTCGCCTGGTTTCCGCCGATCGAAGCGACCACCGAAGAACGTCGCGTATTCGAGGATGATCCGGACAGCCGGGAAACGCCGAACGGCGAAAGCCGCGGATTCTGGTGTTTCGGCTTACGGACAACACAGACGGAGCTGTGCTTGGAAATAGGCAGCGAAGGAAAGTCCACCGCCTGTTTCGGAGAACTGGACCTGGAGTTGCCCGGTTGGGAAATCAGGCCGCTCTCGCTGACCGGCGGAAGCGCTGCGGCCGACAAGAACGATGGTCTACGCAGAATGATCCGTATCCGGCTGAACTGAAAAGGCGGGTCTCTGGTACCATTTCGGTACCCGAGTACCTGTACGGCAAAGAAAAACCGGTTTCATAGTATACAAACACCGCTTACGCGGTAGATCTCTTAGAAAGGAGCGCTGAGAATGAAACGTTTGGCCATTATTGTAAGCGTGTTGGTTGCTTTCGGCATGCTGGCATCCTGTGGAAAAAAGGAACCGGTTACCCTTAAATACGCATTTTGGGGCAACCCGGACGCGATCGGCGTAGAGAAGGAAATCATCGATGCCTTTGAGGCGAAAAACCCGGATGTAAAGGTTACCCCGATCGCCGTTGCCTACAACGATTACCACGCCAAGCTCTTGATCATGATCGCCGGCGGCCAGGCTCCCGACGTCATGCGCGTGGATTCCTATTTCTTCCAGGACTTCATGAAAAACAAGGCTTTGAAAGATATCACCGGCCTGATCAAGACCAATAAGTTCGACATCTCCAAGCTGTATTCCGTCGGTCTGCAGGATGTCCAGTCAGATGGTAAGTTCTATGGCTTGCCTTGGGGCACCGCGCCGCTGTACATGTTCCTGAATAAGAAAATGTTCGCCGACGCCGGCATTCCGCTCCCCGCAAACAACTGGACCTACGAAGACTTGGTGGCCCTCTCCAAAAAACTTTCCAAGGGCGAAGGCGAAAACAAGCAGTGGGGTTTTGGATTCTATCTTGGCGAAATAAACGGCATACTGCCCTTCGTCTGGGGCGCCGGCGGGGACTTGTTCGACAAGGCTCGAACCAAGTTCACCATGACCGATAAGGCAGTCACCGACCGCCTGGACGATGTCCTCTTAACCAACGTCAAGAACGGCGCCTTCACCTCGCCCTTCACGTTCCAGAAAGCCGACGACATCATGCGCTATTTCAGCCAGAACAAGGTCGCCATGATGATGGGATCAGCCGCCACCATCCTGAGCCTCCAGAAGATCGACGGCTGCGACTTCGCGGTTGCCCCCTTCCCCGGCACCGCCAATGTTCCGGCCGTCACGGTCTACAAATCCAACATTGTGGGCCTCAGCGCCGGCACCAAACAGGAAAAAGCGGCCTGGAAATTCCTGGCGTTCCTGCGCGGCCCCGAAGGCGAGACGCTCTATATGAAGGCCAAACGCATGGCTCCCACCTACGACGAGCAAACGTACTGGGACATGTACGCCGACACCACCAAGCCTCCGGCCAAGATTAAGGAAATCACCCAGGAAATCTCCGCCAAGTACGGCCGCATCCTGCCCTTGCGCGCCGGTTGGATGGAAGTCCAGACCATCGTAATGGGAGCGCTGCAGAAGGTCGTCGCCGGACAAGCGACAAGCGCCCAGACCTTATCCGAAGTAGCTCCGAAGGTCCAGGCCGTCATCAAGTAAGACTACCCGGAACCCGCCATCAAGCCGGGAACGCGCCGCGTTCCCGGCTTCCCATACCTTAAGGAAATTCGCATGACGCTGAGCTCAAAGACGCGGGACGCAATAGCCGGCTATATCTTCATCCTGCCGAACATGATCGGTTTTTTACTGTTCCTCGCTTTCCCGGTTGCGGCATCGCTGTTTCTCAGCGCCGCGGAATGGAATCTCATCACCGAGCCGATCTTCGTCGGCATAAACAATTTCATTGCCTTATTCCAAGACAGTTATTTTTGGCAATGCTTGCGCAACACCGCCTATTTCAGCTTGTTTTCCGTATTGCTCGGCATCGGCATATCCTTATTTCTCGCTGTCCTGCTCAAGAATCCGAGCATCGTCCTTTCCAGTTTTCTGAAAAGCACCATATTCCTGCCGGTTATTTTTTCCAGCGTGTCGGTCGCCCTGATTTGGCAGTGGATCTTCGATACCCATGTTGGTATGCTCAACCATATCCTCGCGTACGTTCGCCTCGGACCGGTTCCGTGGCTGACGGATCCGCACTGGTCCATGCCTTCGGTCATCATTGTCGCGGTCTGGCGTCAGATCGGCTACAACATGGTCATCTTTCTCGCGGCTCTGCAGGGCGTACCCCAGGAACTCTACGAGGCCGCCGAAATTGACGGCGCGCGCCCTCTGCGAAAATTCTGGAACGTCACCTGGCCCATGATTTCACCCTCGACGTTTTTCGTCCTGGTAACCTCGATCATCAATTCATTCCAGGTCTTCGATATCACCACGGTCCTGACCAACGGCGGTCCGGCCAATTCGACCAACACCATCATCATGATGGTCTACCAATACGCTTTCCAAAACTTCAAAATGGGGTACGCCTCGGCCGCGGCTTACGTGCTGTTCGCCATCGTGCTCATCATCACCGCGTTCCAGAACCTCGTGTCAAAGCGCTGGGTTCATACTTGAGAAGGGAAGGAAACAAATGAAATCGACTTCCACCATGAATCGATTGAGCCTGCCGTTAAAAATTTGGACATATAGCTTACTCTGGCTTACCGCCTTCATCATGCTGGCGCCGCTCTTCTGGTCGGTCATGACCGCCCTGAAACCCAACGCCGAGATATTCAAAGCTCCCTACATCATCAATCCCGCCACGCTAAGCTTCAAGAGCTTCGCCGATGTCTTCCAACAGGCGCCGTTTCTCCTCTACTTCCTGAACACCCTGAAAATCACCTTATCGTGTACCATCGGCGTAGCGCTCACTTCAGCTTTGGCAGGCTACGCATTCGCCCGCCTTCAGTTCCCCGGCAGGGACTTCCTGTTCATGGTGTACCTAGCCACCATGATGATCCCCCGCCAGGTTACCTTGGTACCGATGTTCATGCTGATGAAGCAATTCGGCCTGATCGACAACCACCTTTCGCTCATCCTCCCCGGCCTGTTCAGTGCCTTCGGCACCTTCCTCTTACGCCAATTCTTTCTGACGGTTCCCGCCGATTATGATGAAGCGGCCAAGATCGACGGGTGCGGCGTGTTCCGCCGCTTCACCCTGATTATGCTGCCGTTCGCCAAAGCCACCATCGCTACGCTGATCCTCCTCACCTTCATGGCCGTCTGGAACGACTTCCTCTATCCGATGGTCTTCCTGAACTCCGAAGTCGAGCGAACCTTGACCATGGGACTGGCAATTTTCCGCGGCGATGCCGACGTCCAATGGAACATCCTGATGGCCGCGGTCATCATCTCCAACATTCCCATCCTGGCCGCGTTCCTGTCCACACAGCGCTTCGTCATCAGCGGAGTCTCACTGTCGGGTGGCATCAAGGGGTGAAATAGCCGAGCCATTGAGCGGCCGGACTTTGAAGGTCCGCAGCTCGAACGGTTTCAGTTCGATATCCAAGAAAGGATCGAGCGGGCGCTCTTCACCGTCCTCCCGTTCGATCAAATTCGTCTCTCGGATATACGCGCCGGGAACCGTCGCCCTCGCCCTCGCCCGGGCGCCGAGACCACGCGTTTCAACCAGGCGGAAAACCCATTCCTCGCCTTCCTCCGCCTTTTTGAGGACGCTGAGGTCCACGCCGGCGCCCTCCACGATGACCGGTACGCGCGTATCGGCCTTCGGCTTTACGCCGGTGAAAAGAAGCGGCGGACGATTCATCAAAGCAGCCTCAGCCATGACGGACGAGGAGATAAGGCTGCCTCGGTGCGGGAGAAGCCGGTATTCGAACTCGTGGAAGCCTACATCGGCCTCAGGGTCGGGGTATAACGGAGAGCGGAGGAGCGTCAAACCAATGACCCCTTCCCGCGCGGAATAACCGTATTTGCAATCGTTGAGCAGCGCCGCTCCGTAGTTTTCGTCGGAAACATCCACGTAGCGGTGAGCGCAGAATTCGAATTTGGCGAAGTCCCATCCGGTGTTGACCGCCAGCGGCCGCTTTACGAATGCGAACTGGATATCGCACGCGGCTTCGGTCGCCGTCGTCTCCAAGGCGAAGGAGGTCCTGAGCATGCGGCGCGTTTCCTTCCAGTCGATCTCCGTCTTGAAGGAGAGCGCCTTGTTTCCTCGAACGAGCGTCGCGGTCTGCCTGATTCGGGACGAGCCGATTTCCAAGTCGAAGGCGATGGCCGAATAGACCGGCCCGGAAGCTACCTTCCGATGCCCCGACGGTCGGGCTGTTTCCATACATTGTTCGGTATAGTAAAAATCGATGTCCCACGCCTCGTAGTCATGGGGAGTGTCCCCGTAGAGAGACAGAAGATTGCCGCGGCTGCCCTTGGCCAATATTGCCCTGCCGACATCCTTATCCCACGCCTCGACGATGGTTCCATCCGGATCGAAACGGTAGCGGACCAATTCGTTCTCCAACGTAAGTTCGTCGGCCGCGCGGGGCGCTTCGGCGTCGCCGCCGGAAAGAGGGCCGGAGAGTGCGCCCCTGTCCAAGTCTACGGCGGTAGAGTACAGCGTCGCGAACCCCTGTGACGGCACGTCGAGGAGCGCGAAGGTCCGCCCGCGTTCATCCGTCTGGGCGGCAGCCGGCTTTCCCCCGCGGTCGATGAGTTCCATCCGCGCAAACTCCGCGGGCAATTTTACAAGCACGGGGCCTGAAACCATAAGACAGTTGAAAAACGAAAACGCGGTACCGTCCTGATCGAACAGCTTTTCCGCCGCGCGTCCGCGTAGCTCCGCCAGCGCGTCGAGCGCGTCGGCATGCATACGCTCGGCGTCCTGGTACACCGCGCGTATCGAGGAGCCGGGGATGATGTCGTGGAATTGCAGGAGAAGCATCGTTTTGATGAGCTCGTCCAATTCGTCGCGTGGATATTCGGAGAGCGGCGCGCAGCAGAGAAGCGCTTCGGTAGCGCGCAGGTCCTCCTCCATGCGACGATTGTTCTTTTTTGTCCGCGCCTGCGTGGTGTACGTTCCCCGGTGGTATTCAAGATAGAGTTCGCCGGTCCAGCATTCCAGTTTTCCCGATTTCGGCTCTAAAGCCCGGAAAAAGTCGCGGGCGGTTCCGAAGGACGCCTCCGGGACGCCTTCGCAATCACGGGAAAGCAGGATGTTTTCCACGTGGTCTTCCTTCGGACCTCCTCCCCCGTCCCCCATGCCCAAAAGCGTTATAAAATCGTCCAGAACATCTTTTTCCTTGAAGTTCCGCTCGGCTTTCCTCAGCGCGGCGGGCGTACCGTAGCTGTTGTACGTTTTCTCAGGCGGAAAGTGGGTGAGCACCTGTGAACCGTCGATCCCCCGCCAGCGGAAGGTATCGTGGGGAAATTCGTTGAATTTCGACCAGGACATCTTTTGGGTGAGGAAAAACGGAATACCCGATTTCTTGAGAATTTGCGGCATGGACGCGGGATATCCAAAAACGTCGGGAATCCAGCAATTGTCCACCTCGACGCCGAACTCGTTCCTGAAAAACGCCCTTCCTTTGCCTATCTGTCGGATCATCGACTCCCCTGAAATCAGGTTGCAGTCCGACTCAACCCACATGCCGCCCTGGATTTCCCAACGGCCGGCCGCGATCGCCTTTTTGATTCGTTCAAAAAGGACGGGGTACACTTCTTGCACCCACGCGTAGTGCTGCGCCGCGGAGGCGCCGAAGATAAAATCGGGGTATCGATCGATCAAGTCCAGTTGGCTAGCGAACGTCCGTGCTACCTTCCGCCTTGTCTCGCGGAGGGGCCATAGCCAGGCGGTATCGATATGAGCGTGTCCCATTACGGTTGTATGAAGGGCGGAGGCATCCGCGCGTTTTTCCAGTTCGGGTCGCAGCCTTTCACGGGCGGCGGCGGGTTTTCCCTCTCCGTCACCGTAAACTACTATCGCTTCACGAAGCGCCTTGAGGATGCGCGCGGGGCGCACCAAGAGGTCATCGAAACTCTGCAGCAGATTCAGCAGAAAGCCGAAATCCCGATATAAAAGCCACTGTTCCCAATCAAACAGGCAGAGGCGCATCCGTTCGGTGGACGCTTCCCAGCTCCCGTGGCGTCCCGGATCGGTCCGGGATATCGGTTCGCTCGCCTTCCGGATCCCCATGAGTCCGTTCGCGGCCGCCTCAACGTACAGAATGATTTTTTCCCCGCCGCGGGCAATGCCCAGCCGGTACACGTCTTTGCGATAAATTGTATCGAAAGAGGAAGTATTGGTGATGCCGTATAGAGGGGTCCCTATATCGTCATAGATGAGTCCCTCTCCCCCGAAATCCAGGTGCGCGGCTATCTCCCTGCCTTTCCAAGACTCGCCCACCGTCGCTTCAAGCTTGAAGTAGCCTGATTCCCAGGCGCCCCCCCAGCGTTCGCCTTCTTTTATCGGAACTCTATTGAGAGAAACGCTCTCCCGCAACGGAATTGCCGAAGCGCTCCTCGCGTATTCCGCGGAAAACAAGACAGAATCCCTAAGGTAGGAACAGGACAGCCGCTCTAAAAAATTCTGAGCATCCCTCAAATAAATGGAAGATTTTCCCTTTGTTTTCCAATCGTTCATACCGCGAGCATACGCGGCTTTCAATGCGCGCGCAAGAACAACAGAGCTCCGAGACCGCCCCCACTTAAGTGGACGCCGTACCCAAGCGCTTCCCGCTCATCAAAAAACGAGCAGCCCTACAGAAACGCCATGGCGCGCCAGTAAAAAACGGGTACGAACGATTCCCGCAAGCCCGTAGGGCTGAGGACCAGTGAGTACCCGTTTTTTACGTCGGCAGCCATGGTATTACTGACAGATTCCGCTCGTTCTTTAGTTAAGGCCGCACGCGCTTGCGGTCGCGCGGGAACAAGCTGGCTTCTTTAACGTTCGGCAGCCCGAGGATCTTCTGCGTCAGGCGTTCGCACCCGATGGCGAAACCGCCGTGCGGAGGACACCCGTATTTGAACACCATGAGGTAGTCGGCGTAGTCCTCGGCCTTGAGGCCGAACTTCGGGAAAACGTCCAGGAGAGCTTGGTATTCGTTTTGGCGGCGTCCGCCGGTGGTGATTTCCAGACCGCGGAAGATCGCGTCGAAGCTCATGGTACGCGTCGCGTCCAGGGGGAAGGTGTAGAAGGGGCGATGCCGCCGCGGAAATTCGTTGATGAACACGAGGTCGCTGCCTTTTTCTCGCAAGGCCCAGGAGCAAATAAGACGCTCAACCTCAGGGTTGATTTCAAAAGCCTTTTTCCCGCCTAGTTTTTGGAGGACCGCTTCCTCCGCGGCGAGTTCGATGGCGTGATCGTGGCCAACGATAGGCGCGTCCGCGACCTGTTTGGCCGTGGGGACGGCAGCGTTCCAGAGAGCGAGATCTTCTGCATTCTTTTCGGCGACCTTGGCGAACACGTGCGTGAGAATGCCTCGCTCAAGCTCGATAAGGTCTTTTTCGCTGTCGATGAAACCCATTTCCACGTCAAGCGAAACGTACTCGTTAAGATGGCGCGGCGTGTCGTGCTTTTCGGCGCGGTAGGCCGGCGCGACTTCGAAAACGCGTTCAAGCCCCGAGGCTACCATGGTTTGCTTGTAAAATTGGGGGGACTGGGCCAGGTAAACCTTCGTATCGAAGTACTCAACCTCAAAAAGCCCCGTACCGCCCTCGGTGCTGCCGGAGATAAGCTTACTGGTCTTCATCTCCGTGAAGTCCTGGCCGCGCAGATATTCCGAAAAGGCTTCGATGATGGTCGATTGTATCCGGAAAATCGCGCGTATCTTGGGATTTCGCAGGGACAGAGGTCGATTGTCGAGGATAACGTCGAGTCCTATTTTTTCGGGGTCTCCATTGACCGGGTACGGGAGGTCGGCTGCCGCGGCGGCGATTACCTCCACTTTTTCGGCTCTCAGTTCGGCCCCGCCGGGCGCCTTCGGATTGGCGGCGACAACTCCGGTCACCGAAATAACGGTCTCCAGGGTAAGATCGGCCTTCCCCTCCACGACTACCTGAGCGACCCCCGAGCGGTCGCGGAGCATCACGAAAGAAACGCCGCCGAGTTCACGCACCCGGTGGACCCAACCCTTCATTTCGACTTTTTCGGTGGGAGCTGAAGCGACTGCCGCCGCAAGATTCTTAGCCAATATGCGCATCTTATTTCTCCGTGATAGAGCTGAGCCGCTCGGTCACGAGACGGCCTGCGATAACAGGGTCAGCCCTGCCGCCGGTAGCGGCGATAGTTTTTCCGACGAGGTAGGCTTTGATCTTTTCGTCTCCGGCGGCAGCCGCGGTGACGCCTTTGGAATCGGCGGCGAAAGCTTCGGTAACGGCTTTGCCGATAACGGCAAGGTCTGTTATCTGTTCCCAGCCGCGCGCT
>JBAYHM010000158.1:0-10467 GCA_041666155.1 Treponemataceae bacterium
ACCCACCCGGTGCCGGACAATACGGGGTATATCACTGAAGGCCAGTATTATCTCAAGAACGGACGCATCGAGCCCTTCGGATCGCTTTCGCGCCTAAAACAGCAGGTCAACGGCAAAACCAGAGCGGACCACCGTTCGCTTATGGACGGTATGATCAAGCTTTACGCCGCGTACAAAGATACCCTTGAAAAGAAAGCGATGGGTTTCATGATGTCCGACTGGGACGTAAAGCTTCTCAAATACGGAGAAAAATTCGAGAAAGAGATGATGGACCTCTCGGTCAACATCCCGCTCGAACGCGCTTTGGATCTCGGCTGGGAAATTCTGGCCGCGTGTTTCTCGCCTGAAGAAACGGGATTGCGGACTGAACTGATCGATAAGTTCTGGCCTAAGACGGCGTAAGCCGGGGACGGACATGGCGAAGATAAAGCTGACCAAGAACGAGCTCAAGAAGCAGAAAGACGAACTGAAAATGTATCGTCGGTATTTGCCGACCTTGGTGCTTAAAAAGCAGCAGCTCCAAATGGAGATTCGCGGAACGGAGGCTCGTATTCGCGAGCTTCGCGCCGAGAAGGAACGTGTGGATGAATCCTTCAAGTCCTGGATTGCCGTTTTCGGTGAAACCGGTGTCTTCGTGAAGGGTTTGTTGCGCGTTACCGAACTGCGAACCGTCTCCGGAAATATTGCCGGCGTAGAGATTCCCGTTTTCAAAGGGGCCGATTTCGAAGTCGCGGAGTACGACCTCCTAAAGACTCCGCTCTGGTTGGACAGCGCGGTTGAAAACGTCCAAAAAACTTTGCTTTTAGACCTTGAGGCTTCCATTCTGGAAGAACAGCGTCGACGTCTTGAGCGGGAACTTCGAACAACAACCCAGCGCGTCAATCTCTTCGAAAAGGTTAAGATTCCCGAAGCACGGGCAAACATCAAGAAGATTCGCGTCTATCTGGGGGATCAACAGACCGCCGCAGTTGTGCGGGGTAAGATTGCCAAGCGCGGTATGGAGAGGGTCGCTGAATGATCGTACCGATGAAGAAAGTCCACTTGGTGGTCCTCGACGAAGAACGGGAAAGTGCTCTCAAGGAACTTAGGAAACTGGGGACTTTGCACGTTGTCGCTAAACCAGCTATCGGACCGTCTTTGGATGTTTTGACTGAAAAGCTGAACCGCTCGGAAAATGCTTTTGCTTTGGTACGAGACTTAAAGGTTGAACCAAAGCAGGGCTCATCAACCGCCGCTACAACTCTTGTAGAGCGAATATTGACTCTTTCCGAGGAGCGAAAAAACCTCGAAGAGGTCTTGAGTCGTTCCACTCGTGAACTTGAACGGCTTTTGCCGTGGGGCGTACTTGACCCTGCCGCGTTAAAGTCACTTGCCGAAGCGGGGATCGATTTCGTACCTTTTGAGTTTACCGAAAAAGTGTATGCCGCATTGCCGGAAAACGTTCGGGTGATGGTTCTTTCACGCGGCAATAAGACTATTAGATGCGTCATATTCAGGGAATCAGGTGTATTGCCGGCCGGAATTCCCGCTGAGGCTGTTCCCCTCACGCTTCCCGATGCTTCAACCTCAGAGTTGACTATTCGTCGTACTCAGGCTACTGAACGTCTCCAGGCTCTTGTTGCTGAATTCACTGGCCTCGCATCAGAAAAAGAAGTGATTACGGCACATATAGCCCGTTTGCACGCTGAAATCGAATTTGATTCCACGCGATTGGGAATGGAGTGTTTGTTGACTGAGGAAGAGGGACGTTCGCTCGTTCTTCTCGAAGGCTTCGTGCCTGCGAGTGAACTGAACTCCGTTGTTAGCGCGGCAAAGAAACACGGGTGGGCGATAATCGCCGACGATCCCGCCGCAGATGAACAAGTTCCGACGCTGGTGAAGAATTCGCCGATCGTCGCGATGGTTCAGCCGATCTTCGATTTTCTGGGAACCGTACCGAATTATCGTGAATATGATGTTTCCGCTTGGTTCCTGCTTTTCTTTTGCTTCTTTTTCGCGATGATTTTCGGGGATGCTGTATACGGAATCATTTTATTGGTAGTCGGTTTAGTCGGAGCTTTTCTTGCCAAGCGCGCCGGTAAGCCAGTACCGGCGGTCTTTCGTTTATTGATAACTTTATCGGTCTTCACCATTTTTTGGGGTGTCTTTACTCTGACGTATTTGGGTATCAAACCTGACTTGCTGCCGGATTTTCTTAAGTTAATCGATATCGACTGGATCTCAAACGCCAATCCGGATTCGGGTGAGCATATTAAAATTCTTTGCTTCATCATCGGAACGGTTCAGTTGTCTATCGCACATATAAAAAATATTAAGCGGGATTTCGCGACACTTAAATGGTTAGGCCAATTCGGACAGCTTCTGATGATGGTCGGTATGATGAACGTGGTATTTAACTTGGTTATCAGTTCTACAAGGTATCCGATCCCGACTTACGCATTTTACCTATTGATAATCGGCTTCGCTTTGAGTTTCACTTTCTCTAATTATGAAGGAAACATTATCAAAAGTATTTTGGCGAGCTTGGTGAATTTTGTTTCAGTATTTCTCGGTATCGTAAACGTGTTTGCGGATATCGTTTCCTATATTCGTCTCTGGGCGGTAGGGTTGGCGGGACTCGCGATCAGCGAGACCGTAAATAACATGCTCGGCCCGATGCTCGGGAAGATGTCGCTGTTCGTCTTCGGCATATTTTTCTTGGCGTTCGCACACGGTTTTAATATTATCCTTGGTTTTCTTTCTGTAATCGTACATGGAGTGCGGTTGAATATGCTTGAGTTTTCAGGCCACCTCGGTATGGAGTGGTCCGGATTCGAATATCGTCCGTTCAAGGAGCGGATCGTAAATAACGACGCTACGTCGAAGGAGCAACTATGAATATCGGTATGATAGGCGCCGCATCTGTTTTAGGTCTTTCCGCAATCGGTTCATCGATCGGAGCCGGTATTGCCGGACAGGCCGCAATCGCCGCTTGGAAACGGAACTACCTCAGAAATCAACCGGCAAGCTTTCTCTTGTTCGTGTTCGCCGGTGCACCGCTGACGCAGACAATCTATGGGTTCATCCTCATGAGCCGCATGGCAGCTTCCACGGTCGATCCTTTTTTCTTGCTAGGAGCCGGTATCGCAGGCGGTGCCGCAATGGGCATGTCTGCTGTCGCTCAGGGGAAAGCCTCGGCAGCGAGCTGCGATGCGTTCGGTGAGACCGGTAAAGGCTTCGGTCAATATATAACAATCGTCGGTTTGTGCGAAACCGTCGCTCTGTTCGTTATGGCCTTCACCTTCGGCGCTATTTGATATATCTTCTCCTATATGGGAGAACAAATAACCGTTCCCCGCGCGGTGAAAATCGGCGGATTCGACCATGTTGAATCCGTCATCATCGGCGGGGAATATCCGGTTTCTGTACAGACGATGTGGAAGGACCGCTTAACTCGGTCTGATGTTGAAGGATCCGCCGGAGGCGCGACACTCGCGCGAATTGAAAAATTAAAAGTCCTCGGTTGTTCCCTTCTTCGTTTTGCTGTTCCTGATTTGGCTGCCGCTGATATTTTGGGGCTTCTCGCTACTCGTACGTCAATGCCCATAGTCGCGGATATTCATTTTGACCATGAGATTGCCCTTCGTTGTCTTGATTATCCTATTGCTAAAATTAGAATCAATCCCGGCAACATTGGTTCCCGCGCGAAAGTGGAGGCTGTCGTCAGGAAAGCGATCGAAAAAGGCGTACCGCTACGGATTGGTGTCAACGCGGGTAGTTTACCTCTGGATTTGGCTAAACAGGTTGATTCAGGCGTAAAGACTCGAGCTGAAGCCCTCGTAGAAGCGGCGGAACGTGAAGTGTCAGTATTTGACGACTTGGCTTTTTCCAATGTGCTCGTGTCCATGAAGGCTTCATCCATTACCGACACACTGCGCGCAAACGAGCTTTTTGCTTCACGTCATACCATCCCCTTGCATTTGGGAGTTACGGAAGCCGGACCGCTTATTCCCGGGATAGTACGGAACGCGGTAGCTTTGCACACTCTTTTGGCAAAAGGTATTGGGTCAACGATTCGTGTTTCGCTCTCCGATACGATGGAGTGTGAAGTTCTGGCGGGACGTGAGATACTCGGAGCCGTAGCTGACACTGCGGGGAAAGGCAATAAAGGCCGTGGCGTCGTAATCGTTTCGTGTCCGCGTTGCGGTCGGAACGGTTTTGATACTCACGCGTTTTCCGAAAAATGGCGGGATGAATTGTATTCTTTGAAAAAGGATGCGGTTGTCGCCATTATGGGTTGCGCGGTCAACGGTCCCGGCGAAGCACGACATGCCGATCTTGGGATTACTGGGGCGGGTGACAAGGTGCTGATTTTCCGACAAGGACATATTGTTCGAACCGTAGACCCCTCAGACGCGGATACAGCTTTCCACGAGGAGCTTGCAAAGTTGTGAGTCGTATAACGACCGCTATCAGTGTCCTGTTATTCTCAGTCTTTTTCCCGACGCTTCTCGCAGCAGCCGAACCGTATTGGATGGTTCTTGAAAAAGGGAAGAGGCTTTTTCGTGACGGTTTGTACGGAGACGCACTCCTTCAATTTGAAGATGCTTCACAGAATCGTAAAGAGTTGTTTGAACAATCCGAACGCGCTCTTATCGAGGTGTTATCCCAGTCCGATGTTCGTTCCTTAGGGGACGATCTTTCGGCGGTTGAAAAACATATCGATACGCATAATCTCCACGCCGCACGCTCTGCGTTGGATGTTCTTTATAAGACAGTTGAAGTGATTTCGCTATCGAATTCGGTGTCAAAGGCCCTTTCCACACTAAAAAGGTTGAAAGGGTATCCGGAAGCGGAATACTGGAAGGGAGAGGTCTTTCGCGTTGAAGGTGAAAGCTCAATTGCGCTTTCACAATACGAAAAAGCCTTAACAGGACAAGCTTTGCTGGAAATACCGGCCGAAGCAATATCGATCCGGTATAAAATAGCCCTGTTACGCGCTTCTCGTCGTGAATATCTTGAAATGGAAAAACAGTTAATTGCGATAATTGCCACGGATGCGCTTTGGTCCGCTCAAAAACAAGATTTCGCCCGGAACGCAATGGTACATACTTTAATCAATGACGGGGTAGATCGTTTTCTGACTTTATATCGTCATTCTTCACCTGCGACGTACAAAGCCCACCAAGAGTTGGGACTCTATTATTACCGAACGGGTCGTCACGACAGGGCGTTATCTCAGTTTGTTTTTGCTTTTTTAGATGGATCGACGACAATTATCGAAGAATTGAGGGCGGCAGACCAAGATTTTTCGTTTTCAACTTTCATTTCAATTCTTGATGCCTCTCTCGGTAGTCGAAATAACGCCGGAAAATACATACAAAGTGCGGAATATTATAAGACAGTATACTATTTAGCTGCCTCGTTATTCGCTAACGGACACCGAAAGACTGCCTCCGAAATCTGGCGGATTTTAGCCGCTCGAGCGGAAGCTGGTGAATGGAAAGGACTCGCTTCCAAACAAATCATCGCGCCGTTTATCGAACCTTCTACTGACACTCCCTGAACGGAGGGGTAAATGTTTTTTGCTTGAATAAAAGTTAAGACGGGTATATGTATTACGTATGAGAATTTATACATTGGGAGGAAAAATGAAGAAAGCGTTACTCGCATCTTTTTTAATGCTCTTTGCCATTGTCTTTTCTGGAACGGTTTCCGCCAAAGAACAAGGTCCGCTTGGGTTAACCGGATTCGGTGTGTATGGTAGTTTTGGAACGACCATGGGCGGCGGAGTCGGTCTCTCACTGAAATGGGGCAGTTTCCCAGTTATCGGCTTAAAATATAATTTTGCGGGCAATCAATTTAATGTTTCGGCCGATTACTATGTAATTGATGCTGAGGGTCTGGCCAGAAATTTGAGCTATTTCCTCGGTGGCGGTGTCTATGCCGGAATCAACGGGAATGACTCATCCAATCCTTTCGCGTTTGGTTTGCGTATCCCTGTAGGCCTTCAGTTTTGGCCAGTGAAAAAACTGGAACTGTTCTTGTCGCCAATTCTTTCTATTCCCTTGCTTCCTACTCCGTCCGTTGATTTCGGTGTCGAGTTTGGAGCGAGAATCCGTTTTTAAAAAGATAGCACGTATTCCATTGGAGGAACTGACCTGCCGTGTGTCGAACCTTGAATAGTTCGATCATTCGGCAGGTTTTTTTTGCAATGATCAGCCTTGAGCGCTTTCGCGCCGGCGTGATATTATTGAAAGAAGGATGGAGCAATGAATAAGGTCGTATTGAAGGCTCAGGATTTAGACGGATTCCTTTCGGAGTCGGATAAAGAACATATTGCCCAAATGGACAGTATCTACAGACAAGCAATGCTCTCATTCAGTATTATTACAAACGCTCGTTCTACGGATGAACGAAAGCGCGAAGAAAAAAATTTGATTGAACTCTACAATGCTATGGGCAAACTTATGCAGGAAATCTGCAAAAACGAACCCCGCATCCATGTGTACTCCTTTCTAACTCCGCAAGAAAGTCATCCCGAGGCGTCACGCCTTATTTCGAAATTGCGTGATGTTCGGACTGGCCCTCAGGAGTTTGTTTATTATATTCAACGGGCATTTGAAATGCTGTTCAAGCTTGCGTATGCGGGAACCGGCGCGGCGAGCAAGAACTATTTGATCGTAAAGACCCCAGTTACCGTTCCGGTCCAGAATTTTGCCGTGCATAAAATTCCTAACATCGATTCCATGATCGAAGATACAGTTATGTGCGTTATGTTGCGGGGCGCACTGCTGCCTTCGATGATTATGTCCAAAGAAATCCAAGAATACTCCTCCCGTGATTATGTGACGCCATTCGCCTTGTTTAAAATCAAGCGAGATGATTCAAAACATGAAAATGATATGGAATATGTCCTTGATCTTGAAAAGTCTTATTTCAGGCTGGAGGATTTGGAAGGTAAAGATCTGGTGTTCGCTGACCCTATGAACGCGACGGGGGGAAGTTTCGTAACCGTCGTGAAATATATTTTAGACCAAGGCGTTAAGCCCAGATCGGTAAGTCTGTTCAACGTTATTTCAGCTTTGAAGGGTGCGATGCGCGTGGTGCGCGCGATTGATAACTGCAAAGTATACACTCTTTGGATGGACCCAGTATTAAATGAAGCCGCTTATATCCTGCCTGGTTTGGGTGACGCGGGCGATCGAATCAATGGGAAAGACGGCGATGATCATCCTCGGAACATCATGCGTTTAATTGCCGATTATGGTTCAAATATCGCGAGTCTGTATCGTTCACAGCTTGAAAAAATCGAGGATACCGTACTCGGTGGCTGAAAAGATGCATTTCATCAACGCAGTACCTTGTATTTTATTTTGCTGCCTTCTCTTTTCGTGCGGTACGATCGGAGGAACGGTTGTGCGCGCGGAAGAATATTTTTCAATAGCCAGCGCTTATTTTGATTTAGGCAAATACACTGAAGCCGAAAGATGGTTCAACCTGGCTAGGTTACATGAAAAAACGAGATTCGCGTCTGAATACAATTTGGCTCGTATCGCGTTCCAGAAAAACGAGAGCGAAGACGCTGCGCGCCGCTTTGAAAACCTTTTAACTCATGATCCGTCAAATGCCATGGTTCTTCGGGCCGCGGCGTATTCGTGGATGAAGGCTGAGAAATGGGACAAGGCGCTTGGATTATTCGAGCGTATCGCCGACATGTTGCCTGAAACTGAAGATGCGCGTTACAATTTCGCGTTGGCGCTTTCTTCAGCGGGTAGGCTCGAAGAAGCCGTGGAGAAAATAAAGCCTTACGTCGCAAGGCGGCCGGACGATAGGGAATCCTTGTTGCTCTTGGCAAGGACGGAAAGAAAATTAGGCAAGCCCGAAGCGGCGGACCGATATGTTGCAGCCCTTAAGTTGAAAGAGGACCTTTCCGTTCAGCTTGAACTGGCTGAAGTATTCGAAAGCCTTCAATTGTACGCCCGTGCGCTTGAAACCTTCCGTGCGCTTGTAGAGGCACCCGCCGAGATTCCAAAAGTTGGGAAGCCGTTCTTACGTTTCAGAGCCGCTCGCGTGATGTTTCTTGCCGGTGAAGATGTTTCCAAATCTTTCGCGGAACTCAAATTGGCTGTCTCGGCTGGTTTTAATGATGTTGCCCTCATCCGTGCGTTGGCCGAGGATGAAAAACTTTCAGAATCAACAAAAGCGCAGCTTCTTGAAATCGCTGGAGAAATTGCGGCCAAAACAAAGACTGATGACGGCGAGCCCAAAAAGCCGGAATCTGAGGCGCCTGTTCCCGATGTTCTCGCGCCGGATCCACTTGCTCCAAAGGGTACTGCTAACCCATAATAGGGTATGGCATTCAAGGATATACAGCACTTTATTAATGCGCTTCGTGATCGCGGTGAATTGAAAGAGATTGAGACCGAGGTAGATAGGGACCTGGAAATAACCGAGATCGCAGATCGAGTCATGAAAACAGGTGGCCCCGCGCTTCTATTTAAACACGTTAAAGGTTCTGCCTACCCGTTACTAATAAACGCGTTCGGTTCGTACGAAAGGATTGCCTTTGCTCTCGGCGCCGAAGGCGGAAGATTGGGCTTGGATAAACTAGCCGGTGAAATTGCCGACTTAGTGGATCTCTCTAGTTATGCGGGATTTATCGGAAAAGCAAAGGCTGTACCGAAACTAGCGCGTTTGGCGTGCGTACTTCCCTTGCCCGCCGTGTTCGGTGCCCCCTGCAAAGAAGTGATTGAAGATAATCCGGATTTCGACACCCTACCTATTCTGAAGTGTTGGCCCGAAGATGGAGGTCGATTCCTGACCTTGCCGCTCGTTTTTACACGAGATCCGGATACCGGACAACAGAACGTCGGCATGTATCGAATGCAGGTTTACGACAAAAAAAGTGCCGGTATGCACTGGCATTTGCACAAGGACGGGCGCTCGATGTGGGAAAAATGGCGCGCAAAAGGCGGCCGAATGCCCGTTTCCGTCGCTCTTGGGTGCGATCCGGCCATGATCTACGCCGCAACCGCTCCTTTGCCCCCATTTATTGATGAGGCGATGTTCGCGGGTTTTCTGCGGAAGGCTCCGATTGAACGTACTCGGTGCACGACGAACGAGATCGAAGTTCCCGCGAACGCGGAATTTATTCTTGAAGGCTACATCGATACCGAAGAAGGTCTGCGCGAGGAAGGCCCGTTCGGAGATCATACCGGCTACTATTCCTTAAAGGGCTTGTATCCTGTATTCCATCTTGAACGGATAACCCGGAAAAAAAATCCCGTTTATAATTGTACGATTGTGGGAAAACCGCCGATGGAGGATTGTTTTCTTGGGAAGGCAACCGAGCGTTTATTCCTTCCTCTCCTGAAAATGTTTGTTCCGGAAATAGTCGATATGAATATGCCCCTTGAAGGCGTTTTTCATAACTGTGCCCTCATTTCCATACGCAAACGTTATCCTGGCCAAGCCAAGAAAGTGATGCATGCGCTTTGGGGTATGGGGCAGATGATGTACACGAAACTGTTGGTCGTTGTGGACGAAAATGTGGATGTTCAGGATCTATCAGCGGTGGCATGGAAGGCGTTTAATAATATTGATGCCGCACGCGATGTTGTGATAGTTGAAGGCCCTTTGGATGCTCTGGACCATGCGTCGCCCTTGCCTCATTACGGACACAAAATGGGTATAGACGCAACTAAAAAATGGCAGGAGGAGGGGCATACGCGCGAATGGCCTGACGATATCGTGATGACCGACGAAGTCAAACGCTTGGTGGACTCACGGTGGAAGGAATACGGATTTTGAATACGGTCCGACGTTACAGCGGCTTGGTTATGTTCAGCCATTCGATTTTTTCCTTTTCCTTCACGGCTCTTGCCGCGTTGACAGCCTCCGGCGGCCTGCTGCGTTTGCTTGAAGGCTTCCTAATCAGTCTTGCTTTCCTTGGCGGCAGAACCTGTGCCAACGCTCTCAACCGAGTAATAGATGGTCGTATCGACGCAAAAAATCCTCGTACCGCATCACGTCACATTCCTTCGGGAACCGTAAGCGTATTCGAAGCTATCGCAATCGTCGCGATATCCTTTGCGGTATTAACCGTGTGTGCCTTTTTTCTGAATCCGTTGTGCGTCATGCTGCTGCCTGTCGCCGGAGTTCTATTCGTTTTTTATTCGTTTACAAAACGCTTCACGTGGTTGTGCCACGTAATTTTAGGCGTTGTCTGCGCGGGTGCGTCAGTCGGAGCTTGGATTGCGGTTCTTGGTAGAATCGATTGGCCGGTGCTTGTCTTGGCCGGAGCGAATGCCGCCTGGGTCGCGGGTTTTGATATCATATACGCAATTCAGGATATCGAGTTTGATCGCGGCGAGAATCTTCATTCGATACCCCTGCGTTTCGGTCGGAAGGGTGCCTTGCTCATCGCTGCGGCAGCGCACGCGGGTGCGGTAGTGGCGCTCATTGCCTTTGGCTTTTTTGTCGGGT
>JBAYHM010000159.1:0-10397 GCA_041666155.1 Treponemataceae bacterium
CTCAAGGATATGACCTTCTTCGACGTCCGCGTCATCGAAGGCTTTCCCGTGAACACGCGCTTCCTGGTAAAAGACGCGCTCAAGATCGGGACCAGCACCGAAATGGCCTTCCGGGAAATGACAATCAATAAACCGCTCCCCGCAGGCATTTTCTCTTTGGATAACCTCAAATGGTAGGCGCAATGAATCGAAGGGACGCCGCAACAACGACCCGGATCGCGGCCGTCCTGCTGGCCTCCGCTCTCGGCGCGATCTCAGTATCGGCTGAAACCGTCACGACCACGGAAGTCTCAGCTTTCGTAAATGCCATCCGCTCGTCGAGCGATACCGAGGCGACCGTATACACGCTGTCGAAGGCGAAGCTGACCTTTTCTTCCCGCGGCGCGAACGAAACGAAAGGACAAGTTACGCTCGATTTCAAGGCTGGTGGCGACGCGGTTGCGCTCACTTTGCAAAAGGCATGGATGAAAGCGCGCCTGGACGCCGTTCGTCTTACTCTGGGAAAAACCAGGTTGTCCTGGGGTGAAGGAGTTCTCTTCAACGCGGGCAACGTCATCTTCGGCTCAACAGCTGTTGACCTGTCCGCAGAAGACCTTCGCGACGACAACACCTGGCTGACCGCAGTGACGCTGCCCTTTGGCGATTTTTCCTTCCTTGAAGCTGTGGCGCTGCCGCCTGATCTTCCCTTGTCCGCGATCATCGCGAAAAGCATGAACCCGGCAGCCCCGACGCCCGTGTTCGGCGGCTGGGAAAACTGTTCGGCTGGAGGCCGCTTCTACGCCAAACTGGGTGAAGTGAAAGCGGAAGCAGGCTACCTCTGGGCGGGTGAGTCGGCGACGAACACCGTCGCCGCGCACAAACCCTACCTGAGCCTTCAAGGAAACCTCTTGGCCGACTGGCACTTATCCACGAGCGCGCGGGTAGTTCCGTCCTCAAGCGCCTCAACCAATCCGGAAGTAAAAGATTGGGCGGTCAGCGCGGGACTCTACAATCAGTGGTCGATTCCCTCGTTAGGAAGTGAAGGTTCGGGAGACGCTTCGATCGGTACTCTCGCCTTCCGTCTGGAAGCGTCGCTGCGGCCTTACGAAAGTTGGGAAGCGCGGAAAATAGCATCCGCGGCCGTCAGTCCCGCCGCCTTCCTCTCAGGCGGCACAAGCCTGGATTCCCCGTACGCTCTCCTGGTATACCCTGAGCTTTCTTGGAAGACGAATACCGTGTACGCGTTCCTGCGCGCAATCGTTTCTCCGATCGACCTTTCCTCCCAAACGGCTCTGGCCGTCCAATGGGCGCCGCTCCAGGGCTTCAAGCTCGTCGGCAGCGTGTCTGTGCAGAGCGGCGAGGAGGGCGACCTTTTCGGCTGGTCCCGTTCCGGTGCCTGGCAAGCGGTAATAGGAACGAAGCTGAGTTTTTAGGGCTGACCGCGGATAACCAGAATTACCAAGGGACCTTCGCTGTCGTTGCGGAAGCCGTTCACTGAACACTTTGTCGCTTCAATCAATACGTTTTTTTCGGCACGGATCGATTCGCCACCGCTAATAACAGTTCCTGTTCCTTCCACGATGAAAAAGGCGGTATCGGCGGGGGCGGGGTGCGGATCCATGACAGCGCCCGCTTCCATGCGGATATGCACTACCGTCGCGGGCGGTCCCTCGGTCAGCTTACGGCCTTCAAATCCTTCCACTTTCCGAGCGATGGGCGCGTTTTCAAGTTTGATTATTTTCAAGGTGAACCCTCCGTATCATGTCTTCCATCTTTTCTCAGATTCCGGATCAAAGGAATCTCTGGTTTTTTTGTGCTTGTCGAATTGCTCTTTGTATTTTTCTTTTTGGGTTTTTCTATCGACATTCCATGTTGAGAACGAGTCTATTATTTTTTTATACAGTTTTGTTCTTTTCTCAATTTTGCTCATTTTATCTTGGGCGTCCAAGACCCAAATGGATTCGGGGTATTCATGAACGACAATGCTGAAATAATAATACGCTTTCGGAAATAAGCTTACCAACGCCATTATTTTCTCGCGCATGAGTTCCTGCTCTCTATTGTCTTCGGATATCTTGATATTCAGCATTCCGCTTTTTTCAAAGTCCCATTCGGACGGGTGGATTTTCATATAAAAGCTTAAGGCTGCTTTGTAATACACGTACGCCGGATCGGAATGCGCGATGATCGCATCCGTCGATTTTCCGGAGGCTGGCATCGCCTTCACTCTTATTTCGCGACTGCCGGTGTTCATCAGCCGCTTATAGGCCTGGTTGATGCTTACTAATAACGTGTGTTTACCGAAGGATTCCTCTTCCCGGGTCATATCCGGGTGCAGTTCTTTCATTCTTTTTCGATACGCCGATTTAATGAGAGCCGTGTCGCTTGTTTCCTCTATTCCCAAGAGCTGGAAATCAGTCAGCACGATTTTTCACGTCCTTGGCGCGCGGTCCGCTTCCCTGGTTTACCCGCAACCCGACCATGATGATCACTAGTCCGGCGATGAAACGGGCGTTCGCGCTTTCCCCGGTGAACAGGACCGCCAAGATCACGGTAAGAACTGTTTCCCAATAAAAAACGACGCTGCCCGCGCCGGCGCTTACGGTTTTGTACCCGTGCCCCATGAGAGCCTGCGCGATGACCGCGCCTGAGCCGATCGCTAGCAAAAGGGCTAGACCCGCAAGGCCTCCGGCTGTCACCTGCACGGCGGGATTGACGAAAAAGAAGAGGGGCAAGCCGAAAAGGCAGGGACTCAGATAAATCATGAAGGGATTTTCGTACGCGGAAGCGCGCCGGATTATATTGACCGCCATTCCCGCCGATAGTGAGCTGACTACGGCCAACAGGTCTCCGGCAAGGCTCGCGCCGGAACCATCCCGCGCGATAAGTACCGCACCCGCCAGGCACAGCGCGATGCTTCCGAGCGTGCGGATTCTGAAACGTTCGCCGAAGAAGAGCGCGCCGAAGACGGCAACGAATAGGGGATAGGTGTTGCTGAGCACGGTAGCTCGGCCGGGACCGCTGAGCGCGATCGCCGCGTAACCGGCCACCATGGAGAGCGCGCCGAACGCCCCGCGAAAAACGAGCAGGCCGGGTTTTACCGGTTTGACCGTACCGTAGCCAAAGTAGAGAACGGCAAGACAGATGATCGCGCCGATCGCGAACCGGGAGGCGGACATGAAGGCGCTGTCATAGTACCGCGAAGAGATCCTAACCAGAAGCGTGACGACGGCGAACATGGTTGCCGAGAGGTAGAGTGAAATATATCCGCTGACGGTGCGCAAGGCTGTCCTCCGTTAGCTGATCATATACCCGGTCGATTTTATGGACAAGGATACACCTTTCAGCGATCTATCTTAAAACTTGAAGAGTTTTGATAGAACATCTATTCTAAGGCTTTGACAGTGATCGCGCGTTCGGTGATAATTGGTTAACCAGCTTTAGGAGGACTTTTATGAAGAAACTTGGCAGATTTTCTATAGGTACCGGCGACCGTTTCGGCCGCGAGGGCGTCGCGCAGCTTTCAGCTCTCAAGGCCGCTGTAGACGCGGGAGTCGAAATCGATATCGTTTGGAATAAGAGCAACCGCGAACATACGATCACCCACACCGCGCCGGAAGATCAGCGCCGGGCCGCGGATGAGGCAATCAAGGCTTTCGGCTGGAGAGGCGCTTATTTCGTGGACGCCGATCACATCAATATCAAAACCGTGGACAAGTTCATCGACCATTGCGACTTTTTTACCCTGGACGTCGCCGATTTCATCGGGAAACCGTCCTTGGACGCGGATATCGCTGCTTTCACGGCAAAAAAGAAAAATCTGATCGGCGAGCTCAAACTTGAAGGCCTCCCGTCGGTAAATATCGATGAGGCGTTGTTGCGCGCCGTAGCCTCAAAATACCTAGTCGCGGTTAAAGAGGCCAGCGCGCTTTACAATCACATAGTCGCGAAGAAAGGGAAAGGCAACTTCATCACTGAAGTGTCGATGGACGAAACCGCCCAACCGCAATCCCCCGCGGAACTTTACGTCATCCTTTCGGCGCTCGCCGATGAAGGAATACCGGTCGATACAATCGCTCCGAAATTTTCGGGCCGCTTCAACAAAGGCGTCGACTATGTCGGCAACGTGAAGTCGTTCATGAAAGAGTTCGAGGAAGACGTCTGCGTCGCGCAGCTCGCCTCCAAGAATTTCGGCCTGCCCGCGGGGCTCAAGTTGTCGGTCCATTCGGGTAGCGACAAGTTCTCCCTGTATCCGGGCATCCAGGCCATCGTCCGCAAACGCGGCGCCGGAGTACATCTGAAGACCGCCGGCACCACCTGGCTTGAAGAACTCGTCGGTCTGGCCGAGGGTGGTGGAGACGGGCTCGTGATCGCGAAGGAAGTGTACCGCGTCGCGTTCGGCCGCTACGACGAGTTGGTCGCGCCCTACGCTGAAGTCGTCGATATCGATAAATCGAAATTGCCGTCGCCCGACGTGGTGGACGGCTGGACCGGCGACCAATACGCAAAGACCTTGCGCCACGTGCAGTCGGATAAGAACTACAATCTCAACGTCCGCCAGATGCTCCACGTCGGGTACAAGGTTGCCGTGGAAATGGGAGCCCGGTATTTCAAGGTGCTGGAAACTTCCCGCAAGAGTGTGGAAAAGAACGTGAAGGAAAATCTGCTTGATAGGCATATGAAGCCGCTGTTTCTCCAAAAATAAATGCTGAGGGGAAGTCGCGCGGCCTCTGGAGAAAATTCCGGGCTGCCGACGAAGAAATGCGAGATCGCTAGTCCTCGGCCGGTAGGCCTGCGGATCCGCTCTCTCGCATTTCTTCTGGCGCGCCCGGCCTTTACTGAAAGGCCGGGCGGGATCCAGGCATAGTTTAGAGGAAAGCGGTTTTAAACGGCTTTTTATGTGGGGTGTACCTTTTCCCATTGCTTAATTATCCTTTGTCATCCCACGTTCGGTAAGCAAGGACAGGCACTATGAAAAACGGCGCGATAGTTGAAAAGTCGGCGTTTGAATTCCCCGCTTCTGTGTTCGCCCCGACCGGAGGTTTCGCGGAGGGGTATGAGTACCTTGCGGGGGTGGAAGCGAGCTGCATCACCTATCTGAGTGACGGACTCAAGATTAAAGGCTTTCAGGTAAAACCTCGCGGAGAGGGGCCTTTTCCCTGCGTCATCTTCAACCGCGGCGGGAACCGGGAGTTCGGCTCGATCAACCCCCTCGTCATGGTCAACCTGATCTGCCGGATGGCCGCTTGGGGTTACTTCGTGGTCGCGAGCCAGTACCGGGGAGGCTGCGGCAGCGAGGGAAAAGACGAATTCGGCGGCGCGGATATCGGCGACGTCATGAGTCTCTTCTCTCTGATCGACGACGAGCCTTGCGCCGACCGGGCCAGGATCGGCATGTACGGCGGTTCAAGGGGCGGCATGATGACCTACTTGGCCTTGACGAAAACATCGCGGGTCGGGGCGGCGGTCATCCGCTGCGGGGTTTCCGATCTTACGACTTGGTGCGACGACCGGAAGGATATGGAAGAGGTTTACCGGGAGCTTATCCCCGACTTCGAGTCGGACAGGGAGAACGTCCTCAGAGAGCGGAGCGCCGTCTACTGGGCTGAAAAGCTCTGCCCGACGACGCCGATCCTCATTCTCCAAGGGAGCGCCGACTGGCGGGTCAATCCCCTCTCCGCCTTGCGCATGGGGGAACGGCTTTTGAAGGAGAGGCACCCCTTTAGGCTCATGATGCTGGAAGGGGCCGATCATGCCCTTTCCGAATGCATCCCGGAGCGCAACAGGCAGACGCGCGAATGGTTCGATCGTTTTCTCGTACGGCGCGACACTCTCCCCGTCATGACGCCGCACGGGGACTGAAACGGCCGCGCCGAAGGCGCTTCTCACTCGTTCCCTGCGGGCGCGTCCGGCTTTGCGTCAACCAACTACGCGTCGGAAGAAGCTTTGGTCGCGGCGGAGAGGAACTCGGCGGCGATATGCTCCGCCGTCCAACCGCACAAGCTTGTATTCACTTTCAAGTAAAAACGTCCCGATGACGCGTCAGGCAGGAAAATATCCCGCTTCCGCAAGGCCGCGGCGAATTTCCCCGCGTCGGCTTTTCTCTCCGTAAGTTCCAGGCCGAAAATGTTGCTGCCGTTCAGGACTCTCGATACGGCGAAACCGCCCGAATCCACGAGCGTGTCGATCAAGATTTCGGAAATCCGCGCCGCTTCGGCGAATTCCTCGGCGAAACGGGCTAGACCGTCGACGGCGAGCGCGGCGAAGGGCCATGCCTGGTTGAGTCCGCCTCCGAACATTCTCCTTTCGTGAAACATCCCGTCCAAGAGCGCCGCCGGTCCCGCGAGCACGGCGCCGGAGGGAGGCCCGAAATATTTGTAGAGGGATACATAGACCGTGTCGAAGAGGGCGGCATATTCCCGAACCGGTATCTTCGTGTACTGCGACGCGATGAAAAGCCGCGCACCGTCAAGATGGGTGCCGATCCCGTTTTCCCTCGCCCATGCTGTCAGCCTGGACATTTCCCCGAAATCGAAGACCTCTCCGTGGCAGCGCCTTACGGGGCTTTCGATCGACATGGCTCCGATCCCCGTCCTCACCCGCGTTTCGGCGGCATCGGCCAGGGCTTCCTTCGCTTCTTCAAGCGTGAATTGCGCCCGGTGATGCCCGAGCGGTATCAGCTGGAAGCCTGACAGGGTGGATAACGCGTCGCCCACGTCCTGGTAGATGTGGCTCCGTTCCTGCACGATGACGCGGCTGCCCTTGGCGGCGAGCGCCCGGATCGCCAGGTGGTTCGCGAGCGTCCCCGTGGGCATGAAGACGGCCTTCTCCTTGCCGAGAACTCCGGCTATTTCCGCTTCGAACCGCGAGACTTCCCCGCCGAGAGAATAGGCATCAAGCGCGATCTCGCGCTTTCCCACGATTTCGGACAACATAGCGGCGATCTCGGCCGCGCCGTATTCGGGCGCGTCGTATCTGAACGAAATCATCGTTTTACTCCAGGTCGAGGAAGGCGGCGATGAAGGCGAGAACCTCACCGGCCATGGCGTCCAGGATGGCTCGGCCTTTTTCCGGCGCGGCCGCCTTGGGGGCCCCGTTTATGCCGCTTGCGGTCCTCATCGGTCCCTTCAACGTTATCAGCAGCGCGCCCGTCTCGCTCCGCGTGTGGGGAACCGCCTTTATGGTCTCGTTCACCGCACGATCAAGATGGACGAGGTCGGGCCGTATCGCGAGGACGCAGGAGGTCTCGCTCTCGTCGCCGTGGCCGCCGCCCTTTTCTTCGCATACGCGCTTTTTCGCTTCGCCCCCCAGCTCGGCGATGTTCGTGACGGCGACCCTGATGCCGAGTTCGTTCGCCAGATCGTACGAGACTATCGAGAGGGGCCCCTGGGTTGAGACGCCGCCGTCCAGGAGCAGGAATTTCTTCGCCCCGTGCCGAGCGTAGCTGCGTACGATATCGCTCACGAAGTTGATGAAATTATTCGCCCCGATGGAAACCGTTCCGGGCCAATCGACGAAGGCCGGGAAGTAGGCGAAGTTCAGGGTCGGCAGCATCAGCACACGGGCGCCGGAATCCCGCGTCACGATGCGCGCGAGCTCGTCGATTACGTACATGTCCGTTCCGAGCGGGAGGTGATGGCCGTGCTCCTTGGTGCCGCCCGCGATGGGGAGCACCACGACGGTATTCCCGTCCAAAGCTTTACGGGCTTCGGCCCAGGTTATCTCCGACATCAGGGTAGCGCTCATGTCAGGCCTCCCCTACAAGGCTGAGTATGGTTCCGGCGAAAACCCGCTCGCGATCCTCTTCGTCGGTCACGGCTTGGAGCAATAGGCTCAGTTCATCGCCCTGGGGATTCGGGCCCACTTTCGATCCGAAGGGGATGTCGGAACCGAAGCAGATCCGCGAAGCGCCCAGTTCGGACAGGGCCGCCTTGAAGGTCGGCAGGTCGCGTATCGTCGACGTCTCAAAAAAGACATTCTCGTGCTTTTTGAGCCGTGCGACGTTCTCCATCACGCAGTTGCCCGTATATGGTCCGCACCTTCCCATGTGGGCGATGATCAGCTTGATGTCGGGCGCGAAACCGAGGATCCTCTCGGCACTTTCGACTATTTCCCGGGTAGGGAAGTGGGCCATGAGGGGCAGTCCGGTGGAGGCAATCTCCCGGTATATCCGCTTTGAGTCGAAGCGCTCAGGTTCCAGCAGGAAATGCTGCTTATAGCCCTTGAACCCCGCCTTTGCCCAGGTGAGCGGCTGGTCATCGACCAGGGCAAAGGGAATGATCCGGTCTATGTGGCGTTTCCAGGCGTCAAGAACATAGGAATTGGCCTTGACTTCGTCCGCTTCAGCCAAGGGGAACGGGAAGACCACTGCCTTTTCGACGCCGTTCCGGTCCAGTGATTCCAGGAGTTCCTCATGAGTCTGCGTCGTCTTGTCCTGGAAGGCCGGCTTCTTGAGCTTCTCGGGCGAAATCGGCCGTACGACGAACTCCGCCAGCCCGATATGGGTATGAGCGTCAATTACTCTCAATTTTCTTTGTTCCTTTTCTTCGTAGTTTAGGGTCGAGGACGTCCCGCAGCGTGTCCCCGAGGAGGGTCCATCCCAGGATGAAACTTACGATGGCGATCGAGGGGTAGGTGTACGTGTACCAGTAATGGAGGGTATCGCCTTCGATTCCCAGGAGCCAGTTCTTCGAGAAGGTGATCATTTGTCCCCAGTCGGCGTATCCCGGCTCGGCTCCTACGCCGATGAAGCTCATGGAAGCCGCCGCCAGCGCGGTGACGCCGATGTCTATGAAGGCGATCACGAAGACGGGGAAGATGGAATTCGGCAAAACGTGGAAGAGAAAAATCTTGGACTCGTCGACGCCGATGCTCCGCGCCGCCATCACGAAGTCCTTGTTTTTGATTGAGAGGACTTCGCTCCGCGTGATCCTCGCGTACTGTCGCCAGCCGAACACGATCATGGCGAGAATCACTTTGTCCTGTCCCTTTCCGAGCACTATGCTGACTATGATGACGGCGATGAGGAAGGGGAAGCTCATGAAGAGGTCGGTTATCCGCATGATGATCATGTCGCAGGTCCCGCCTATGTAGGCGCCGATCCCCCCGAGAGCCACTCCGATGAGGAAGGTGCAGGATACGACGATGAGGCCTACTTTAAACGAGGTTCTCGCACCCCACACCATGCCGTAGAAGATGTCGTAGCCTCCACCCGTTGTTCCGAGGATGGATTTCGGTGATGGCGGGGTGGGAAGCGCGGAATACCCCACGCGCTTGATCGCATAGGGATTATCCGGGTTTTTCGGCTTTGCGAGGACGGGAGCCATGAGGGCGATAATCGCCCAGAACAGGATTATCGTCACTCCGGTCGCGCCGAGTGGATTTTTCAGCACTCGCCTTATGCTATCCATTCTTGCCCTCGAAGCTTATGGTCGGGTCCAGTATCACGTATAGAATGTCGATGAGGAGATTCACCGTGATGATGATGATGCCTATCATCAGCGAAAAACCCAGGATCGCGGGAAAATCCAGCCCTTGGGCCGCAGTCACGATGAAGGTCCCCATCCCCCGGTAATTAAACACCGTTTCGATGATGACGGCTCCGCCGAGCATCTTGGCGACCACCCCTCCGGCGACCGTGATGATCGGCAGCAAGGCGTTGCGCCGCGCGTGCTTGTTGATGACGATTTTTTCGGCAAGCCCTTTGGCCCGCGCCGTCAGGACATACTCCTTGCCCAGGGTCTCCAGGAGGGAGGACCTCATGAGCCTGAGGATCGTGGACAGGAACCCCAATGAATACGCGATAGAGGGCAGCACGAGGTGCTTGAGGGCGTCAAGGAATACGGGAATGTTTCCGTTGAGGAGTCCGTCCACCGTGTTCATGCCGGTAAAACGCCGGAACGAGTCGGAGTAGACGATGTCCTCGGCCCAGAGGCTGAGTCTCCCGGGGGGCAGCCATCCTAGTACGGCATAGAAGATCACGAGAAGAAGAAGCCCGAAGACAAACTCGGGCAGTGAAAGCGCGAAGATCGTCGCCACGCGGGCCACTTGGTCGGGCAGGCGGTTGTGCCGCACCGCGGCGAAAGTTCCGAGCGAAATCCCGCCGAAAAAAACGATCAGGAATCCGCAAAGCATGAGTTCCATGGTCGCCGGAAAATTTTGCGCGATGGCCTCGCTCACGGGCATTCTCGCGGAAGGCGACCAGCCGAGGTTTCCCTTGAGCACTTCTTTGAGCCAGTTCCCGTATTGCACGTAGAACGGCGCGTCAAGACCATAACGGGTGATAAGTTCTTCAAAGGATACATTGGCGGAAGCCGCCTCGGGATCGGGAAGGAAGACCGCGAGCCGCTCGTAGGGACTGAGAACCATGACCATCGAGAATATTAAGCCGGAAAGCAATAGAAGCAACAACGGCAGGA
>JBAYHM010000160.1:0-10191 GCA_041666155.1 Treponemataceae bacterium
CTCAATCTTCGTTTCGCGCCAGGCTTCGGCAAGAAGCCGCTTAATCGTATCGACGGAAAAAAGGCGAAAATTGAATTGCTGACAGCGACTCTTGATGGTAGCCGGCACCTTATGGAGCTCGGTAGTGGCGAAGATGAAGACGATATAGGGCGGAGGCTCTTCGATGGTTTTCAAAAGCGCGTTGAAGGCGCTGTTGGAGAGCATGTGGACTTCGTCGATGATGTAGACCTTATAATGACCTGAGTTCGGCGGAAAGAGAACCTCGTCTTTGATCTGACGAACGTCGTTAACGCTCGTGTTGGACGCGCCGTCAATCTCTATGACGTCCAGGCTCGCGCCGCGCGCTATCTCAATGCAGGCGGAACACACGCCGCAGGGTGTCGCGGAGGGGCCTTTTTCGCAGTTGAGCGAACGGGCAAGAATACGCGCCGCGCTCGTCTTACCGCAGCCGCGCGGACCGGAAAACAGGTACGCATGGGCGATTCGCCCCGACTCGATCGAACTTTTCAGGGTAGAGACGACAAATTCCTGCCCGGCCATCTCGTCGAAGGTCTTGGGGCGCCGTCGCGTCGCGGTCACTTCATAAGCCATAGACTTGAGTATAGCGGGAAACTGTTTTTTTTTAAATCAGGAATCCACACGGAAAAACTTGACGATTGGTAATTTCACTTGTACGGTAACGACAACTTATATGAATAGTAAACTTATCGTTTTCATCACGGCATGCGCCCTAGCTGTTCTAGGCATTGCGGCTTTGGGGTATCATTTGCTCGCTCTCGGCTGGGTATTGATCGCTTCAATGATTTTACTTTCCCTGGCAGACGACGGCAAGCCGAGTACTAAAACCTTTGTGACAAGCATTTTAGGCGCCACCGGATTCTTCGTTTACGTATCGAAGTTCGGGATACCGGCTTCCCCGCACGGGGATATTATCGAGAATTTGCGTGAAATAGCCCATGCGATGCATCTGGAAATTTTCGTTTTTCTCGCGGGGCTATACCTTGTCGTAAATACCTTCTCCTATTCCGGCTTCATCGGGGACCTCGCGTGGAAAATCGTTAAAAAAGCGGAAGGTAAACTCGGGACAATAATCGTAGCGATAATGATTCTCACCTGCTTGCTTTCCGGCATCTTCGACGGGGCCACGATCACCACGATCATGGGGATCATCACCCTCACGATTCTGCTTTCAAGCGGAATGCGCCCGGAAGATATCGTCAAAATTCTGCTGCTTCTTGTCGTCGCGACAAATATCGGCGGCGTGTGGTTCGTGCTGGGTGAACCGACGAACATACTAGCGGCGGAAAAACTGAAACTTTCACCGTTTTTTTTCGTAAAATACGCCTCGCTGTTCGCTTTGCCCGCCGCCGGCCTTTGCGCGATCGCCTCATGGCTCATCGTCAGAAAATATCCCAAGATTCGCAGCGACCGGCCTGAAATGGAGATTCTCCTGGAAGGAGTGTCCCTGAGAAGAGCCCATGCGGGCACGGGAACTTTAGCCGATACCCTTGAAGCCATCGGTACCGTGGAAGTTCGTTCGCTCGCCGAAATGGCACGCATCGTGGAGGATGAAGGATTGCCGGATTTTGAAGCCGCGCTCAAAGCAGGCATCCCGCGCCATATCGTCCATGAAGCGCTTTCCGTAAACCTGAACAGCGAGGAGCTCGCGCAAGGCCTGATCGATTATTACCATTACCGCTCGGAAGAAAACCCAATGGCGGACCTTCTGATCGGAGATATGCTCAAGCATGTACACGATGAATACAAAGCAAGAACCCGCAGCAGAAATCTGATCCTTGCCAGCGGCGGCTTGCTCATTACGCTGTTGATCGCACACGCGTTTATACCCTCATTCCCGACCTGGGCTTCAACTGTCATAGCGGGACTGCTGGCCGTGACCGCGGTGCAACCCGGAGCCCGCCGTTATATTCTCGAACAAACAAAGCACAATATGACCGAGGCGTTCTTCCTGATTGCCATATTCGTCACCATTTCCGAACTCAACTTTGCCGGAGCGTTCGACTACCTCGGAAAAATTCTATTGAATCTTGGATCACCGGCCATCACCGGCGCGGGTATCCTAACGGGCAGCGCACTCTTATCAGCGGTGGCCGACAACGTAGCGGTCATGGATGTTCTCACGAATCTTATATCGGGACACCCGGATTGGTCTTTTTTTGCCCTTGCCGCCATTGTTGGGACTTCGCTCGGAGGTTTCGCGTCACCTATCGCGTCGGTGCAGGCGGTCATCATGGCGACGATCATTCGGCGAGTCGCACGAATAAGTTTCGGCAGGTGGGTGTTATACACGATTGTCTATTTTATTCTGCTGCTGATTATTTCGATAGCGATGCTCTTTGCAATGCGCACACTCGGATTACCGCCCGCAAACGGGGTCTAGAAAACCGAGCGGATAAAAAACCCCGCAATCAGGAAATCCACGGCGCAACGCCCATCCGCTTACCGTTGCTTCCTTCCGGACCTGGCGGGGTTGGGCGGCGGACGTTCGCATGGCGCCTGACTACGGGGAATACGGAGAGAGAGGGATTCGAACCCTCGGTACCTTTTGGGCACATACGCTTTCCAAGCGTACACCTTCGACCACTCGGACATCTCTCCAAAGACGGGAAAAAAACACGGCGCTCAACAGGGTTGAACGCCATTTCGCCGGGATTTATACCGGCATTTCGGCGGAGAGAGAGGGATTCGGTCTTCGTCGCGCACTTCACGTGCGCTCCTACGACCCGTCTCCATCCCCTGCCGGCGGCATCCATGCCGCCTTTTCCTCCCGTTGGTCGGCTGGGATTCGAACCTCGTGTTCGACGGTTCGAATCCCTCACAAACCTCTGGTTGGAAAAACCGTCAAAAATACCGACATTTCGGCGGAGAGAGAGGGATTCGAACCCTCGGAGCCCTTACGGGCTCAACGGTTTTCGAGACCGTCCGATTCAACCGCTCTCGCATCTCTCCGAAATTAACTTGAGGCTGAGAGGATTCGAACCTCCGACCTTCAGATCCGCAATCTGATGCTCTATCCAGCTGAGCTACAACCTCATTATATGTCTTGGCCGTTTACGGCCATCGCGCTTGTGCGCCATCTACGGAGCAGGGGGGATTCGGTTTCCGTCGCGTACCTCACGTACGCTCCTCCAACCCGCCTACATCCTCTTTCGGCGGCATCCCTGCCGCCTCTTCCTCCCTCCGGTCGGCGAGGATTCCGGTTCGAATCCCCCGTCTTATCGAAAGTCAGAAATCAACGACAAAATTGTCACCATCTACGGAGCAGGGGGGATTCGAACCCCCGGTACCCTTTTGGGGCACAACTCCTTAGCAGGGAGCCCGATTCGGCCACTCTCGCACCGCTCCAGTGTACCTATCTGAATAACGGAGCAGGGGGGATTCGAACCCCCGGAACCCTCGCGGGCTCAACGGTTTTCAAGACCGCCTCCTTAAACCGCTCGGACACCGCTCCAGAAAGGCTCCTCAACATATCGAAAACATGTTTCGCTGTCAAGGGGATGACTTACCGTGAGACCACGGCATACTGAATGCGCTCAAGCAGCCAATCTGAAAGGCAAGTGAATGGTTATCGATTATAAAGACATGGTATACTTCTTTCGGAGAATGAGTAATGCCCACCATCAAAGACATAGCACAGCTGGCGGGAGTATCCCAGGGAACCGTTTCCAATGTTCTTAACGGCAAGGGGATTGTCAGCAGCGAAAAAATCAGAATGGTGGAAAATGCTGCGGCTACGCTTGGTTATACGGTAAATGAACGGGCAAAGTTGCTGCGTAAGGGTAAAGGAAAAATCCTCGCCGTAATTTTACCGAACATCCGCTTCCGTCACTATGTCGATTTTTATCTGTCCTTCAAATCCTACGCTGAAAACCAGGGTTATACGGTACTGCAATATATTTCCAATGATAATCCGGAAACGGAGTTGGCGGCATTAGCTCAGATCCGCTCCGAGATGGCGACGGGAATCGCGGTATTTTCCTGCCTAAAGCAAGGCTCAACCGCGTATCGGGAAGCCGGTTTTGCGGAACATGAAGTCCTCTTTGTCGAGAGAGATCCTGGATCTCCTTGTAACTACGTGGGTTTCGATTATGCCCTTTGCGGCAAAGCCCTTGCCCAACTTGCGATACAAAAGAGATTCAAATCCCTTTCATTATTGTCTGATAACCTATCTTTTTCGAATGAGGCTGATTTCATTGCGGCGTTCAGGGAAACGATGAAAGCCGCCGGTACTTGTACGGTGGCACATATACAGACGGACCTGTTCCGAAAAAATCAGAGCGCTATACAAATTTTTACGCCGAATCCGCCTGAAGGTATCTTTTGTACGAATCACGATTTCGCGCAAACCGTTAAAGACGTGTGGGAGAATTTCTACGCCGCGGTTCAGACCTCCATCTTCACTGTTTCTCCGATATTTTCCATGCCGGAAAGCGATTATACGAAGTACGAGCTGAACTACCGGCTGATGGGCCAAACTTCCGCGAAATTCCTCGTTTCCAATTTGGAAGATAAAAGGACAGGCCGACGAACCATCCTTGAAAACGCCGGTTTCAGGAAATGGGACGGCATCATTCTTTCCAATCAGCGCGTTACATCAACTCGGCTTAACGTGCTGACTTTGGAGAGTCCGGCCGCCGACGCGATGCGGAGCCTTTCCCGCATCTACACGCAATCCACAAAAGTCGAAGTGAATGTCTCTGTTTTTTCCTACGAGGAAATCCATGAGGTACTCACCTCGATGGACAACACGAGCATTTACGATATTGTCCGTTTGGACGTGACCTGGCTTTCCTGGTTTGCGCATAAGATACTTCGTCCATTGGAGCAAATAGATCCGTCCGTCACCGCGGTGTTGGATACCTTCGTGGAAGGAATAAGCCGAAAATATTCCTTTGTCGAAGACACCCTCTACGCATTGCCGGTCTCGCCGAGCAATCAGCTGTTTTTCTACCGGAAAGATCTTTTTGAAAGCACCGTGCTTAAGCGTCTTTTTCATGAGGAACATAAAAGCAGCTTGGAACCTCCCCGGAATTTCGCCGAATATAATCGCATCGCTCGTTTTTTTACGAAAACGCTTACACCGCAATCCCCCGTAGATTACGGAAGCACAGTGACGCTCGGCAGTACGGGCGTCGCCGGAACGGAATTTCTGACTAGGTATTTCAGCTACACGGATTCCCTATTCGCTCCCGACGGCAGGATACTGCTTACAAGCGCGCCGGCGTTGAAGTCTCTTGAGGATCTCGTAGAATTAAAATACTGCTCAAAGGAACGTTATTGCACCTGGTGGACGAATGCGGCCCAGGAATTCGCGGACGGAAACGTAGCCATGTCCATCCTCTACAGCAACTTCGCATCGGAAATACTCGGGAAAAACTCTAAGGTCATCAATAAAATCGGCTACGCGGCGGTTCCCGGAAACAACTCAATCATAGGCGGCGGCACGCTCGGCGTTTCACGGTTCAGCAGACAGCCGGAACTAGCGCTTTCATTTATTCGATGGATGTGCAGCGAACCGATTTCGTCCGCGCTTACGCTCCTGGGCAGCGTCCCTTCCTGCAAGAAATCCTTTGACAATTACGAAGTCGTCGACACCTACCCTTGGCTTGAACTATCGAAGGAATGCTTCTCCCGCTCGCATTACCGCAGGACGCCTTCAAAGCAAAACGCGCCTTTCGACGAGCGCCGTTTCTTGAGCATTTTGGGCATGGCCGTAAAAAACGCCTACAGCGGAGCGCAGACCCCACAGGAAGCGCTCAAAGGCGCTCAGGAACAGTACGAAGCGAACGCGAGCGCGCTCACTCTCTCCGCGCCCTCTTAGTTCTCCAGCAACGTCACCAAGCCGAAACCTTTTTCGCGCAGGAGCGGCCGGTAATCCGTATCCAGGTGTATGCAGAAAACCCGATCGCGCACCTCCGGCGGAAATACCGCTTCCAGATCCGCAAGCGTTCCGTGGGTAGGATGATCGCTTCGAGCAAGGCTCGTATCCTGATAGATGCGATCGATCCGGCCGGCGGCGAAAGAGGCGACAACTTCTGCTGGTACCGACTTCGCGTCGCCGCTGAAGTACACCGTCCAATTCGGGGTCGTGATGACGTAGCCGAAACAGGTCATGTCGTCAACGTGCTCCACCTGGATGGCCCTGAAGCCGGCAGCCTCGCAGGGGCCTTCCGGAAGTTCCCTCATATAGCGATAGCACGACCGTTTGATTCCCAGCAGATCGAGCAGCCGCACGATGGTATCCAGGGGGTGGACAATGCGGATCGTTTTCCCGAGCATGTAGTAGCAATAGGACACCAACGATCCGAGACTCCCGACATGGTCGCAGTGCAAGTGCGTAATTACCACGGTAACTTCGGAAGCGTTCCGGAGCGCGGGTAAATTCCAATACTTTCCGAAAGCGGTCTCGCCGCAGTCGATTATGTAGAGTCGGTCCCCGACCGTGAAGAACGCGTTAGAGTTTTCCATGACCGGATTGAACGCGGAGCCGTTACCTACGAAGGTGAGATCCATGAATGCGTCCTCGTCTTATTTGATTCCCGAACTTATGAAGCTGTTGATGAATTTCTTCTGGAAAATGAAAAAGGCAAGCACAAGCGGAGCGCTGATGATGAAGGTCGCGGCGCAGACGTTCGACCACTGCATCACCGCTTCCTTCGATTTGGCGAACAGGGCGAGGCCTACGGTCAGAGTCCGATTTTCCGGCGAATTGGTGACGATCAGCGGCCAAAGGAAATTGTTCCAATGATAGCTGACGGAAACCAGTCCAAACGAAATATACGCGGTCTTTGCGCTGGGTACGTACACGTTCTTGATGATCTGAAAGGTGTTGCAGCCGTCGATGACGGCCGCTTCCGCGAGCGCGGTCGGAATTGTTTTAAACATTTGACGTAAAAGGAAAATACCGAACGCGCTACCGAAAAAGGGAAGCATAATCCCTAATTTCGTATCGGTGAGGCCCAGATCGCTCAAAGTCATATAATTGGGGCTGATCAAAACGTCGTTGGGTATGATTATCTGGATAAAAATTATGATGAAAACCAGCTTTTCGCCTTTGAACTTCAGAGTAGCCAACGCGTAGGCCGCCATCGTTACGGTAATGAACTGCACGCTGTACGTGACGATTACGACGATGACGGTATTCAGGTAATAGCGGCCGAAGGGAACCGCGTTCCACACATAGCGTAGATTCTCGAATGTCGGCTTCGTTTGAGGAAGGAGCGACATGTTGTAGGAGCCTTCGGTGAAAGCCGTTCCTATCATCCAGACGAGAGGAATAAGCCAGAAGATTGCCAGGAGGAATCCGAATACGGGCATCAGGCCGCGGTTATGCTTCTGCATGATAAGTCTGCTCCGGTTCCTAGTTGTAATGGATTTTGCTGTCGGTGTTCACGAACTGCAGCATGGAAATCCCCAGCATTATCACCAGCATGACGACAGTAAGCGCCGATGCCTTAGCCTGATCGAACCACGCGAAGCCCTGCTGATAAATGTGGTACAGCAACATGGTGCTCCCGTTGTTCGGACCGCCCTCCGTCATGATGACGATATGGTCGACCAGCTTGACGCTGTTGGTCAGAGCGATTGTGGACACGAAAAGCAAAGTAGGCGCCAACAGGGGAAGCGTGATCTTTCGGAACATCGTCCACGGCTTAGCGCCGTCTATCGTAGCAGCTTCGTACATTTCCTCGGAAATATTCTGAAGCCCCGACAGGAAGAAAATCATCAGGTAACCCGCTTCCTTCCAGACGTACATGAAAGACATTGCGGGAACAACCGTGTGCCGATATGAGAGGACGTTAAGCGGTTTCAGCCCGACCATGATCAGAAGCTGGTCAAGCATGCCCGATTCCCCCATGTAGATGAACATCCAGATACTGGCGATGGCGATCATGGGCATTACCACAGGATAAAAGAAAGCCGTCCGCAAGAAACCGACGCCCTTGAATTTCTTATTTACGATCAAAGCCAAACAGAGCCCGATGACCATACTGGGAATGACGGTCAGCAGAGAAAACAGCAGCGTGTTTCCCATGATTTTCCAGAACAGCTGCGATTTTGCGAAATTGAGGTAGTTTTCCAAGCCGATGAAAACCGGGGTACGCATTCCGAGTTCGAACTGGGTCAACCCGAGGTAGAAGCTGCGCAAAATCGGAAAGACGGTGAACACGAGCAAGAACAATAAGGCCGGCGACAAAAGAGCCCAGGCCTTAATGTTGGTTTTTACGGCGCGAGTAAGTATGCCGCTATGATAGCTTTTCATGGAGAGCCTCGGTTGGAATATTTTCCGCCGCGGCGGTGTCGTTTCCAAACGACCCCGCCGTCATGCAAATTACTGGTACCGCTTCAGGGCGTCTTCCGCCTGCGCTTGAGCTTTCTTCATCGCTTGAGCGGGGGTAGCTTCCCCGGTGATCGAGGACTGGATATTGTCGTTGAGTATCCGCCACATCTTGGAAGCCTCATAGGTGGTCAGCTCGGGTTTGGCGTATGGAATCTGCTCGAAAGCGACCTTGGCCTGAGGGAGACGTGCCCAATAGTCCTTTATGAGTTTGGTTTCAAACGATGATTTTCGGGGAGCGACGTACCCGGTATCCAGGTTCCACTGGGCCAGCCGTTCGGCGGAAGTCGCGAACTTGATGAATTTCCACGCGGCTTTCTGGCGGGCCGGAGCTATGCCGCTGGTGATGTAGAAGTTGCCGCCGCCGGTCGGTGCGCCGATCCGCTTCGAGCCGGGAAGGAAGGCAGTCCCGAACTTGAAGGTAGCGTTCTTGTTGATGTTGGTGAGGTTGCCCGTGGTATGGTAGATCATCGCTACTTTGCCGCCCAGGAATTGGCCGGGAAGGTCGGTCCACTGCACGATGCCTTTCTGCATGACGCCGTACTTGTTCTGTAGATCGACCCAGAATTGCAACGCTTCGGCGTTTTCCGGAGTATCGAAGTACACTTTCTTGCCGTCTTCGCTCATCAAATTCCGTCCATCGACGGAGTTTTGAAGGGCAAAACCGGTGAAAGCCCACTGAGCGGAACCGGAATTGAGCGCAATGCCCACGCCGTAGCGTTCATAATTGCCGGCGGCGTCTTTCTTGACCAGTTTCTGGGAGTATTCGACCAATTCTTTCCAGCTTATCGGCGCCTTTTCAGGGTTCAGCCCGACCTCGGAGAAGGCGTCCTTGTTGTAAAAAAGAACCATCGTGCTTCTCTGGAACGGGATGCTGTAAATTTTGCCGTTGACGTACGAATCCTCCATAAATCCTTTGAGAAAGTCATCGATATACGCTTTTCCAGCGTCCCCGTCGGCTTTGATGAAATCATCGAGCGGCATGGCGATTTGGGAACTCGCCATGGAAAAACGCTGCGTGGCGAGGTTGATGAAGAAATCTGGGGGATTCTTGCCCTGGATGGCGGTTTGAATTTTTACGACCGTATCGTCGTAATTTCCGGTGTACACAGGCTTGATCGCGATGTTGGGGTTTTCGGCCATGAAATCGGCGCAGATTTTGTCGATGAGCGCGGTGAGCGGTCCACCGACCTGAACGGGGTAGAAGAAGGTTAATTCCATCTTCGCGTCCTGCTTCGGCTCCTGGGAGCCTGCCGCGCCGACGAAAGACGTCGCGGCCACAAATAGGAACAGGGCAATCAAAATAAATCTTTTGCGCATGTGAGCCTCCTCTCTTGGTATAGGTAATACATACCTAGTTCACTGAGTATGATACAATAATTGAAACGTGTCAATTTTTTTCGGCAAACGCAAAACCACGAGAAGTCTCGGGTAAGAAAAGCGGCGAATGAACTCATCCCGCAGCCATTGAGACGCCACGTTCCATCACGTTCCATGAGGCCGTCCTGTCGTTTTTGCCGAAGCGGCGCGCGCGTCCTTCACGCCTATACCCCTCAGAAATCGATGCGATTTTGGCGAGAGCATTTAGCCGCGATAAATCCGTTAAAGCACTTTATATTACTTTTTGATACGCTATGATCATTTTTCTATATGGAAAACCAACAAAAAAAGTTCATAACGCATCAAAAATGATTATAACATCTTGAATAACTTTTATTATTCCACTAACAAATTCACACGGAGGCACTTAATGAAACGATTCGTATCGGTTTTTCTGTGTATCGCTGCTTCGTTCGGATTGATTTTCGCCCAGACGACCAAGGACACCTCAA
>JBAYHM010000161.1:0-10174 GCA_041666155.1 Treponemataceae bacterium
CCGAAGCGCCGAGCGGAATGTGGAAAAAAATGCCGCAGCTGCCGGTATTTTCAAATAGGAAATCCCGGAGCGGATAGAGGGTTTCCTCGTTTTCCGCGGCCCCGGCAGACAAGCGGACGTGGATTTCCCGGTAGGATTTTTCGGCGAGGGCTTCCACATCCACAACGGCATCGACGAGGAAGCTCGGTTTTTCTCTGCCGTTGTCTACTTTTCCTTTCAACGCGATCACGGAATCCACGGCCAAGTGGTCTCGGTTTTTTTCCCACACTTCGGGGAAGAACACCAGGTCGATATCCCCGTTGAAATCGGACAAGGATCCAAAGCCCATCCATTTGCCTTTTTTCGTCTGATAGGGGCGGGTGGATTTCAGTTGTCCCAGGATCGTATATTCCTTGTCGATCGTCGCCCGGTCGGGGTGCGCAAGGTCCAGGGTCGTTGAGCGTTCCCAGGCCATGCGGTATTTGTCCATCGGGTGGCCGGAAAAATAAAAACCGATCAATTCCTTTTCAATGCGCAGCTTTTCCGTTTGGTCCCAGTCCGGGACTTCCTCAAAAACGAAGTCGGGGTATTCTTTTTCCCCGGAGTCCTCAAACAAGCTCGATTGTCCGAACTTCTTGTCGTCCTTTTTGTTCTGCGCGTATTCGTAAGAGCGCTCGTTGTTCGCTATGAGCGTCGCGCGGTTATTTCCGAATTGGTCGAAGGCTCCCGTCTGCGTCAACAGCTCGGTGACTTTCTTGCTTGCCGCGCGGAGGTCGACGCGCTCAAGATAATCCATGAAGCTCTTGAACGGGCCTTCCTCGGCTCTTCGCGCGAGGATTTCGTCCACCGCGTTCGCCCCGACGCCTTTGATTCCCATGAGACCGTAGACGATTCTACCTTCAACAACCGTGAAGTGTTTATCTGATCGGTTGATATCCGGCGGGTCGATAGGAATGCCCATCTTCCGCGCTTCGTCGATGTATTCGGGAAGTTTGTCGGTGCTCGAAATTTCGTTGGTAAGGTTGGCCGCCATGAATTCTGCGGGGAAATTGGCCTTGAGGTAGGCGGTTCGGTAGGCGACTACCGAATACGCGGCCGCATGGCTTTTGTTGAAGCCGTAGCCGGCAAAAGGCACCAGGATTTCAAAGATTCGATCGGCGTCCGCTTCCTTGAAGCCCTTTGTCTTGGCGCCTTCGATGAACTTTGCCTTCTCCTTGGCCATAACATCGAACTTTTTCTTGCTCATCGCGCGGCGCAGCAGGTCCGCTTGTCCCAGGCTGTAACCGCCGATGATCTGCGCGACCTGCATAACCTGTTCCTGGTAGACGATGACGCCGTAGGTTTCCTTGAGGATCGCTTCAAGGCACGGATCGGGGTATTCGATAGCCTGGCGGCCCCACTTCGATTCGACGAACTGCGGTATGTACGCCATCGGTCCGGGGCGGTAGAGCGCGTTTAAAGCGATGAGGTCTTCGATCTTGTTGGGCTTCGCCTGCTTGAGGATGTTCTGCATGCCCTGCGACTCGAACTGGAACACGCAGGTGCTTTTCCCTTCTCCCAGGAGTTTATACGTCGCCTCATCTTCTTCGCTTACTGTGTCCGCGTCGAAAGCGGCCCATTCGCCGCCTCGTTTACGAATCAGGTTTTGCGTATTCTTGATGAGGGTGAGCGTCTTGAGGCCCAGGAAGTCCATCTTCACCAGGCCGCAGTCTTCAATCTGGTCCATGGTGAACTGCGTCGCGACGCCGCCGGTTTTGGGGTCCTTATAAAGCGGAACGTAGTTGTAGAGTTCCGTTTTGCCGATGACGATGCCCGCCGCGTGGAAGCTCGTGTGGCGGTTCTTGTTCTCAAGTTTTTTGGCGATGGCGAACAGCTCGGCGTATTTGGCGTCTTCCGACAGCTCTTTAAGGCGCGGTTCTTCCTCCAGCGCCTTTTTGAGCGTCATCTTGGGATCTTCGGGCACGAGCTTGGCGATCATGTTGGCGTCTTCGTAGGGGACGTCCAGCGCGCGCGCGGTGTCCTTGAGGACGGCTTTCGCCTTCAGGGTCCCGAAGGTGATGATGCCGCCGACGCGGTCTTCTCCGTATTTTTGCGTTACGTAGTCGATGACTTCTCCTCGCCGTTCGTAGCAGAAGTCGACGTCGAAGTCCGGCATGGAAATACGGTCTGGGTTGAGGAATCGTTCGAAGAGCAAATTGTACTTCAACGGTTCGATGTCGGTGATCCGCATCGCGTAAGCGACTATGGAACCCGCGCCCGAGCCGCGGCCGGGTCCGACGGGTATGTCGTGTCCCTTGGCCCAGTTGATGAAGTCCGCGACGATGAGGAAGTATCCGGTGAAGTCCATCTTGATGATGGTGTCCAGCTCGTATTCGGTTCTTTTTTTGATATCGTCCGTGATTTCTCCGTAGCGTTTTTTGAGGCCGTCATAGGTAAGGTGCCGCATGTAGTCGGCCGTATCTTTGAAGCCTTCGGGAATCTCGAATTCCGGTAGCAGAGGTCCCGGCTGGGGAATCTGAACCGCGCAGCGTTCGGCGATGCGGACGCTATTCAGGATCGCCTCCGGGGCCTCCGGGAAAATGGCGGCCATCTCGTCGCCGCTTTTCAGATAGAACTGATCGTTCTCAAAGCGCATTCGATCTGGTTCGTCGCGTTTTCGGTTCGTGCTGATGCACAGCAGTATATCCTGCGCGATGAAATCGTCGGCATCCGCGTAGTGGAGGTCGTTGGTGGCGACAAGAGGGATGCCCGTGCGTTTGGAAATTTCAATGAGCGCTTTGTTTACGATTTTCTGTTCGGCGATTCCATGGTCCTGCAGCTCAAGGTAGTAGTTCCCGTCCCCGAAAATATCCCGGTACTTTCGCGCCCTCGCTTCCGCTTCCGCGAGTTTTCCCGCCATTATCAGACTGGGGATTTCGCCCGCAAGGCACGCCGAAAGGCAGATGAGGCCCTCGTGGTACTTTGTGAAGAGCTCTTCATCGATCCGCGGTTTGTAGTAGAAGCCCTCCGTATACGAATAGGAAGACAGCTTCATCAGGTTTCGGTAGCCCGTTTCACTCGTGGCCAAGAGGATTAGGTGATGATATTTATTACCTTTCTCACTGCCCGATTTGTCAAAACGACTGGTCGGAGCCGAATAAAATTCGCTTCCGATAATCGGGTTGATTTCCTGCGTATCGCATTCTTTGAAGAACTTTAGCACACCGAACATATTCCCGTGGTCGGTGATGGCTAAGTGTTTCATTCCCAAAGATTTAGCTTTTGAGACAAGGTTTGTGACCGAAGAAGCGCCGTCGAGAAGGGAAAAGTCCGTATGGACGTGCAGGTGGACGAAATCAAGCATGATTGGCCGTAGTGTAACGCGGGAAGAGGGAGGGCGCAAGCGTCAATTCGGGGATCTCCCGCACATTTTCCGGGACTCTTTCCGTTACTTGGACCTGAAAAGCGTCGGCATACCGGTAGCATCCGTTGGCGTTATGATTCTCCTGAAGCCGCGCCCTATACTCACGTTACTCGCTTCAGGAGTGTTCGGTCTTGTCTTGTTAAGCGTCTAAACGCCCAACGCCTTGCAATCGATCGAAACGGACTTTCCGCTTTTCGCCGACTTGTAGATCGCGTCGATGATCGCCATGTTGACTACTCCCGACTCGGCGCCGATGAGGGGCGTCTTCCGCTCTCGCACGCAGTCCAGGAAGTGCGTGGTGAGGAGGCTTCGCGGATCGGGAACATCAGCGGGTTGGGGGACCTCGACGGAGTAGGCGCGCCCGAATTTCTGTCCGGTATATTTGACCCTGTTGCCGTAGATCGACGCTCCGCCCTCGCTGCCCATCAGGTGTACGAAGGAGGCGTTGTCCGAATCGGTGTGCACGGCCCAGCTGACCTCAAGCGACAACGTAGCGCCGTTGTCGAAGCGGATAAGCGCCGTCGCCAAGTCTTCCACGTCGTATTTGCCGTCCCATTGCGGCGTTCCCCAGGTTCCGGTCCCGATCTTTTTCGGACCGAACTCGGCGTACGTCGATCCGAATACCTCCACGGGCTTGGGACTTCCCATCAGCCAGATGGCGATATCCAGCATATGTACGCCGATGTCGATCATGGGACCGCCGCCGGATTCGTCGGAACGGGTGAACCAGCTGCCCCAGCCGGGGATGCCCTTGAGCCGCCACCAGCCGGTTTTCGCGTTGTAGATTTTTCCCAATTCCCCAGCCTTGACCTGCTCAATGGCCTGCCTGAAAGGCCAAGTGTAGCGCATCTGGTGGTCGATCATGAGAAGGCTCCCCGTTTCCTTGCGCACTTTGGCGATTTCCACGGCTTCCTTCACGTTCAGCGCCATCGGTTTTTCCAGAAGAAGGTCCTTTCCCTTCTTGAGGGTCCGAACGGCGAAATCCTTGTGGTGCTGGTTCGGGACGCCCACGACGACGACATCGACGTCGGAGGAATCGATGAGCTCGTTGCCGTTGGCGAACACCCGCTCCACCCCGTAAGAGGCCGCGGCCTTATCTGCCAACGATCGGTCTAAATCCGTAACGCCGACAAGCCGCACGTCCGGCTGCTTTCGGAACTGATCCAGGTGCACGCGGCCGATGAAGCCGGCGCCTATGACTCCCACTCGAATCGGGTTTCCCATGATAACTCTCCTTTTCACAAAGCCGCTGACGGCATCGATTTTTTGACCCGCAGAACGCAGTCCTTGAGGGCGGGGACGGGGTTGGAAGAATCGCCTTCATACTCGATGACCAGCGGTCCGCGGTAGCCGACTTTTGCGAGCGCCGCGTCCAAGGCTCCGAGGTCCAGGCAACCGGTCCCGATGACGACGTCCTCGTGCTTGCGTTCCCGCGAATAAACGAAATCCTTCAGATGGACGGTCACCAAACGGTCGCCGTATTTTTCGGTCCACAGCAGGGGATCTTCGCCGGAATCCATTGTCCAGGCCGTATCCAGGCAGAGTCCGACGCGCTTGGACGTCCGGCTGAACAGGTAAGAGAGCGCCTCGGAGCTTCCGAGCCAGTGCTTGCCGCCGTGGTTGTGAAGTCCGAGCCGGATGTCGTATTCCTCCGCCAACGCTTCCGCCGATTTGAGCGCCGCATCCAGGCTTTCAAGCTTGAAGTTGACGCTGAGTCGCTGGGCGCCGGCCGCCCTGGCGAACTCAAAGAAATTGCGGTTCATCGCGGCGTCCTGGGAAAAGGTGACGACGCCCGCGCTTACGACAGACACTCCCGCCGCGCGGTAGGCGCCGACGACGGCGGAAAAGCTTGCGGGGGCGGCGAAATCGCAATGTTTGCCGCAGATTTCGATGCCGCTCAGTCCTAGTTCTTTCACTAGTTTCGCCGTCGCCGAATTTTCCTTGAAATCCCTGAAACAAAAACTCTGTACGCTCACGGGGAGCTTAGTCGCCATATTAGGGCCTCCGATTGAAGACCAGCATAGGGCCGCCGTGCTCGATCGCGCAAGGAACAGGTTTATTTTAAATTGGACTAGATTTAGGGCACCTCTAAAAACCCGGTTGGTTTTTAAGGTGCCCGGTTAAATTTGGTAGACTTCAAAAAACTGAAGTTTTTCGAAGTCCCCTTTAGTTCTGTTCCTCAATCGGAATCCACGCGGGGAAAGGCCGGTTGCCGCCTTGAAGGCTCGGTCGAAATAGGAAAGGTCCTCAAAGCCGCTCTCAAGGGCGATTTCGGTAATCGGTCGATCCGTAACGTCGAGCAGTCGGCGGGCTTCCATGAGGCGTCGGCGCACCAGCATATCCTTGACCGTTTTTCCCGTTGCGGCCTTAAAAATCTGCGCCAGACGGGAAGGGGATACGCCGAAACGCTCGGCAATAGCGATATTCGTCAAGGAATCACGGAAATGTCCGCTGAGATGTCTGAGTACGCGAATCGCGATCTCGTCGTTCGCCGCTTTCGGCGGCTCCACATACTTGGCGATATACGAGATGAGCGCGTTGAACAGGTTGATGACTACTTCCGCCGAGCCCGCGTTCGGAGCGCTGTTTTCTTCGACAAGCAGTTCGCAGATTTTTTTTGCGGATTCGTAGGCGGAATCGGGTAATAGGACCGGATTGAATCGGTGAGGTGAATAGAACGGCGCCAGCATGAATGCGTGTCCGAACCTCCCGATTCCTTCTTCGGAACCCGCGCCGTACACAAGTTCGGGCTGGAAGTTGATGTTGTAGTAATCGCAGGTGAGTCCCGCTTCCTGCCTGATCGTATGCGCATGGAAGGTTCCGAGGAAATAGACTTGCCCGGCGACGAAGGGATAGACCTCACCATCGATTTCCTGAGCGCCCGACGTCTTGTTGATTATCATCAATTCAAGGAACGTGTGGTAATGGGGTTCGTAGCTTCCGCGCTGGTAATGGTGGATGTTCAGAGGGATTCCGTAATCCACGGTGAGCGGGGTCCGGGGTAGCGTCGCTTTTTTGAGTTTGTCCGCATCGAGCGGATTTCGTTTCTCGGCCATCACTTCAGCTTTATACCGGTCCGGGCGGAGGAGTCAAGCGAGATTCGCGCGGATGTCGTTTTATCGAAAGTTCGGCGTCTGCAAATTGATAGCGCTTTGAGCGGGCCGTTGTATCATTGAGCGGAAGGAGTTCATATGGCCCGCGATCTCAAACCGCTTATCGCCCAGATGACGCTGGAGGAAAAAGCCGGTCTCTGTTCCGGACAGGACCATTGGCATACGAAGGCTATCGATCGCCTGGGAATTCCCGCGCTGCGGATGTCCGACGGACCGCACGGTCTCCGCAAGCAGACGGTCGGCGGAGACCACTTGGGGCTGAAGCGGAGCGATCCCGCAACCTGTTTCCCGCCCGCCGTGACGGCCGCCTGTTCGTGGGATCCCGAGCTGGTCCGAAGCTTGGCGGAGGCCATCGGCGTCGAGTGCCAAGCCGAGGGCGTGGACGTGCTGTTGGGGCCCGGCGTCAATCTGAAGCGGACGCCGCTGTGCGGCCGCAACTTCGAGTATTATTCTGAAGACCCGTTCCTGGCGGGAGAATTGGGCAAAGCCTATGTCGAAGGCTTGCAGAGCACGGGCGTCGGCGCTTCCCTCAAGCATTTCGCGGTCAACAACCAGGAATTCGAACGCTTTCTGACCGACTCCGTTGTGGACGAGCGCACGCTCCGGGAGCTGTATCTCACCGCTTTTGAAAAGGCAGTCATCGAGGCGCAATCCGCCACCGTGATGTGCGCCTACAACCAAGTCAACGGTACTTATTGTTCGGAACACCGACAGCTGCTCACGGATATCCTGAAAACCGAATGGGGCCATGAGGGCTTCGTGGTTTCCGATTGGGGCGCCGTGAACGAACGCGTTGACGGTGTCGCGGCCGGGCTTGAATTGGAAATGCCGCCCGGACACTATGAAAATGACCGGAAGATCGTCGCCGCGGTGAGGGAAGGGCGCTTGCCGATGCCGGTGCTGGACGCGGCGGTCGAGCGAATTCTCAAGACGGTATTCCGTCTCGTCGGTAGCCGAAACCCGCGGATTCCCTTCGATCCGGAAAAGCACCACGCGGCTGCCCGCGCGGCTTTGAGGGAATGCGTGGTACTCCTCAAGAACGATGACGGCATTCTGCCGCTGAAGAAATCGGGGTCTTTGGCCGTCATCGGCGGCTTCGCCGCGCGGCCGCGCTTTCAAGGAGGCGGAAGTTCCTTCGTCACGCCTTACAGAATCGAGAACGTTTTGGATGAGTTGCGTAAGCTCGCGGGCGGCGCCGTATCCGTTTCCTTCGCCGAAGGCTACCTCATGGATCCCCCGATGACCCGTTATTGCGACAATCCCTTTACTTCCGCCGCCGATACGCCGGAACCCGCGCTAATCCGCGAAGCGGTAGAACAGGCTGTCCGCGCGGACAAGGCGCTCGTTTTCATCGGGCTTCCCGAGACCTACGAGACCGAGGGCGGTGACCGGACCCATCTGCGCATCCCCGAAGGTCATCTCCGTCTGGTGGAAGCGGTCGCCGCGGCGCAACCGAATACCGTTGTCGTGCTCAGCAACGGCGCTCCGATCGAGATGCCGTGGCTCTCTTCGGTGAAGGCCGTGTTGGAAGGCTACCTCGGCGGACAAGCTTCCGGCGGCGCGATAGCGGATATCCTGTTCGGGGAGGCGAATCCCTGCGGAAAGCTGGCGGAAACATTCCCGGCAGCTCTCCGCGACACGCCGTCCTACCTCAACGTACCGGGAAAAACCCGGAAGGTCGAATACCGGGAAGGCCTGTTCATCGGCTACCGGCACTACGAGGCCAAGGAGATCGTTCCGCTGTTTCCTTTCGGTTTTGGTTTGAGCTATACGGAATTTTCCTATGAAAAGGTGGAGCTCGACAAGAAATCGATGTCGGACCAGGAGACGCTCTCCGTCAGCGTTACCGTTCGGAACGTCGGGGAGCGGCGCGGTAAGGAAATCGTGCAGCTCTACGTGCGCGACCGCGAAAGCACGATGATCCGGCCGAACAAGGAATTAAAAGGTTTCGTCAAAATCGAGCTCGAACCGGGGGAATCGAAGACAGTCGCTATCGAACTGGGAAAGCGGGCTTTCGCCTATTGGTCGACGGAAGAGAAGGGGTGGCGCGTAGAGAGCGGGCTGTTTGAAATATTGGTCGGCCCCTCTTCCGCGTCCATCGCGCTGAGGGCCGCCGTCGAGGTTCGCCGCTCGGACGAGCACCCTCGTAGGTACACGCGTAATTCCTCCGTCGCCGAATGCCTCGCGCATCCGCGGGGGCCGGAATTGATGAAGGATCTCCTCGCCGCCGTGAAAACCCGGTTTGCCCTTTCCGAAGGCACGTCGCGCTATGACCAGACGCTCGCGGGTATTCCGATCCGGTGTTCACTCGCCCAATTCGGCATCGCGTTCACCGAAGGGGAACTGCAGGAACTGCTGAAGAAGCTGAACGAGTGAGTGAACGGACCCCGCCTTGACAGCTTGGTTTGAGGGCGGGGATAATCAACACCGTAAAAAACATGATCCGCCTGAAAGGGATACACAAAAAGTACGTAATGGGTCGCAATACCGTACCGGTGCTCAATGGGATCGATCTTTCCGTTGAAGAGGGCGAGATGGTCTCGATCATGGGTTCATCCGGTTCCGGTAAAACTACCTTGCTCAACATCATCGGTGCTCTGGATTCGTTCGACGAGGGTAGTTACCATTTTGACGGTAAAACCCTGCGCGGAATGACGCAGACGGAGGCCGCGCGGTTCCGCTGCGAGAATATCGGGTTTCTCTTTCAGGCCTTTCACCTCTTGCCGTACAAAACCGCCCTGGAAAACGTGGCGCTTCCTCTCCGTTATCGAAAAAACGAGCCTCGAAGGGAACGGCTTTCGCTTGCCGCGGTTATGCTTGAACGGGTGGGTCTTACCGACAGGGCATGCCATCTGCCTTCCGAAATGTCAGGCGGGCAACAGCAGCGGATAGCTCTGGCGCGTGCCCTCGTGACCAGGCCGCGCCTACTTCTCGCGGACGAACCAACCGGGGCGCTCGATTCGGCCACGACGAAAGAGATTATGTGCCTGCTCAAGGAAATCAACCGTGAGGGAATGACGATGATCATCGTTACCCATGAAGGCGAAATTTCCAAGGAAACCGATCGGACCATCCATATCAGGGATGGGCGGATCATAGGCTGATATGAAAGTCGAACTCTTCGATCCGGACCATTGGGAGGACATTTTTTCCCATATCAAAAAACATAAGGTGAGGACGATCCTCACCGCCTTCGGTGTGTTCTGGGGAATCTTCCTCCTGCTCATTCTTCTTGCCGTGGGCAGCGGGCTTGAGAAGGGGACTTACCGACGCTTCGGGCGTGTCGGGGTGAACAGCATCCACGTCTGGACGGGACGAACTTCTCTTGCCTACAGAGGGAACCGGCCCGGACGTTTCATCAACCTGTATGACGGGGACACGGATGCGATCCGGGAGCGGGTATCGGGTCTCAAGGAGGTCTGTCCCCGACTCAGCATCTCGTGGTCTACGACAACGCGTTACGACAAGAAGAATGGGTCCTTCCGTATCAACGGCGAGGTTCCGGGCATAGCGAACATCGAACCGATCGTTATCGCGAAGGGCCGTTTCATCAATGAACGGGACGCCCTCCTTTCGCGCAAGACGGCGGTTATCGGTCTGCGCGTCGCCGAGATCCTGTTCTCACCGGGGCAGGACCCGGTGGGCGAGTACATCGAGATCGGCGGTACCGCCTTCCAGG
>JBAYHM010000162.1:0-10098 GCA_041666155.1 Treponemataceae bacterium
CAGGGCGGCACGGTGTATGGAAATGAACAGAGTTTGAAAACCGTGGGCTATACGGAGTCGGGCCATGTCGGCATCGTATTTTACGATAAAGGTTCCGTCAGCGACGGCTGGCGTTATCTGGAAGCCGCGCCTGAAGATCAGAGCAACAGCATAGCATGGTGGCCGTCGTTAACGTGGGTGTATACGTTATCTCCTTGGAACATTACTAGTTACACCGCGGCTCTTACCATTTCGACTTCGACCGCCATTGGAACGGGCAAGGAGAATACCGCGGCGATCATCGCCAAGCAGACCGGCACGATCTATGCCGCCTACATCTGCGCTAACTATGCGGGCGGAAGCCTCAACGATTGGTTCCTGCCGAGCTTGGAGGAATTGCATCTGATGTATCTCAATATGAAAGTCCAGGGCATAGGCGGATTGGGCTCTCAACTTTACTGGTCTTCGACTCAATACAATCCGGCTTACGCATACGGCAACGCCTGGAGCGTCTATTTCAGCACGACGTATAGCGCGAGCAGCTACCCAGCTTACAACACTTGGTACGCCCGGGCTGCCCGGAGGTATTGAACGGCATTATGGCACGCGGCCCTGTCGCTCCATCGTAACGTTCACGATCTCAGCCGTCCCTCTCTTCGCGGTAGCGATGGGAGGGGCCCGGAGGGGTCGCTCTTGAGCGACCGAAGCCCCGCACAGAGCGACGGCGGCTGCTGCCGGACCGCCCTTCAATGGTTTCAATCCGGACCGTTCGTCCACAGAAGATCCAGGAAATCCTGCCACGGAAGTACTTCGATTCCGTCGATCTTTCGGGGCCGGTCTTCGCGGCATACGAGGAAAAAGCGTTCGCATAGTCCTTCTTCCCGCAGTTTCCGTAAACCCGAGAGATGGCGGTCTTGAATATTTTTCGACGCTTTGACTTCTACGGCAATTTTGCCGTCTATCAGGAAATCAACCTCGGCGCCGGAGACTGACCGCCAATAGGAGAGGAGCGACCTCGGACGGCGGTAATCTATCCATGCGCGCAATTCCATAAAGATGAAGTGCTCGAAGAACTCGCCGAAATCGGCGCTCGCCTCGTCTATGGGCGGCAGTCTGCGCAGCGTTCGAACGACGCCTAGGTCGAAAAAATAGAATTTTGGAGTACCGATGGCCTTTCGTTTGATCGTTCCGGTAAACGCGTTCACTTCGAAACCGAGCAGCGTATCTTTGAGTACATCGAACCAGACTTTAACTGTCTGACGCGGGACTTGCGCGTCGTTCGCGATATTCGTGTAGTTGATCATCCGGGCATTGCTTGCGGCCGCGACTTGCAGAAATCGAGCGAAGGCGGGAAGGTTGCGCGTTAAGCCCTCGGCGGAAACTTCCTCGGTCAAATAAGTGTCTACGTATGCCGCTAAGTCGTCGTCGGGCGAAGTCGAAAGATAATGAGGCGGGAGGAGCCCGCTCGTCATGACGCGCTCCAATGAGAAGCCGGTTCCCGCCGTTTCGGAATACGTGAACGGGTGCATGACGCGAGTTCTTGCTCGTCCCCCGAGCAGATTCGTTCCGGCGGCTTTGAGTTTCCGCGCGCTTGATCCGGTCAATAGAAAACGGATGCGTCGTTCCTCGATCAGCAATTGGATCTCATCGAGCAGAGTGGGGCACTTCTGAATCTCATCCACGCAGACTACGCAATCGTATAAGCCGCGCGCTTCAATTTCCTCGCGGAGGAGCCCTTGATCCGCCAGAAGCCGCAGGAGTAGACGTCTATCCAAAAGGTTGTACGTCAGCCGCGGTATGTCTCCCAATTCTTCCCGAATGTACGAAGATTTCCCTGTTTGCCGTGGACCAAGGAGAAACAGTGAACGTTCGCTCAATGGGGTTTTTATATCGAGCGATCGACGCAGGTAGCTCTCAGTCATCGACGCTTCCTTCAAATAAGATGATTTTGCCAACTCTATTGGCGCATATCATTATAAACGCCAATAGAGTTGGCGGCAAGCGGGATCGGCATAACCCGAAGAGTCCACCTTGATCTTGTATAAAGCCGCGGAAACAGGCTGAAATAACACGGGACCGAATTGAGGCCTCCCGCAAGCATGCGGATCGAATATGGACTAAGATTGTTATATGAGCGGACTTAATACATTTTTCGCACCGCCTGATCGGGATTCTCCGGAATTGATCGAAAAGGAGGCCCGAGATGTCGGTGATCTGGATTTGTTCAGCCGGATTCTGAACGCTCTGCCGGAAATCGCCTTCGTACTCAACGGCAAAAGGCAGGTTATCTTCGCGAACGATTCTGCCGCCAAGCTTTTGGGTCTTGCCTGCGCCGGTTTTCTGGGCCGCAGACCCGGCGAGATCGTCTCGTGCGTGCATTCGGGCGATATGCCCGCCGGCTGTGGAACCGGAGAGGCCTGCCGCTACTGCGGAGCCGTCAACGCCATTTTGGAATCTCAGCGGACCGGCGGGCCCGTGGAACGCGAATGCCGCATTTCCGTGAAGAAAGGAGAAAAAACCGAAGCCCTCGACCTGTCGGTCACCTGCAAGGACGTGTCGGTCGGTACAAGCGCGTTTTTTCTTTTGACGATACGCGACATCAGCGACGCGAAACGGCGGAAAGTGCTTGAACGGGCTTTTTTTCACGATGTCGTCAACAGCATCGCCGCGGTACAGTCGGGCGCCGCCATGCTGAAATCGGAAGTCGATTCAGGCGGAGCGGTAACCATCGACGATATTCTCACTTCGGTTGAATGCCTGCTTGATGAGGTCACTAAACAGCGCGATTTCTCCGCGATGGAACACGGCGACTTATCGGTTTCCCCGGAATTCGCGTCCAACGCGACGATCCTGAATGATGTGGTGACCTTGTTCAAGGCAAGCGTGACGTCGCATGAAAAAACGCTTCAGGTGGATGTCTCCGCCACCGTTGAAAAGAAAATTTTCGTGGACCTCGTTCTTATTCGCCGCGTGCTGGTAAACATGATAAAGAACGCCCTGGAGGCGTCCAGCGCGGGGGAGACTGTCCGTACGTGGACCGCTCCCTGCGGCGATATGGTTCGGTTCTCCGTCCACAATGTTGCCGTAATGACGGATGAGGTCCGCCATCAGGTTTTTCAGAGATCTTTCTCCACGAAAGGGCAGGGGCGCGGAATCGGAACTTACACCATGCGTATGCTTGCGACTGAATACCTAAACGGTTCGGTCGATTTTCGTTCCGTTCCCGGCGAAGGAACCACCTTCTGGCTCGATGTGCCGCTCTGAAGTACTCGAATTGCGCGGGAGTCCGCTCAACGCCGACACTCTGGCGCTATCTATTGGGGTAGGTTTCTCGCTTACAAGCTCCGGCTCTCAATTCCTACGGAAAAATCAGTTTGCCGCTGATTCTCGGGACTTGCCGTTGGGAGGTACCTTTATCCTATGAGGTCTCATCGTTTTTTTACATCTTATTCGGATTATGGGGAGAAACAAGCATGAGTCTGTTGAAATTCGCGGCTATGATCTTGATTATCGGTGGCGTCTTCGGTTTGGCCTACGGCAGTTTCAGTTATACCAAGGAAACTCATGAGGCTAAACTCGGTCCGATCAAAATCTCGATTCTGGATAAACAAACGATCAATGTTCCCGTCTGGGCCGGAGTAGCGGCAATAGCGCTAGGCGGCGGCCTCATGGTCATCGGAAGCAAGAAGCGCTAGAAAGCGCAGGGCCGGTCGGTGTTCATTTACTCCTAAAGCACTTTGTTCGAATCGGATTGTTGTCCGCTTATCGGGAAGCTCCATTCGATCAGGACTCCTGTTTTTCCTTCTATACGCAAGTTTCCGCCGAGTTGCCCGGCAAGCAAGCGGATAATAGTGAAGCCGAGCCCGGAACTGGAATCCGGATTTAAATCCGCCGGGAGGCCGATGCCGGTATCCATAATGCGGATGACGGCTTTGTTCCCGGCTTCGGTTCTGGTTTGGACGACAACGCGTCGTTCGCCCTGCCATCCCGACGGGAAAGCGTATTTTCGCGTATTGGTAATCGCCTCGTTAAGGATGAGCCCGCAGGGTATGGCTTCGGTGAGCGTCAGGTTGAGCTCTCGTAATTCCAGATCCAATTTTGTATCCCAATCCCCTGAAGGCGAGAGAAGTTCCGTCGCGAGCATTGACGCGTATTCGGAGAAGTTCATATTCCCAAAGTTCTCGGAAGCGTAGAGCATCTCGTGGATGAGCGAGATGGAACGGATTCGAGCTTCGGCTTCGCCGAGGGACGCTTTTGCCGTGAGGTCTTTCAGCTCGCTTCCTTGTAAGGAAAGCAAGCTGATGATCAGCTGGAGATTGTTTTTTACGCGGTGATGGATTTCACGGAGAAGGACCTCTTTCTCCTTTAACGAGACTTCAATTATTCCGCGTTGCCGCTTGCTTTCGGTGACGTCGGCGCCTATCCCGATCGCGCCTGACAGCGACCCCGACGCGTCCCGCGTGGCGGTGACGGTCAAATCTATGAGACGAATGTTTCCGTCTTTCATGCACATTTTGCATTCGAAGCTTTCTTCGGCCGACTGACCGCAGGCGACGCGTAAAAATGGAGAATCCAGGTCAAAGCTCGCAGGTGAATCGAACCGCGAGAAATTGGTCCCGGTTATCTCATTCCATGAATAGCCGGAGAGCGTCAAGAAATATGGATTAGCGAAGTTTATTTTTCCGTCGAGTCCGATTCCGAGCGCTACCAATTGGATATTTTCCAATATTTCCCGGAAACTGCGTTCTCGGTCTATTAAAATTTTTTCACGGGTTCTAATGCCCGCTACCATCGCGTCGAAGCTGCTTCCGACTTTCTTGAGTTCGGTGAAGCCCTCACCGAAACCCTCCAGTTCTTCATAGAGTCCGCCCGCGATTTTTTCCGTTTTCTCCGCGATCTGTTTCAGTGAACCACGCAGTCCGCGTATACGGAGAAATGAGAATAGAACGCCGAACGCTCCGGAAAAAAAGATGATCAGCAAAAATCCGAGAAAATATCCGATTCTCGATTCCGTCAAAACCCTTGAGGGGAATAGAACCAGGACATACCAAGAAGGGTCTGAGACTCGTGCTACGGAGAAGATTACGTTGCCGCTTTCGTCGCGCGCTTCGCCTCCGTCGCCGGCTGCCTTGATCCGCATAAAGTCGGCTTGTCTTTCCCTCCGGAGTACATGCCCAGGATCTTGATGCGAAACGAAAACCCCATTTTCATCGGTGACGCGGACTTCAACCTGCGAAGGGTCGCTGCTTTTGGTAGTATTTGAAAACCTCCCGATGGCGCCAAGATCAAGATCGCAAATTATGGTGAATTCTTCCGAAACTTCCCCGAAACTAACTGCTACTCGTTCTTGTTTGACGGATATGTATGATGGGGACCAGCGGATCCCGCTACCTCCGCGAACGTTCTCAAAAACGGATTCCCCCGCTCTTGAAAAACCAATCATTGCCGGATTGCGTGGGGCCGTCCATAAAACCCGCGCGTCGCGTCCGATCACCTGTATGCGATTTAAAAACGGGTACATCTGTAATAGTTCTTCCAGATATTCCTGCATTCGAGCCCGAGGGTAGAGATCGGTCCGACGAAGTGTCAACGTAATCCCTTCCAAAGCATCTTTCGGTCTCTGGAAGAATTCCTCCAACCTGCTCGCCACTATAGTCGCGCTTGCCTTATTCGTCTCGGTGATGGAACGGCGCATAGCGCCGTCGAACACAAAAAAACCCCAACCTCCGGCGAGTATGAGCGGCGCGACAATTAAGTATAAGTTACCTACCCCCATATAGCGGGCAAGGGAGACTGGTTTTTTCGTGCTCATTCGATTCGTACGAATTGCCCTCCACGGATTTCGAAAAGGAATTTTGATCTGGAGGCGTCGCCTGCCTTGTTGAACTCGATCGTCCCTTGAGGCCCCTGAAAAACACCGGTTGAGAGTATCTGTTTCTTTATCGATAAAGGATCGGCGCGAGGCGATTCGGATATGGCTGTGCGGAGGATGGCAGCGCCTTCCCAGCCGAACATCGCGGTATAACTCGGGCCCTCACCGTACTCTTTGAGATAATTATCTCGGAACGCCTTGCCCGCTTCCGTTCGATATTCCATATCTGAAACACTGACCGCTACCACGCCTTCAACGGCGTTTCCCCCATTCTTGAGCAAGTCTACCGTAAGCGGCCAAGGTGGAAGAAAAAGTCGCGCATTCAATCGCTCTTTTTCCAGTGTTTTCGCGATTATAACAGTCTCGGAGCTTGCCGCGACGACTACGATGGCGCGTGTGCCGGTTCTTTTTATTTCGGCTGTCATTTTGTCTGGTTCCACGCTTTTTGCGGAATCGAATTCCAATTTGAAAGCCGTGTTTCCACCGAGCTTTTCATAGGTATCGGAGAAAGCGTCGAAGACGGCCGAAGTGTAGGTTCGGTTTCGTAGGTCTCCGATTAGTCCTACCGTTCGTATCCCGAAACGTTCGAGCACTGTACGCGCGAGCATTTCTCCGTAGGACCCGGAAGATTCGTTGACTCGGAAAAAAAGGTCATCTGTGCCGGAGAAGGTGGGATCCGAAACGGTCGGCGAGATGACGAGTATCCCTTCTCCGATTGCCCACGGAATAGCTTTTTGGGCAGCCTGGCTGGTAGTCGCGAGTATGACAAGCCGACACCCATCAGCCTTTAATTCCCGGAACGCCCGCAGGCATTGATCCTGATCATTCGCGTCATCTTTGATCAGGAGTTTTATCGAACCGAGTTTGCCTCCCGCCGCGCCGGGGCCGTCGCCGAACGCCATTTGAAAGCCGTTGCGGGCGCCGAGTCCGACGGCTGAGGAGGGACCAGTCAGCGGGCCGACAAAGCCGATAGCCAGCGGACGTCCCGCGCAGGAACTCTCTATCACCGCCAAGATGAAAATGACAAAAAGCAATGGGAGCGTATGCTGGTCTGTCGAAAGTGAATGACGTGAAGTTATTCTTTTCGACTTCATTCATTTATTCTCCCGATTTGTAAAGTGTAATACCTAAAGCTTTTAAACACACGGCGTTTAAGGAGGTATTCCTAGATAAATTCACTCTTTTCAAAGGCTTCCATTTCGTTGACGGCTATTTTTCTGAATTGGGTTGGAGAGACATTCTCGTATTTTTTGAAGCACTTGCTGAAGTAAAACAAACTCCGAAAGCCTACTTCTTCCGCGACGTCGGAAACCGCGTGTCCGTCAAGCAAAAGTTGTTTTGCGTTATGAAGTCGGATATCAATCAAATAGGTGATCGGAGACTTGCCGGTAATAGTCTTGAATAAGCTGCCGAGGTACGACGGACTGATCTTGGTGTTTTCGGCGATTTCTCCCAACGTCAACGACTTTGTGTAATTTTCAGTCATATAACTGATTGCCAGCTCAACTTTCTGAACGTTGTCGTATACGAAATTTCCCGTTTTCCATTGAGTAAGGAGATACAGGATCTCCATGAAGATGGCACGGCCGCGAGAAGTTTTGTTGTTGTATTGCGAGATGAAGGTTTTAGTAAACTTGGAAAATAATTCGAGCAGTCTGGAATACAGAAAGGAATCGTCGATGCTTTCGACGAATTGAAACGGTAGATCAAGCGTGTGGAGAGTCCACCGCTTTTGCTCGAAAACCGGCAGCGTATATAGAAAGTCGACGGCATAACATTCCATGAGGTTGTCGGGAAAGGTATGCCCTTTTCGGTAATCGCCGGGTTTGAAGTAAACCAAATCGCCTGTTTTTATATGAGCGGTACAATCGTTGCAGGTCACTTGCGCTTCGCCTTTGTAAACCAGGATCAGGTTATGGCGGTTGTAAATAGTCGGGCCTTTGAGTTTCCAATTGGCCGAACACTTACGATTTACCACGTACGTGAACAGCGGGAAGATTTCATTGTATGGGTTTTCAATAGGTATCCGCATAGTGAAATAGTACAAATCCAATAATATCATACATGGTGTTTTCGAGCAACCGGCCGTACAATTTCCACACTGTTCCCGGAAAAAAGTCGAGAACGGGAAGTCAAAAGGAGGCTCGTCATGAAACGTGGCGCGTTCGTACTTTCCCTATGCCTCGCGGTCCTGTCGGCCGCGGCGGCGCAGGACGCGAAATTGGGATCTTCCCTCATCGGCAAGCTTGAAGGGCCGACGATCATTCGGGATGCCGCGCAATTTCCGAAAGCATTCAAGGAAGCTCCGGATCTTGGGGCAATGGTCAAGGCGGGCAAGCTCCCCGCGGTCGCGAAACGGCTGCCCCAGCCTTCGGATCTGATGGTCGTTAAGCCCCTTAAGGAAATCGGCAAGTATGGCGGTAACTGGCGGCGCGCCTTCACCGGCCCGGCCGACCACGAGAACGGCAACCGCATCAATTCGGCCGACAAGATTCTCCACTTCGACTATACCGGCACCAAGATTATGCCCGCACTCGCCAAAAACTGGAAAGTCAGCGCGGACGGCAAGACCACGACGGTCTATCTGCGCAAGGGCGCGCGCTGGTCGGACGGCAAGCCGCTCACCGCGGACGATTTCGTGTTCTGGTACCAGGACATTTACCTCAACAAGCAGATCGTCCCGACGCCCTTCTTCGAATTCCAGATCAACGGAAAGAACGGCGTCATCAAGAAGATCGATAATTTTACCGTCGCCTTTGAATTCCCCGAGCCGTATGCCTACTTCGTCTACGAACTGGCGGGCAGCACGTCCATGGGAGCCGGTTTCGCCACCCGCGGCGCATTCCAGAACTGGGGCGGCAGCTATGCGCCCGCTCATTACCTGAAACAGTTTCTGCCGAAATATTCAAGCGAGGAAGCGGTCAACAAGAAGGCCAAGGAACTTGGTTTCGACAGCTGGGTATCATTGCTTAGGAATCGCTACAGCTGGGCTCTCAATCCGGAACTGCCGGTAATGACGCCTTGGAGGACGGTCTCCCCCATCAATACGCCGACCTGGTCCATGGAGCGCAACCCCTACTTTTGGGTAGTCGATACCGCGGGCAACCAATTGCCCTACATCGATAAAATTACGATGACCCTCGCCGAGAACACCGAAGTCGCTAACCTGCGCGCCATCGCCGGCGAGTACGACGTCCAGGAACGGCATATGCAGTTGGCCAAGCTGCCGGTGTTCCTGGACAACGCGAAAAAAGGTAATTATACCGTTCACCTCGATCCGGCCTTCAACGGATCGGACGCCGCCATCCATATCGGCACCGCGTACGAAGCGGATCCGGAAATCTCCAAATGGCTGAAGAGCAAGGACTTCCGCCACGCCATCTCGCTCGGCATCGATCGGGACCAGCTCAACGAGGCTTTCTGGCTCGGCACCGGTACGCCCGGTTCCGTCGCCCCCTCTCCCGACACGATCTACAGCCCCGGTCCCGAATGGAACAAGAAGTGGGCGATTCTCGACCTCAAACAGTCGAACGACTTGCTCGACAAGATCGGCCTTTCCAAGAAAGACGCCGAGGGTTTCCGTCAGCGGACCGACGGCAAGGGTCGCCTGCGCTTCGAGATGGTTACGGTCGGCGGACAATTCGTTCCGTACACCGCTATCGGCGAAATGATCAAGCAGCAGTGGAAGAAGATCGGCATCGATGTCGATATCAAGGAAACTGAGCGCAACTTGGCTTTCACCAAGGACCTCAACAGCGAGAACCAGATGATCGTCTGGGCTAACGACGGCTCGGAAATGCTCTTTCTCTTTGCCCGCCACGCTATGCCGGTCGACGCGGCCGAAAGCCACATGGGCGCGGCGTACGCCAAGTGGTACGCTTCCAACGGCGCTGCGGGAAAGAAGCCAGAAGAGAGCGAAATGCTGAAAGCGATGGAGCTGTTCCGGAAGGCGTTCGGAATGAAGGAAGCCGAGCAGATCGCTACCGCCAAGGAAATTTGGAAGATCATCGTCGAACAGGAATGGAGCATCGGAACGGTCGGCCAGTCGCCCGCCTTCATGGGTGTCCGCATCGTCAAAAACAACATGGGCAACGTGCCCGAGCGCCAGGTCAACGCGCAGCACGCGCGCACTCCGGCTACTTCGGGGCCAACGACATTCTTCTTTAAATAACCTCGTTATCGATGCCGAAGCGCACCAAAGCGCTTCGGCGCCCGCATCAACACGAGGAAGGCTGGATTACCTCCCG
>JBAYHM010000163.1:0-10089 GCA_041666155.1 Treponemataceae bacterium
AAGTGGGTGAAACGACCCAAGCGATACTTCCTTGCGGCCGATCGACCGTCGCCGAGTTGTCGGACCAGATACGGCAGGTTTCTAGCGTTGTGTCGCTCTCTTTCATGATGGATTTTCCTGTTGCGATGTTGGTTCTAAACGGAAATCGACAGATTGTGTTCAGTAACGACCGTGCGACGGAATTCATGGGTCCAGATCATCAGACGCCGCTTGGACTCAGACCTGGTGAAGCCTTCGCCTGTGTCCACGCGAAGGACGGAACCGATGGATGCGGCACCGGCTCTTTCTGCCGCTATTGTGGCGCCGCCCGCAGCCTCGCTTCCGCGCTTACCGGTCTGACGAAAGCCGAAGAGTGTTCGCTCGACCGAAGCCGCACCGAGCGCCTTGAGCAACTTGATCTCCTGATTTGGACAAAGCCGGTGCTTATTGGCGACTCCTGCTTTTATCTGTATGCGATCATCGATATTTCTGAAAAGAAACGAAGGGAATCCCTTGAGCGCATATTTCTCCACGATCTTATGAATACGGCGGGTTCGCTTTCATCGTTGATGCGGCTAATCGATCCGCGGGAAGACAGCTTTAAGGAATATTTTTCGCTTGCCCGTGGCGCGGCCGACCAGCTTGTTGACGAATTAGTCTCCCACCGTATGCTCTCGGATGCGGAGACGGGTATATTGCCGGCCGATTTCGTTCTCGTTTCCGCGTCGGAGATATGCCTATCAATCGCGGAAATATATACCAAGATAGTCGAATCACGCGGTTTGACGCTTAGTTTGGAAAAAGGAAAGGGGCCCATACTACTTCAGACTGACCCGGTACTTCTCAGGCGGGTCCTAGCCAACCTTCTGAAAAACGCTATGGAAGCGTCCGAGCGCGGTCAGGTTATTACCCTAGCGTACGACGCCCTTGATGGGTTTGCTGAATTCTCGGTTTCTAATCCGGCGGTTATTCCGGAGGCGGTGCTTTCTCAGCTGTTTCACCGGTCCTTCAGCACCAAAGGCCGCGGCCGCGGTTTGGGAACCTACGCCGCGCGTCTATTTACCGAGGAATTTCTGGGGGGTACAATCCGGGTGGAGAGCGAAGAGGGAAAGGGAACCACCTTCACCGTACGCATCCCCACCGCTCTTCCTGACGGGGTGACGAAGGCCCTTATTCCCGAAGGGCGGCCAGCGCCTTGAACTGATCTTCTAAAACCAAGCAGGTCATGGCCTCCACAACCGGCACGATGCGCGGCAGGATGCAGACGTCATGTCGACCTTCCGTCACGATGGTGTGCGATTTTTTGTCAACGCCGACCGTTTGCTGAGGTTTCTCAATGGAAGAAGTTGGCTTGACGATCAGTCGAAAGACAATCTCTTGACCGTTGCTGATACCGCCGATGATGCCGCCCGCGTGGTTTGATAAAAAACCTTGGGCGTCCATACCGTCATTGTGTTCGCTGCCGCGCAGGTCCGCCGCGGCAAAACCCGTTCCGAACTCAATGCCCTTCACCGCGCCGATGGAGAGCATCGCGTGTGCGAGGAGCGCGTCAAGTTTATCGAATACCGGTTCTCCGAGCCCCGCGGGAACGCCGGAAATCCGGCATTCAACAATGCCTCCGACGGAGTCCTTATCGCTTTTAGCCTTTTCTATTTCGACCATCATACGCTCGGCTGTATTCCCGTCGCTCGCGCGCAACGGGTTTTGTTCAATGTTTTTCGGATCGAAGGTTTTAGGATCGATCTCGGGACATTCAATTCCGGCAATGCGTTTGGAATACGCAAAGAGGCGAATACCCCGCTTTTCCAGGAGCTTGCGGGCTACCGCGCCGGCCGCGACGCGGGCAGCCGTTTCTCTTCCAGACGCGCGGCCTGACCCGCGATGGTCGCGGATGCCGTATTTCGCGAGGTAGGTGTGGTCGGCGTGTCCCGGCCGGTAGAGGTTTTTGATCGCGTCGTAGGCCTGCGGCCGCGCGTCCTCGTTGTAAAGGATCATGAGGATGGGCGTGCCGGTCGTTTTCCCTTCGAACATGCCCGACATGAAGTGGACCAGGTCCGGTTCAGCCCGCGGCGTGGAGGCGAGACTCTGTCCCCCACGCCGCCGGTCAAGCTGTACCTGGATTTCTTCCTCGGTGAGTTCAAGACCGGGCGGGACGCCGTCGATAACGACGCCGACCGCTCCGCCGTGGGATTCCCCGAAGGTTGAAATCCTGAAGTGTGAACCGAAAACGCTGCCGCCCATGAAGAGCCCCCTGTCGGTATAAACTACCGGATCACGGGGTATCGGGCAAGGCGTCTATAGCGCCCATTAACGCGCGCGCTTCGATTCGGACGCGTTCAACAGCTTCTCGGAACCGTTCTTGTTCGCCTTCAATAAAGGTACTCGAGATTTTTTCGTAGTATTCGATACCTTCGGTCAAATTTTCGTAGTAATCCTTGAAGTATTTTTTGCCTTTATCGGAAAGCTGAGCAGCCGCGTCCGATAGTTCACCGGACAGATGTTTGAGATAGATTCGAGCTTCAGCGATGAACACGTGCGGGCGTTTCGTATCGGCAAGCAGGTTCATTCGGCCATAGATATGGGAAACGAACTCCGTGAGCGTGTAGCGGGAGGAGAAATGCGCAAGGTTCGGTCCCGCGGTGAGCATCGTCGTTCCTTTGGGGTCAAAACCGACTTTTTTCGTGAACGAGGACGCAAGGTCACGACAAAGGCAGGCTTTTGCCAGGACGCCCGCTTTCATCCGTTCTAATTTAAGGGAGCCCAGAGCGTCTTTCGCCTTCAGCACGCTTTCTTCGCTCAACTTTTTCAGTTTCAAGATTTGATAACCGGCGGCCGCGGTGCAGCGGGGCTTTCCGCCGAACTCCTCGTTGAACGCGAGGAAGCCTTTGGGACAGCTAGTTCCGTGTTTGCCTTTTGCTATGTTTTCTCTCCGCAGGCGTTCGGCGGCGCAATCTTTTACGATCCAAAAAGGAACGCCCAAGGGAGAGGCTTCGCTGAGGATGATGTCTTCTTCCTTCGCGGCCATCAGCACGTTCATCGAGTCTTCGTCCACGTTGGTCGCTTCCGGCACGAGAAGGAAGGGGGTTCCCCAGCCGATGCCGGAGAGGTTGTAGCGCGTTTTTAGGTAGGTATGCTCTTCCGCCGTTCCGACGCCGCCCTGTGCGCTGATCCGCAACTCAAGGGAGTCGCGAGCGGGTACGGGTTTTCCCAGAGCCGTCGCCGCCGTCGTGAAGGCGGCGTAGATTTTGTCGATAAGTTCTTCCCTGCGCTGGGAGAATTCCTCAAGGATGGGCCCGAGGAGGAGTCCCTTAGTCGGGAAGGCGTGTCCGCCGCAGTTAAGTCCCGATTCCACGCGGAATTCAGTGGTCCAGAGTCCTTTTTTCGCGAGCTGTACGCCTTGTACGAAAGCCGAACGATAATCGCTCACCTTGATGCATATCTTCTTTACGCAATGCCCATCGGCGTCGGGGCGGAAGGAGTCGAATTTCGCCAAATAGTCGAAGAGTCGCGGGTTCATACCGGCGGAAAAGACCACGGCGGATTCAAGGGAACACTTCGCGAACCCGCGTAGGGAGGCCGACGCGTCCGAGTAGTACGCCGGATTTTCACCCGTCGCGTAGTCGGGAATTCGGTCGAGTTTCGTCATTATGTTGATGTCTGCTCGGCCGGGACGCATGAAAGCCTTGAGTTCCGCGGCAATTTTTTCCCGCTCTGCTCCGGAGGGGAGGGTTCGCAGTTTTGCGTACGCGTCCCGTTCAGGGCCGGAGGGGAGCAGCTCGAAGTATTTGCGGGCTTCTTCCCCGTCGGGAAAGCTCGCTCTGACTTTTTCAAAACGGCTTTTAATCAGTTTGCTTACGAGGTCCAAATACGCTTGGGTTCTACGCGCGCGGAAATCCTCTTCACCTTTTTCGATGGGATGATATTCGATCCCTTCGACTTGCGAGTGGTAGCGTCTTACATGTTCCAGCAGGTCGTCGTCGACAACCGACATAACCGAATCTATGCCGTATTGCGCCACTTTAATGGGCGTATCAACGGAGAAACCCGTACCGAGTACGGGAATATGAAATTCATGCGGGGTATTCGAAGATTTAGAAGATGACACTATTACTCCTTTCGTCATAATGAACGGATGGCCGACACTATAACGCGCTTCGCGCTAAGTGGCAATGGTCTTTTGACCCCGCTCTTGTAGCTCCGGTTGCGCTCCCTTATGCTTATACCAAGATAAGGAACGCTATGATTAGTATTTTTACGTTTTTGTACAGTGCAATGGCAGGAATGGTCGCCCTTAGTATCGTTACGACTATTATTCGTGACGGGTATCGAGCGCCCCTTGTCCGAGCTTTTATTCTCTTCGCGTTGGGCATTATGCTGTGGAATGGCGCATACGCTCTTATGACCTTATCTGAAAATAAAGATTCGGTTAGGGCGATTTACCGAATCAGTTCCATCGCGTGGGGAGCAAGCCCTTCTATCGCGATGTATTACGCCTATCGGCTACTGTGTGAATACGATGCCCGTCCCTATTCGTCGCGTTTAGGCATTCTCATTTTCACACCGCTCCCGTTCATTTGGTACGGCATTTTTTACGGAAAAATCCTTGCCTATGATTTTGAACGGTCGGGAAGCGGTTGGATTGAAATGATGGACCCGAGTTCACTCTGGAATTATGCTTTCCTGTTAATTATCTTTGCCGGAATGGTCGCGTTTGCCTTTATCGGTCTGCGTTTATCAAGCATTTCTCATACAAATCGGGCTAGGCTGCATGGACTGCTGATCACTTTGCCCATTACGGTAATGATTATTCTCGTTCTGGTATTCCATATTGTATTGCCGATGGCTAGAAAACAAATATTTCCTCCGACCATTCAGATATTGCTTGGTCTTTGGATAGTTGTCATCAGTCTTATTCTACAGAAGTATCCGGTTTTTTCACTTTCACCGCGAATCGCGGCGGACGTCATCGTCAACAGCATGTCGGACATGTGTTTTTTGTCGGACTCGGGCGGCATGGTTATCGGCGCGAATCCCGCGGTCGGTGATTTGCTCGGTCGTGAAAGCGCATCCTTGATAGGGCGGCCGTTGGGCGATATTTTTCCCGCTGAAATTTGCGCCGCCCTGACCGATGTCGCCGATCAAGCCGGGGCGCGGAGGACAATGGAAGCGTTGTTGCAGCCCGCCGACGGAACGGCTCTTCCCTGCGTCGTTTCTCTTAACGCGATTCGGGATTCCCTGCGCGATCCCGTCGGTTTTGTTCTCATCGCTCATGAAATCCGGGAAGAAAAACGGCTGAAACTGCTCTCGGAAACCGATGTCATGACCGGAGTTTACAATCGGCGGAAGATGGAAGCGGTGATCGCCGAGGTTCTCGCGGAGCCCCGAAAACAACTTCGAACCTTTTGCGTGATCATGATCGATATAGATATGTTCAAAGCTGTCAATGATCGTTTCGGTCACGACGCGGGTGATAAGGTAATCATGGACCTCTGCGACATCGTCAGGCGCTCCACTCGGGGTAACGATCTGTTCGCGCGCTGGGGCGGCGAAGAATTTCTTATCTTTTGTCGATACACCGACGAGGCTGAAGCGATGTTACTGTCCGAGCGGATACGCTCTCGCCTAGAACGGCATAGTTTCAGTCATGGAGCGACCGTGACGGCAAGTTTCGGTATAGCGCAAGCCTTGGAAGGGGATACGGTTGAAAGCCTGGTAAAACGTTCCGACCAAGCGCTGTATCGGGCAAAAGCGGAAGGACGGAACAAGGTTTCGCTTTAACGGCTGCCGGCGAGCTTTTCCAGGAACTCCGCGACCGCCGTTCCGTTGGGGGGGCAACCTTTGATCGAAGTAGTCGCGTCCGAGGCGCATAGGCCGCAGCCGACTCCGTCGTAGCTCTGTCCCTTGAAGTCGCGTCCGATCGCGATCCGCTTTTCGTGTTTCGCGCCGAGGGCGGTGTCCAACCTTTTCAGCAAGCCCCTTTCGTCCAAACGCGCCAGTCCATGGATTAGCGAGGCGTAACAGGCCGAGCACGCGGATTTCTCGTTGACGCGGGATGCCAGCGTTTTCACGCGGCCCGAACGCGGTGGAATGGCGGGCGCTGACTTGGAATCGCCGATTTCGGTGATTTTCGCCGCGGCCAAGTCTGTCGATCCGACGCCGTATTCTTCCGCCAGGCCTATGTACGGCACGTCCGTTATGTCGTGGCCCATGAGGGCGCAGGCAAACGTATCCATCAGGACCGGGTCGATCGCGGCGACCAGCCGGTTCATCTGCACGGGGTTTCCGCCTTCTTCAAAGTCCAGGTCACCGCAGATGCCGTCGGCTAGGATAAAGCCGGGTTTCAGGACGCGGTTGAGACGCGCGATCGGCTCATGAAGACCGAGAGAGTGGAAGCGGCTTTTCTCGTCGTCGCTCATGCAGCCTTTGAGGTTTTTCAAGGCGCAGGTGACTGTTGTCTGGCAATGGCCTTTGATGACCGGGAGGTTGATCATGAAGTCGGCTGCTTTTGCCTGGTCGCATACGGCGATTTTGAGGCCGCCGCCCGCGTCGTACCGTTTCCAGGTATCCCGCTGCAGATCGACCAGCGGCACACCGATGCGCTCGGAAAGGTCGCGGTAGCCCGCCGCGCCGAAGGCTCGGGAGGTGGCGTCTCCGACCCAGGAACCTTCCATGACGACGAATCGCTCGTAGCCTTTTCCGCGCAGGTATTCGACAATCCCTTCTATGATTTCCGGATGCGTGACGGCGCCGGAAGACGCGTCTTTTGATACGACCAGGTTCGGTTTCAGGGCGATGAGGGCTCCCTTCGGGATCAGTTCCTCAATTTTCGCTGCCGCGAGCGCTTCGTGCGCCATCGCGGCGGGTTTCGTTCCGTGTACGACGATTAGTTCGTTTCGCTGCATAGTCGCAGAATAACGCAAGAAGAGCTTCTTCGTCAGCCTGTTTCGCTTGACCGACGGCGTCTCTAAAGCTAAATATGGTATACGCGAGGGAGAACGTATGGGTCCGGTCATCGTCAAAGGAATCTCCATCGGTTCGGGGCGGCCGAAAATTTGCGTTCCGCTGGTTGGCGAGACCAAGGCGGAAATAATCGATGAAGCCCGTCTCGTCGCGTCCCTGGCGCCCGACCTCGTTGAGTTGCGCATCGATTTTTTCAAGGATGTCCATGATCCGGCAAAGGTTTTGGACACGTTGCGTGAAGCGCGAAACGCGCTCGGCGAACTTCCGCTGTTGTTCACCTTCCGCACCAGGCGGGAAGGCGGAAAAACGAGCATCGATGACGCATATTACGCGGAACTTAACGGTATCGCGTGTAAAAGCGCATTGATTGATTTGATCGATGTAGAACTGAATACACCCCGCTCAATCCGCGATGCCGTAATTGCCATGGCACGCGAGAAGGGCGTTTTCGTCGTCGTATCCAACCACGACTTTGAAAAGACTCCGAACGTCGACGAACTTGTCGATCGATTGGTAGCGGCCTCGCGGATCGGGGATATCGCAAAGATCGCGGTCATGCCGCTATCTCCGGAGGATGTCGTATCCCTGCTTGCCGCCACCGTCGCGGCGAAGCGGCAAATCGGAGATGCGCCGATAATCACCATATCCATGGGGGCCTTCGGCGTGGTTTCCCGCTTGACCGGCGAGGCGTTCGGTTCCGCCGTCACCTTCGGCTCAGCCAAGGCCGCCTCGGCGCCCGGTCAGATTCCCGTAGCAACGTTGCGGACGGTTCTCAACGTCGTCCATGAATCTCTGCATTAGGAGTATATCCATGAAATACAAGACTTTCGGTCGTACCGGCGTGCTCGTTTCCGAGCTCTGTTTCGGCACCATGACCTTCGGCGCTGAAGCCGACGAGGCCGAATCGGCTCGGCTGTACGCCGCGTGCCGCGACGCGGGCATCAACTTTTTCGATTGCGCCGATTCGTACACTAACGGGAAATCGGAAGAGATTCTGGGGAAACTCGTCGGCGCCTCGCGCGATGAAATCGTACTTACCAGCAAATTTTCCAACCGGATGGGCAGCGACGTGAACGCGCTGGGCGCCTCGCGAAGGCATCTCAGGACCGCGGTGGAAAAAAGCCTTTCACGGCTGAAAACCGACCGCATCGATGTGTACTTCGTGCATACTTTAGACCCCCTGCCGGCGATGGAGGAAACGCTTCGAGCGATGGATGATCTGGTGCGCCAAGGAAAAGTGCTGTACCTCGGGGTCAGCAATTGGGCCGCGTGGCAGATCGAAAAAGCGCTGGGCTATAGCGAAAGGAAAAACCTGGCGCGTTTCGAATGCGTACAGCCGATGTACAACCTGGTCAAGCGTCAGGCCGAAGTTGAAATCCTGCCGATGGCCGCCGCGGAGGGTATGGCCGTCATGACCTACAATCCTATGGGCGGAGGCTTCCTGAGCGGCAAGTACTCAGGGGCCACCGCCGCGCGTTCCGGGCGCCTGCTTGAAAAGGACGCGTATATCAAGCGATACGGGGATTCCCGCAGTGTGGAAACCGCCGAAAAGTTCACGGCGTTGGCCGCCGAACTCGGGGTAAGCGCGCCCGTGCTCGCCGTTTCCTGGGTCAAAGCCAACCCGGCGGTGACTTGTCCCATGATCGGCGCGCGCAACATCGAACAATTGAAGGGCGTTCTTCCCGCCGCGGATTTTCCGATGAGCGCGGAACTCTACGCGCGCGTCACCGCCCTTTCTTATTCTCCGCCTCCCGCGACCGACCGCTCCGAAGAGGAACTCGACCCGGAGTATCGGTTCAGGGGAAAGACGCAGCGCTAGCTGCCGCTCTTTAGGCTCAGAGGACGCGCTGCGTATAGGCGGAATAATCCTTAAGCAGCGGTTCGTACTCCTGCGTCATAAGAGGGCTTGAGATGATGAAGTCCGCCGTCGCCCGGGTCGTCGCGATCGTGACGTTGTAGACCGCGGCGATGCGCAGGAGCGCCTTCACGTCCACATCGTGCGGCTGCGGCGCCATCGGATCCCAAAAAAAGACTACGATATCGATCAGGCTTTCGGCGATAAGCGCGCCCAACTGCTGGTCGCCGCCCAGGGGGCCTGATTTCAATTTGCGGATATCCAGGTCTTTCGCGGCTTTTTCTATTGTGACATGTTCTCCGGCGGAAAGCCGTTTGGAGATGATCGCTTCTTCTACCAAGCGACCAGTCGTTCCGGTGCAGACCAAATGGTGCTTTACCAAAGTCTGCCAGTTGTATTCAACCCATTCCACTAAGTCTTTTTTACGGTTGTCGTGCGCCACGAGGGCGATGCGCTTGTGTTTTTCCATAGGTGCCTCCGGGTGGTGGTGTATTGACCTGATGAAAACAGTATAGCGAAAGAATGCGCTAGCTTATAGCGGCCGAAAGAAACAAAGCGGATACCGGAAGTACTTCAATCGTTTCGGTCGGTAGCTCAGCGGGGGAGAACGAATCGCAACGGTACTTCTCGCGGGTGGCTTTCTTCCCCCAAGCGAAAACCAGATCGTCCGACGCGCGGACTCCATTCACCGTGAGGTTTTTTGATAGAAAGCCCCCTTCGCCTTGCAGGAGATAGCGCTCCGTCCATCGCGTTTCCCCGCCGGTAAAGGAAACGGATAACGGAGAATTCCGGTCCAGGTTGATCAGGAGTACCGTGAACCGTTTGGCGACCAAGCCTTTTCTTTTTTTCGTCGCTCCGCGATGTAGATAGCCTCGCAGTTTGCGATCGGGAGCTTCCGTTATGGGAAGTTGGAGGACTTCTTCGCCCATTAATTTTTTCCATAAGAAGCTCGCGAAGTAATCGGGACGCGGTTCGACTGTCGTCTGATCGAGCAGCCCATAGCGCGCCCCGATCAAAGCCTGTCTGAACAGCTTATCGACGCCTTCCCGGGCAAGGAGCCCGAGCTCGTCCAGCCACCACAACGTCGAAACAAAGCTGTCCGATAAGCCTTCTTCGCCGCCGTACAGGGCATGCGCCGTTTCCGTTATCCAATTCTCGGGCGGCGCCAGGCCGGACCGACTTTCGCGCGCGCGTTCCAGGGATTTTTTGATTCGCGCGTTCCAGCGCAGGACCCCGTTTAGGGCTCCGGCGTTCAGCATGGTCGATTCGCCCGCTCGTTTGGTCGCGATTCGTCC
>JBAYHM010000164.1:0-10080 GCA_041666155.1 Treponemataceae bacterium
AGATAAGCCGCGGAAAGTTGTTTTTCCTTTCGGAATCCCCCCTTGGGGGGCGCCTTCGTCCCGCGCCTGCAAAGCCGCTCCCACGGCACCGGTAAGATGGCAGAAACGGGAAACGAGGATGCGTTTGCCTAGTCTCCGCTCAAAGGCGGCGACGAGAGCCTTGTTCTTTGCCGTCGCGCCCTGAAAGACGACCCGGTCGCCGATAGCGCCTTCCCGCGCGACTTTAGTCAGATAGTTGTCGCACACCGAATAGAGAGCCGCGGCGAGCAGTTCGTTCGTTTCATAGCCGATGGCGCGCAGGTGGTTGAGGTCCCTTTCCATGAACACCGTGCAGCGGTCGCTGGTCAACGGCGCCCGGGCTTGAAGCGCCCGCTCGGCGTATTCGAAGATCGGGACTCCCAGACGAGCCGCCTGTTCCTCAATGAAGCTGCCGGTTCCCGCCGCGCAAACGGTGTTCATCTGGCTGAAGACAACAATTCCATCCTTGATCGAGGTGAATTTTGAGTCCTGGCCACCGATTTCGATAATTGTGTCGATGGCCGGATCGAGCAGTATAGCCGCCCGCGCGTGCGCGGTTATTTCATCCACCGTAGCGTCGGCGCCCAGCACCGCCCCGACCAGCTTACGCCCCGAGCCCGTGGTCGCGCACAACGATATGTCAAACTCGATTCCGGCTTCCGCGGCGACCGACTGGATCGCTTCCAGCACCGACTGGGCCGCTTCCAGCGGTTGCCCGGCGGTCCTCGTGTAGAAACCGGCAAGACTGGTACCGTCGGCGGTCAAGATCGCCGCTTTCGTACTCGTCGATCCGATATCAAACCCGAGCAGCACCTGCACGCGTTTTTCCGCGTCCGCTCGGGAAGCGATATCCTCGTATATGTCGGTTTCAACCGGATTGCGTTCGCCGCCCTTGCGCGCGATGAAAAGGAACTTCTTGAGAGAGGTAAACTCGGGGTAGCCCTCCAACGCCTCCAGGAGCGGCGCGTTGGAATACGTGCGGATTCCTTCTTCAAGCGATACGATGCCGGCGGCTCGGCGCATAACGGTATTTTCAGCGTTCGCGGTGTTTTCAATAGATGCGAGGTATCGGTAGGCGGCGCCGGCAGCGCCGAACAGGGCGCCGCGCGGATCTGTGCGAACCAACGTGCCCGCCATTTCCGACAAGTGTCGGACAACCGCGCCGTTGAGTCCTACGCCGCCCGCCAGGAGTATTGGACCTTCAGGCTGCTCTCCGGGGAACAAGGTGTCGGCGATATTACGCGCGAGGCCGCGGCAGAGGCCGTCGCATATTTGCGCGAGCGTCCAGCCTTCCTGTTGGGCGTGAATGAGGTCGGTTTTCGCGAAAACCGAACAGCGGGACGCGATCCGCGGCGCCGAACCGGTGTTTGAAAGGGCCAGTTCCGCCAATTCGGCGCTGCCGGATAATCCGAGCCGCGTCGCCTGCTGGTCAAGGAAACTGCCGGTACCCGCGGCGCACGCCGAATTGCCGCGCATACGTCGATACCTGCCGTCTTCGTCAAAAGCCACCCGCGTAAAGCGTTCGGCGCCGACAATAATAAGCGTACGAACCTCTGGCATGTAAAAGCGGGAAGCTTCGACGTACGCGATCCGGGCATCAACCCTGAAATCGGCGCGAAGAGCGGCCGTAACCGAAGCCGTCGCCGCGACCGCGACAAACCCTTCCTGCCCTAGCCGACCGGCCTCTTTTTCCATCAGTCCGACCGCTTCCGCGATCGCCAGACTAGCCTTGCCTTCGTGTAAACGATAATCCGACGCAACTATGGACCGATCGGGGGCGACAAGAACCGTCGCGACCGCAGCCGATCCGGAGTCTATCCCGAGGATAAAGCCATGATTAACCATTGTGGAAACACGTTACCACCGGAAGGGGGAACAGTTCAAGAAGTAGGAAAAAATGCGACACGCGGGACTCGAACCCACTACCTACAGCTTAGAAGGCTGTTGCTCTATCCAGATGAGCTAGTGTCGCAATTTACACACATCAATTCCGCAAGCCGTGCTCAGAGTGGACGAACGCCTCTGGCGCCCACCCACTCTTCAGCACTTTCAATTACTTGACTCGGGGTGGGCGGACGCTTTAGCGCCCGACCACCTAGTGGTCCTCTAGGACATGACTCGGGGTGGGCGGATTTGAACCGTCGATCTCCTGCTCCCAAAGCAGGCGCCTTAGCCCCTAGGCTACACCCCGTAATGGCCGTAGTGTACCGAAAGCGGGGCCGGAGGTCAATTGCGATTTTTCCGGCGGCGTTAGTTGATGTTTTGAAAAAAGCTCAGTTGTCTTCTTCCCCTCCGGGCGGAAACAAGTACAGATCGGGAAGCTTGAACGTTCTTTCCATGGAAAAAGAGGTGGAAACCTGATGTTCGCTGGTAACTGTTACCTCGAAGTGATGCTTGAGTTCTTCCAGCCCCGGCGCGGAGGCGGCGACCGCGAACTCAAATTTTCGTTCCAGTCCGATGGAGACGGCACGCACCGGCTGCGGCCAGAAACTGAAGGTGCCTGCCGTATTGGACACAAGCCGATAGGGATTCTGGAAATTCGCGTCCAACATGGGTGCTAGCCTACCTTCAGCGAGAAGGAACACGTCTATATCGATCAGCGGTTCGAAATTCTGACCGTTGAAGACGCGTCCGACGAAGGTCGGAAAATTGTAAACGGGGCCTTCAATAAGATGCGGTCCTTCTCGTTTGCCCTGATGTTCAAAATGCGGACGTTTGGATTTCGCTATTTTCTGCAGGCCTTCGTGGATAAGGGAAACAACGTCGGCTTCTTCTTGCTGTTTTTCGATGGAATCGGTTTCGGCGCGCGCGACGCCTCGGCTTGAGACGACATAGCGCGGTACGCTGCGGTTAAGAGCGTAGCAAGCGGTATCAAGACGACATTGGAAACAAGTACACGGTCGATCGATCTTCCCTTCGCGTTCAATTTCATCGAAAATTTCGTTAACGGCGTCGAGAACGATGTCTTCCGTCACATTGTGGATTTCCATACGTCTCGCTCCTTCAGCTTCGTTCATCGAGGGCATCTCCCTATATAGTTTATTCATTTTTATAAGACACGCAATACGAGTCGATAGTCTTTGCGATGGCTGGTGCAGCGCATATACGGACGATCCTTAGCGCCCGGGAGAACGATGCGACTACCGGAGCGCGAAATACCGTGGAGCTTTGTTCGAAAGGGACGCCTTCATCAACGACAAAAAGACCTGTTTCAAAGGAAATAGGCTCGGGGAGGTCAACAATGAGGTCGAGCGGATCGATTTTTAGGCCGGTTTGCGAAGAAATAGTCTCGGCGAGCCTCCTCTCTTCTTCGGTCCGATTTTGCGGGGTGGAAAAGACGCGATGCGCGGAGTTCCCCTCGTCAAATGGAAATTCGGCGACAATGGAAAAGAATCGAGCTTCGCGGGCCGCCGCCGCCGGCGCGAAAGCACGGTTTCCTCGCGCTTCCATAAGTGAGAAAAGACCTTCATCGTCCAGACCGTACAATTCTTCAGGGACCAGGAGCCCGGTTTCAAGTCCGGCAGAAACCGACTTTTTTACCATCGCGGTCGCGACGCGTACTATCCGGTGCCAGTATACCGAACGATACATCAAGTATTTGGCAAAGAGGATCGCTTCCACGCTCTGTATGCCGCGGGAATCCACGTCGACGCCGCGTAAAGGATGGGGGTGCAAACGACTGAAGGTAAAATCGACATCCTGCGCGCCGTAAGGTACGCCGCAATACCGCGCGTCACGGTTAAGGTAATCGAGTTTGTCGGGATCGAGAACTCCTGAAAGCAGTTTACGGAAAAAAACGGCTTCCGCGTCGCCGTGAATCGGCAGTTCGCCGTCCACGATTGCCGCGGTCAGGTAGGGGTCGGCCCCCGACCGCGCGACGAGCGTTCGCAGCGGTTCCGCCGTGATGAGTTTCGCGGTGAGCGTCTCATGGTCCTCAAGCGGCAGTTCCTTGAGCGAATGCGCAAAGGGAAAATGGCCCAAGTCATGAAGCAGGGCGGCCGCGAGGAAGGATTTCGCGCCGACGTCCGTGGTCCAAGCGTCGGCGCCTTTATCCAACAGGGCGCGCAGCAAGCGCCGCGCCAAATGGTAGACGCCGATTGAGTGGGCCGCGCGCGTGTGCGTGGCGCCGGGATAGACGGCCGATGCCGGGCCAAGCTGTTGGATTCGCCTGAGTTTCTGGTACGGCGCGCTCTCCAAGAGCTCCGCGAATTCCTTCGTCAGGTAGACGTGGCCCCACAGGGGATCGCGGACCGCTTCCGTATAGCCTTCTTCCAATGCCCGCAGCGCGTCTGTGTTCACGACCGGTTCCTAGACTCCGCCCGCCTTGGCGTAGGGAACCTGGCCTCCGGCGCGGAGCATTTTCCGGGAACGTACGTCCAAGTCGATGATAGTTGTGAAAGTGGTTCCCTTCGTCGCGTTCTTAACGACGATTTCAACAGCACCGGGGACTCCCTTTTCAAGCGAGGCATGGATATTTTCCATGACCAGTTTGTCACCGGCTTCGATTGTTGAATAATCGGCGGCGTTTTTAAACTCAAGCGGCAGGATGCCGTAATTGACAAGATTCGCCTTGTGGATGCGCGCAAAGGATTTTACCAGAATGGCTTTGACGCCCAGATACATCGGTCCGATCGCCGCGTGCTCGCGCGAGGAACCCTGGCCGTAGTTGAGTCCGCCGACCACGATGCTGGAACCGAGCGCTTGGGCGCGCTTCCAGAATTCCGTGTCCAGACGGGAGAACGCGAACTTGGAAATTTCGGGGATGTTCGAGCGCAGCGGCAACACTTTAGCTCCGGCCGGCATAATGTCGTCGGTGGTGACGTCGTCGCCTGCCTTGAGCGCCACCGGCAGCTCGACGCGGTCGGCGATCGGGGAGGGCGCGGGGCAGGGCTTGATGTTCGGACCGCGTTCTATCTCCACTTTCAGCGCCTGGGCGAGGGGGATGGGCGCGATAATCATGTCGTCCCCGGCAAGCTTGGTCGCCTCAATCGATATTTGACGGAAGTCGGGTCTCTTGAACGGATACTCGTTCGGGTCGATGATTTTACCGGCGATCGCCGCGGCGGCCGCCGTCTCCGGTGATACCAGGTATACGTTAGCGTCGGCCGTACCTGAACGGCCCTGGAAGTTTCGATTGAATGTCCGCAGGCTGACGCCGCCTGATTTCGGGGCAAAGCCCATACCGATGCATGGACCACAAGCGCTTTCAAGAATACGGAAGCCCGCTCGGATGAGCTCTCCGAGTATGCCGGCTTTTTCGGCCGCAAGTAGCGTCGCCCGGCTTCCCGGCGCGATGCCCGCTGAAACGCGCGGGTGCACCGTTTTGCCCCGCACGATTTCGGCCACAGCCGCTAAATCGTCCAGTGACGAGTTCGTACAGGAACCGATGACCACCTGGTCCACCGGAAGGCCGGCGATTTCCGAGACTGGGGAGACGTTGTCCGGCGCGTGGGGTTTTGCGGCCATCGGCGTCAAAGTGGAAAGATCGATCTCAATGACGCGGTTGTACTTTGCGTCCGGGTCCGGCGCGATTGCCGTCCAGCCTTCGGCCCTACCGCGGTCGGCAAGGAAATCCCGGGTACGTTGATCGGAGGGAAATACCGAGCAAGTGGCGCCGAGTTCGGCGCCCATGTTGGTAATCGTCGACCGCTGCGCGACCGTGAGGGTCGCTACGCCGTCACCGAAGTATTCGTAGACTTTGCCGACACCACCCTTGACCGTCTCTCGGCGAAGGATTTCAAGTATGACGTCTTTTGCGGACGAGGCTCCGCGCAAGGTTCCGGTGAGCTTTACGCCGATAACCTGGGGCATGACCATGTTGAAGGCTCCGCCGCCCATGGCCACCGCGACATCGAGGCCCCCGGCGCCGATCGCGAGCATCCCGATGCCGCCGCCGGTGGGTGTATGCGAATCCGAGCCGAGGAGTGTTTTGCCGGGCAGTCCGAATCGTTCCAGATGAGCCTGGTGGCAGATCCCGTTACCCGCCCGGGAGAAATACAGACCGTACCGCGCCGCGACGCTTTGGAGGTAGCGGTGATCGTCCATATTTTTCCAGTCTTCCTGCAAGGTGTTATGATCCACGTAGGATACGGATAGTTCGGTACGCACACGGTCAATCCCCATCGATTCGAACTGGAGATATGCCATGGTTCCGGTCGCATCCTGCGTCAGCGTCTGGTCGATGCGGATCGCGATTTCCGATCCGGCTTCCATTTTCCCGGCGACTAAGTGCGCCCCAATGATCTTCTCGGTTACGTTCCGACCCACGTGAACCCCCTTATAACTCTCCCCGAATAGTACCTGCACCGCCCCCATCTGTCCAGCGTCCCTTACCCCCGCATCGTCGCATCGTCGCAGCCACACCGTCGCAGCCACGCGCCCATGGATGGGCGCGCAGTCTAATGCGCAGAACACTCCGCGTTCTGCGGCGGCATGGAAGCCGCCGTTTGACGTTCTCCGTTGCTCGCGATACAATCCGAAGATGAGGCAAGCCTCCTTTCTCCGGAAGCCGCTACCTTTCTCGCTTCAAGCAAGTTTTCTTGCTCTTCTTTTCGTTTTCTTTGCCGCGGCTTCCTGTTCCCGTGTAGCGCCGTCTCCGGAGAAAGCTAATCCGCCGACCGCTTCCGATTCTCCGGCCTTTCAGTCCCCCTCAAGAGCCGCTCCGATAGAAACGCCGCGGACGATTATGCGTTCCCTTGAAAAGAATGAAGTGGTTCCGCGCTCCGGCCCGGAGCGTCCAGATCTGTCGATCCCCAGCGGTGGAGAAACTTCTCGCTTGCCGCGTGATTACGCTATCGGCGCTTTGGGAGCCGGAAATGGCCGCGTCGCGCCGTACCGTTTGGCGACCGAAACGCTTTCCTTGGTCGCGTCCGGTAAATCCGTAGCCGATCGGTTCGCGCGCCGAGGCGAACGCGAATCCGCCGCCCTGTCGGCAAAAGTCGCGCTCTTAGGCTCCTCGCCCTCAATACGCGTCGGTAGTCCAGCGGATGAAAGTGAAGGCGGTGTCTCCTACCTCGTCCGGCTGCTGGGCCAGGACGCTTCCTTCAGTGGTGAAATACACCTAATCCCCGGCAAGGAGGGTTCATGGCTGGTGGATTCTCTGATGCTGGACGCCGATATTGTCGGTTCCGGTAAAGAAGGCGATTCTTCGGATTTTGATCCTCTATTATACAAACGTTTTCTCTAGGAGCGCCCAAAATGGCCACGCCAATCAAACGAATTGAAAAAGATTTCATGCTGAAAGTTCTTTTCGATGAAAAACTTCCGTTGATGCTCAAATTCGGCAGATCCGAATATATAGTCACCATTGAACAAGCCCCAAAGGGCGATATCAATATGAAATCGAATCGCCCGGTAGAAGGTGCTCGCAAGGGTTCGAAATTTGAATTGATGTTCGATTATCGCGGGCAGGCGATAAGTTTTACCGCCGTGGTTGAGGACTTGAAGGACGTTCATATCTCCGCGGAAGCTCCTGAGTTCCTGTACAAGAATCTCAGCCGCGCGTTTTCCCGCATTTCGACGCCGATGGATCTGAAGGTTGTGTTCACTTTCCGTGGCGATCGATATGACCTTGCTTTCCCGAAGACACTCGAGTTCGAGCCCGCGGAAATGCCCGAATACTCGGAGCTGTTCAACCCCGCCGATATCCGGGAACTCATCAATCAGCTTTCAACGTGGGCACACGACGCGGCTACCGGCTATAAACTGGTCATGTTCCGCGATGTAAAGCCTACTTCCATTGAGGAGCGAATCGTCGCCGAAACCGGAAAGGCGCTTTTTATTCCCTCGACCCAGAGCGATATTCCTTCAATTGATCCCCACCCCAAAAAGCGGATTATTACCGATGATACGTTCAAGCGTTTTTTGGAGAGCGCGGGAACCGATAAAATATACGTTGACGAAGCCGCCGCAAGATTCCTGAAAACAAAGCGGGATGCCGGCCTCTATTCCGATCTCTGGGCGCCTATTTTGTTCCAGGAATACGTGATCGGGTACATTCATATGTGGATTGATGCGGTCGGAAAGCCTCCGTTCGATCCGTCAATGCTCGATACCGTGTACCAGTTCGCGAAAGTATTGGCGTATTCGCTCAAGATGAACGGGTATTTCAAGACTGCAAAGGTCAAAAAAGATCCGTTTCCGGGAAAAGTCATCGATGTCAGCGCTTCCGGCCTCTTGTTCGCAAACCCTTCGGCTTCGCTTTCTTCCTCTTTGTTGCTTGACTCGGAGATCGACCTGCAGCTCAGTACGGTCAAGCGGACGGTAAAAACCGGCGCCCGTATCGTGCGCCGGTATAAGGATGCGAGTCTTTTCTATTTCGGCTGCCGCTACACGGACATCGCGCCTGAGGATTTGCGTTTCATGTTCGAATATCTGTACGGGAAACCCTATACCGATACCGACACGGCGTTCGCACCCGAAGGCAAAGCCTAGCGCTTATTCCCCCGCTTCCTCTATGACAATCCCGTGCCGACGGCGCGGGAACGTTTTTTTCATCGCCACTCCGTTACGCGCGTCGTTGTAGATGAAGCCCTCGTTCCAATATTCCAAGGCCGCGAACAGCGCGTTGCCGCCGTCGTAGTCGTCGCTCCGGTCAGTCCGGAAGGATACGTAGTCCCCCAGCTGCTCAAAATTCTGGTCGCGCAGGCAGTCCAAGCGTTTTCGGTTGAATTCGTTCCACTTTTCCAGGTCTTTGAAACCATCGCCTTCGTCCTCGACGATGAGTCGCGCTTCATTTGGAGAAAAGTGGTACCAAACGTGTACTTTTTTTGTTTGATCGCTCCTGTTGCCATGCTTGACCGCGTTTTTGATTATCTCGCTGATCTGCTGTTCCAGGAGGTTGAGCTCTTTGATTTCCGGGGGTGCTGATTGAACGATCAAGAGCGTAAAATAGCGGATTTGCCGAAAATCCGAGGGGAATTCCTTATAAAGCATGTTCGTTTTATCAAAAAGCGGAGAAAATCCGTTCGCCTTAATTTCTTTGATCGTGTCCATCGTATTCTCCCTACGGTTTCGTCAGGCGCCCATTTTCTTCAGCGCTTCCTCAATGGTCGCGCTGATCGGGAAGTATCCCATCAGTTTGGTTAATTCAATTACTTTCTTTACCGATCCGTGAATGTTGGAAATGCTGAGCTTCAGGTTCATCTTCTTTATCGTCGAACAGATGTAAATCAGCGCGCCGATACCGCTTGAATCGATGTAATCGACTCCCTGGAGGTTGACGATGAAACGTTCGACCTTTTTCTCCAGCATCTTCATGACCAATTCTTTCAGTTTGTAGGAGTTATATAGATCCATCTCGCCGGTGACGTCGATGATGTACGTTTCTCCGTTTTTACGGATTTTCAGTTCCATAGATCGTTACGCTCCTAAGTTTTACAGTTTGACTTTAACGGTTAAAAGAGTCTGATCGTCGTGTTGTCGGGCGTTTCCGATGAACGTGTGAACGTCTTCGCGCACCATGTTCGCAATTTCCTTCGATGACAGGTCGTTGTGTTTTTCCAGGATCGCGTTCAGTCCGGTCATTCCGTACTGACGACCCGCGGGATCCACGGCTTCCACGACTCCATCGGTGTACATCAGCAGTATATCACCGTCTTCAAGAGTAAGGGTCGATGCCGTGTATTCGTTTGACTTTTCTACGCCGATCGGGACGCTTTTCGTGTCTATGTGCTGTACGATCCCGGTCGATTTCCTCCAGATGATCGGCGGACGATGGCCCGCGTTGGCATACTCGCATTTTCCCGTCGTCGGATCGAGCACGAGGATCTGCAGCGTGGCAAAATGGTCCAACTCTATCTTGCCGGTTATGCCGCGGTTGATCCAGTTGAGGATGGTTGCGGTATCCTTGGCCGCGCCGACCAACAGGTGCAGGATCGCGCGGATCATGACCATGATGAGGCTCGCCGGTACGCCTTTTCCCGCCACGTCGCCCATCACCAGATAAATGCGGTCCCGGCGCACGGGAATAACGTCGTAGTAGTCGCTTGAGACGCCGCGCGCGGGCGCGGAGAACGAACCAAATGTAGCTGAAGCGGCGTCGAGCACCCGCTTGGGTTGCAG
>JBAYHM010000165.1:0-10049 GCA_041666155.1 Treponemataceae bacterium
CCTTCAACCGCGGTTTGGAGCGCGCGGGCCTTTTCGTAGCCGCTCACGACGATGATCACCTCGCGGGCGTCCATGATCGTGCCCACGCCGACTGTAAGGGCCAGTACCGGAACGGCGTTTATGTCGTCGCCGAAAAAGCGCGCGTTGGCGCGACGCGTTTCCGTCATAAGTTCCTTGTCCCGCGTACGGCTTGAAAGCGACGAGCCGGGCTCGTTGAAGGCGATGTGTCCGTCGGCCCCAACTCCGCCGAGAAAAAGGTCGATACCGCCGACTTTCAAAATGGCCTCTTCGTACGCGGCGCATTCAGCGTCCAGATCCTTCGCCATACCGTCCGGAATATGCACGTTCTCTTTTTTCACATCGATCTGAGAAAAGAAATTGTCCCACATAAAGCGATGATAGCTCCGCGGATGATCGGCGCCGAGCCCGACGTATTCGTCCATGTTGAAGGTGACCACGTTCGCGAAAGAGAGACGACCGGCTTTGTGGTGAGCGATCAGTTCGCGGTACACGCCCAGCGGCGTGGAGCCGGTGGGAAGTCCAAGGACAAAGGGCTTAGCGGCGCTGGGAGCGAACGCGCTGATACGGGAAACGATGTGAGCTGCCGCCCAACGGCACACCGCGTAATAATCGGGACAAATAACGAGTCGCATCGAACGCCTCCTACAGGATGTTTTTCTTCAGTGACCCGCCGACCATCGTGGAGAGTACGTTGAAATAGCGGTCAAAAACGACCAGGTCCGCGTCATTGCCGGGGATGACGGTGCCCTTGCGCGAGAAGCGCATCACCTGCGCGGGGTTGGAAGTCGCAAGCTTCACGGCTTCTTCCACCGAGAACCCGCAGTCGACCAGGTTTTTCACGCCTCGGATCATCGTGAGGCTGGAACCGGCAATCACATCGTCTATTTTTCGATGAAAGACGCCGTCCCGGAACACCACTTCCTCTCCATTGGCAAAGAAGGGACCTTCCGTCTGTTCGGTCGGCTTGAGGGAATCGGTCACTAGGACGATTTTGTCCAGCGGTTTGTCCCGCTTTAGGAGGCGCAGCAGATCCGGATGCACGTGGAACCCATCGGCGATGATCTCGCAGGACATTTCCGGGTGGATCAGGACCGCGCCGACCGCGTTCGGGTTGCGGTGGTCCAGCTTGCTCATCGAGTTGAACAGGTGAGTCGCGTGCAAAATTCCCGCCTGCATGCCTTCCACCATGTTCTCGTAGGCGGCGTTCGTGTGCCCCGCCTGCAGCACAATCCCCTTTTTTATGCAGTAGAGGGCTAGTTCACGCATACCCTTGAGTTCGGGCGCCACGGTCATGTTGACGATGCGACCTTCCGCGGCCTTCCAGAGTTCATCCATAAAGTCGAGGTCTACCGAACTGAGGGTTTCCGGCCGCTGGACGCCCAGACGATCCGGAGACAGAAAAGGGCCCTCCAGGTGGAGGCCCATCGCCTTGGCCCCATTTTCCCGGCCGCAAGCCGACGCGACGGTTCGGACTGCTTCCAGCATCTGTTTCGGTTCCGACGGGTAAAGCGTCGGATTGAACGCGGTGACGCCGTAATGAGCAAGGAGGCGCGACATTTCCACGACCGAATCGACGGAAACGTCGTCGGTACCGAAGCCGCCGAAACCGTGGATGTGCGTATCGATAAAACCGGGGGCGATGAAGGCCCCGTCCACGTCGAACAGGCGCACGTCGGCGCCGAAGCGTTTTTGCTCAAAACGTTTTTCGGAAAAGACGTCCGCGACCAAGCCGTCTTCCACGAGAACCGCGCACCGTTCCATCGCGGCGAAGCCGCTGAGAACCGTACCGTTATGGAAACAAAATGAACCCATAGTCGCTCCTATGTCCAAAGCGGCGCCGGATAGCGACCTTCGGCGACCAGCGCCCGTATTCGGCGGACTGCCGCGTCGCGGTCCTCACTGTAGGTTATTCCGAACCATTCGGAATCGGCTTCCAGCGCACGCACACGAAGACTTCCTTCTTTAATTAACTCATCCACAGCGCTGGGGAGGTACGCCTCCGCTTTAGGCAATGCGGCCGATGTTTCCAGAAAGCGCGAAAAATAACGGGCTATCCCGTCCATGGCAGACAAGGGGAAGCCCCAAATATTCATTGAGACCAGCGTATCGGGAGCAAGCTCAACGAATCCGCCTTCTGGTAGCGAAGCGGAAATGACCGTACCCTTGCGCTCGATGGCCGTACGTTCCACAACACCGCGGAGTTCCCCGTTTTCCACCAGACAGACGCCGCGTCCAACAGTGCCCGAGGGGCTGAGCGTCCGGTCCACCCGATAGGGAACAAGAGCGCCCCAGGAGGCCTCGGCGTCCGCGGATTTTAGGAAGGGGGCCATCGCTTGGTAGGCTTCAAGACCATAAAAATCATCGGCGTTGATCACCGCGAAGGGTTTGCCGATCATGTCGCGCGCGCACAGGAGAGCGTGCGCGGTCCCCCATGGTTTTGACCTGTTTGCCGCGAGGGCCGCTTCCTTGGCCGCCTGAGGAATCAGCTTGTCCCGCTCTTGAAAGGCGAGGCGGTACGGGACCTTCCGCCCCATACGAGCCAAAACGGAAGATCGAAAATCGGCTTCGATGGCCGATCTGATAATAAATACGACATCTGAAAAACCGGCGCGGAGCGCATCGTAGACCGCGTAGTCCAGGAGCGTTTCGCCGCTGGAACCGAAGCCTTCCAGTTGCTTCACGCCTCCGTACCGGCTTCCCATCCCCGCGGCAAGGACTACCAGCGTAGGTCCGCTCATAGGCGCGCCTCAGGGACGCCGGTCCATTCATGCAGCGATTCAGCAAGCAAAGCCGAATCAACGAAGCGGTGGACGCGCAGCCCCAGCGCCTCCGCCGCGAGCACATTTTCCTCATGATCGTCCACGAAAAAAGCGTCCTGAGGAGCACAGGACTCGGTGCGGAGAATGAGGCGCCAAAAGGCGGGGTCCGGTTTGATCACACCCATCCTGTGCGACGCGTAGATCGCGTCAAAACAGGAGTACTCACTTCGCTTGCGGTGGATTTCGTAATGAGCGTGAAGACTGTTGGTTCCGCACACCACCCGGTAACCTCGCTTCCTGAGCGCCGCGATAAGCGCGTAGGTCCCCTCGTCCCGCACAGGCTGAAAAAAGGTACCCCACAGGTCTTCAGTCACGGTAAGTCCCGTACGTTCGTTGAAACGAAGCCAGAAGGTCGCCGGTGTAATCGTTCCCTTCATGATCTCGGCCAAGTCCCCAAGGTTGTACGGTGAGGTATGGGAGACGTCCGGATCGGAACCGGCACCTCGGAAGAAGGCGGTAACGTCGATGCCCAAATGGGAAGCCATCTCAGGGACGCAGAAGACGTTCCCGGTAACGACACCGCCCATGTCGAAAATAAACAGTTTCATACGGTCGCTTTCATTTCTTGCCCGAGGCGAGCGTGATTTTTCGCATGAATTCCCCTCTAGCCGTATCGCTAAACAAGCGCCACAGAGAAGAATAACAGGGCCGATTCAAGCGCACAAGCAAAAAACATATATTTCCGGCGTCTTTATTCAAAAGTCGATTGAGGCCTGTTTTTTTGATACTACCCAAAACTTCCCACCAAACGGTGGGACTAACCCTGATCCCACCGTTTGGAAGGTTCCGCTATTTGGAGCTTTCGCTCTTTGCGCACCGGTCGGCGCAGGGTCACTGAAAGGAAAATAATTTTAAATATTTACACTATAAACAATTATATCGATTAAGTGATTTATATTTTCATTTCTATTTTTTTTGGCACGCTCCTAGCATTACGACCATCAACATCCTCCTGAGGAGCGAACAGATGCGGAAGGTAGCAATTTACGGTAAGGGCGGAATCGGCAAGTCGACGACAACGCAGAATACGGTAGCTGGTTTGGCCGAAATGGGCATGAAGGTTATGGTCGTGGGCTGCGACCCGAAAGCGGATTCCACGCGCCTGCTTTTGGGCGGGCTCTCGCAGAATACAGTGCTGGATACGCTCCGGCTGGAAGGCGAGGACTTGGAGCTTGAGGATATCGCCAAGCTGGGGTACGGCAACACGACCTGCGTGGAATCCGGCGGACCGGAGCCGGGAGTCGGCTGCGCGGGGCGCGGCATCATCACTTCCATCAATATGCTGGAACAGTTGGGCGCGTACTCCGACTCGCAGATGCTCGACTACGTCTTCTACGATGTATTGGGCGACGTCGTCTGCGGCGGTTTCGCGATGCCGATCCGCGAAGGAAAGGCCGAGGAAATCTACATCGTCGTCTCCGGCGAAATGATGGCGATGTACGCGGCGAACAATATCTGCAAGGGCATCGTGAAGTTTGCGGAAGCGGGCGCGGTTCGATTGGGCGGACTGATCTGCAATTCTCGTAAGGTCGACAACGAGCTGGAGATGATCGAGGCGCTCGCGGCGAAGCTGGGGACGCAGATGATCCATTTCGTCCCGCGGGAAAACGTGGTCCAGCGAGCCGAGATCAACCGGAAGACGGTGATCGAATACGAACCGGCCCATGTCCAAGCGGATGAATACCGGACGCTGGCGAAAAAGATCAACGAGAACAAGATGCTCGTCATTCCCAAGCCGCTGACCGGCGATGAGCTGGAAAGCCTGCTCATGGAATACGGCATTGCGAATTAATTGTTCGCCTCGGTTAGGCGAACAATTAATTCTCGCAGTTTCCGAAGGAAACTGCACGGCATTTACAGGGAACAAAAAACTGAAGTTTTTTGTTCCGCCCCGGCGGGGATAACGGGCCTTGGTCGGGGAGAGACTGCAAGCGGAGGTGTTTAGATGGTAATGGTTAGGGCGATCGTGAGGCCGGAGAAGGTGGACGCGGTGATGGAAGCGCTGATGGAAGCGGGCTTCCCTGCGGTGACGAAAGTGAACGTGGTGGGCCGCGGCAAGCAGCGCGGCATCAAGATAGGCGAGATCACCTACGACGAGCTCCCGAAAGAGCTCCTGATCACGGTGGTCAAATCCAAAGACAAGGATTACGTCGTCAAGACGATCATGGCCGCGGCGCGCACGGGAGACAAGGGCAGCTACGGCGACGGAAAGATCTTCGTGAGCCCGGTTGAGGAAGTGTACACCGTGTCCAGCGGGATCAAGGAAGAAGCGGACGAAATCTTAGCCGCCGTTCCGGTGGAGGCCTAGGCATGAAAGAGGTCATGGCGATCGTTCGGATGAACATGATCAACAAGACCAAGCAGGCGCTCAGCGACGCGAATATCCCGAGCTTCATGGCTAGGGAATGCTTGGGCAGGGGAAAGGGCATGGTCGATTTCACCGTGCTCAAAGGTGCCGAGAAGGGCTATGAGGAGGCGATCGCCCAATTGGGACAATCGCAACGCCTTATCCCCAAGCGTTGGTTGACGATCGTGGTGCCGGACAAATTGGTGAGGAAGACGGTCGATACGATCATCGCGGTCAACAAGACGGGCAAGGCAGGCGACGGGAAGATTTTCGTACTTCCCATTTCCGAGGCGTACCGAGTCAGGACCGGCGAATCCGGTGATCGCGTTTTGGACGAATTGTAGGAGAATATCATGAGTGAACCCACAACGGCGACGCTTGATTTATCCCAGGTGGGGATGGTCGGCGAACCGGTTATGAGCGAGGTGGAGGCGGCGGGTATCAAGAAAGAGCTTCTTGCCGCTTACCCGGCCAAGATAGCGCGGAAGCGCGAAAAGCAGATAGTCATCAACAAGAAAGGCGCGGATGGAGAATATCCGGAGATCGCGGCGAACACCCGGACGCTGCCCGGCGTGATCACTCAGCGCGGCTGCACCTACGCCGGCTGCAAGGGCGTCGTCGTCGGTCCGACCCGGGACATCCTGCAGATTACCCACGGCCCGATCGGCTGCGGCTTCTACAGCTGGCTGACGCGGCGCAACCAGACGCGGACGGAGAGTCCCGCCGACGACAACTTCATGCCGTACAGTCTGTCCACTGACCTGCAGGACAACGACATCGTGTTCGGCGGCGAGAAGAAGCTGCGGGTCGCGGTGAAAGAAGCGTTCGAGACCTTTCATCCGAAGGCCATCGCCATCTTCTCCACCTGTCCGGTCGGTCTGATCGGCGACGACGTCCACGCGGTGGCGCGCGATATGAGCGCGGAGCTCGGCATCACCGTGTTCGGCATGAGCTGCGAAGGCTACAAGGGCGTTTCCCAATCGGCGGGCCACCATATCGCCAACAACGCGGTGTTCACGCACGTCGTCGGCAAGAACCCTGTGGAACCGGAAGGTAAATTCAAGATCAACATGCTCGGCGAATACAACATCGGCGGCGATTCCTTTGAATTGGAACGCATCCTGGGGAACCTGGGTGTCACCTTGGTGACGACCTTCTCCGGAAACTCGACCTTCGTGTCCATGGGGCAGGCGCCCTTCGCGGACGTGAACCTGGTGATGTGCCATCGGTCCATCAATTATATGGCCGAGATGATGGAGACCAAGTATGGCGTTCCCTGGTTCAAGGTCAACTTCATCGGCGCCGGTCCGACGGCGAAGTCCCTGCGCCACTTGGCCGAGTACTTCGGCGACGCGGAGCTGACGGCCACGACGGAAGCTTTGATCGAAGCGGAAATGGCCGCGGTCAAGAAGGAGCTGGCCCTGGTCCGGCCGCGGTTGGAAGGCAAGAGCGTGCTCATGTACGTCGGCGGCAGCAGAGCCCACCACTACCAGGACCTGTTCAAGGAACTGGGCATGAAGGTGATCTCCGCCGGCTACGAGTTCGCCCACCGGGATGACTACGAAGGCCGCAAGGTGCTCCCGACCATCAAGGTGGACGCCGACAGCCGCAATATCGAAGAACTCCATATCGAGAAGGACCCGAACCGGTATTCTCCGCGCAAGAGCGACGCGGAGATGGCTGAACTCAAGGCCAAGGGCCTTCAGATGAACGAATACGAAGGCATGATGGCGGAAATGGCCGAGGGAAGCCTGGTCATCGACGACGTCAGCCACTACGAGACTGAAAAGCTCATCGAACTGGTGAAGCCGGATCTTCTGTGCGCGGGAATCAAGGAAAAGTATGTGGTGCAGAAGCACGGCATCCCGCTCAAGCAGCTGCACAGCTACGACTCCGGCGGACCCTACGCGGGCTTCCGGGGCGCGGTCAATTTCTATCGGGAAATCGATCGACTGGTGAACGGTTCTGTCTGGGGCAAGCTCAAGGCTCCCTGGGACAAGGCTCCGCAGCTTTCCGGCTCATATGCGTGGAAGGAATAATTATGGCTACTGAATTATATCTGAAACATACGGAGGCGGAGTCGGTGCCGCGGACGGCATTGACGGTCAATCCGGCAAAGACTTGCCAGCCGATCGGGGCGATGTACGCGGCGCTCGGCGTTCACAGGTGCCTGCCGCACAGCCATGGGTCGCAGGGTTGCTGCTCCTACCATCGGAGCGCGCTGACCCGGCACTACAAGGAACCGGTCATGGCGGCGACCTCGTCCTTCACCGAAGGCGCGTCGGTCTTCGGTGGGCAGGCAAACCTCCTGCAAGCCTTCAACACGATTTTCTCACTGTACGATCCGCAGATCATCGCGGTCCATACGACCTGTCTGTCCGAGACGATAGGCGACGACCTGCCGCAGATTATCGGGAAGGCGACCGCTGAGGGAAAAATACCCGCCGGCCGCGTCGTGCTGCACGCTTCCACGCCAAGCTATATCGGCAGCCACGTCACCGGCTTCGGTTCAATGACGCGAGCTTTTATCGACTACTTCGCGGAGAAGACCGGGAAGAAAACCGACAAACTCGCGGTGTTCCCCGGCTGGGTCGAACCATCGGACATGGCCGAGATCAAGCGGATGCTTGAGACGATGGACGTGCCGTACACGCTCCTGCCGGACACTTCGGGCGTCCTGGATACGCCGATGACCGGGCATTTCGAGATGTACCCGGAAGGCGGCACCAAGCTGGAAGATATCAGGCGAATGGGCGACGCGAAAGCCGCCATCGGCCTGGGCGCCTTCTGCTCGGGACCGGCGGCCAAGCTTCTGGACACCAAGTGCAAGGTCCCCTGCGAGATTCTCGATCTGCCGATCGGGCTCGCGGCGACCGACCGCTTCATCGACGCCCTGCGCCGCGTCGCGGGAGTGGCGGTGAGCGAACAGATCATCAAGGAACGCGGACGCCTTTTGGACATGATGGCGGACATGCACCAGTACACCTACGGCAAGTCTGTGGCGATCGCCGGAGACCCCGACCAGCTATGCGCTCTGTCCGAGTTCCTCAAGGACTTGGACATGAAGGTGAAGTACGTCGTCACCGGTACCCCGGGCAAGGCTTTTGAAGCGCGGCTCACCGAGCTGCTCGGCCCCGCCGGAGAAGGTGACTGGCGCGGCGCTCCCGGAGACCTCTTCTCGCTTCATCAGAAGATGAAGCAGGACCCGGTCGATTTGTTGATCGCGAACACCTACGGGAAGTTTATCGCCCGCGACGAGGACGTTCCCTTCGTGCGCTTCGGTTTTCCCATCCTTGACCGCATCGGCCACAGCGACTTCCCCTACGTGGGCTACCGCGGGGCGCTACGGCTCATGGAGAAGATCCTGAACGTACTTATGGACCGCCAGGACAGAGATTCGCCGAATGAGAGCTTTGAGTTGGTTATGTGAATCGGGGGCCTGGCCGGGAAAAAACCGAGCCTCGCTAGTCCTCGGACCAGTAGGTCCTGCGGATTCGCTCAGCCCGGCTTTTTCCCGGCCACCCCTCGCGTTCAACAAAACAAGCTTCACTCGCAGAAGCGAGTGACAAGGGTATCCCTAAGGCCGGAGGATCATTGCGATGAGCGGTTCAAGTGTGGATAACAACTTAGCGGTTCTCGAGGGACGGCGTGGGCAGGTGGCGGCGGCGGGGGAGGGGGCGCCTGAACTCACGTGTGGGAAGCCGAGCTTGGCGGGGAGCGTGAGCCAGAGGGCTTGCGTGTTTTGCGGGTCCCGGGTGGTGCTCTATCCGATAGCGGACGCGGTGCATCTGGTACACGGCCCGGTGGGCTGCGCGGCATACACCTGGGACATCCGGGGCGCGGTATCCTCAGGACCGCAGCTTCATCGCCTTTCCTTCACTACGGACCTGCGGGAAACCGACGTGGTTTTCGGCGGGGAGAAGAAGCTTTACGCCGCCCTTTCCGCCCTCATTGAGGAACATAAGCCGCGCGCGGCCTTCGTATACTCTACATGCATCGTCGGCCTTATCGGCGATGACGTGGCGGCGGTCTGCCGAAAGGTGAGTGCCGAGCGCGGCATTCCGGCGATTCCCGTGCAGTCCGAGGGATTCAAGGGCACCAAGAAGGACGGCTACCGCGCCGCCTGCGACGCTCTCGCTTCCCTCATCGGTACGGCAGAACCCGACCCCGCTGCGTATCGAGGTGATCCGGCCATCTCGGAAAGTCCCTTTGCCATAAATATCCTGGGTGAATTCAACCTGGCCGGGGAAGCCTGGATCATCCGGCGATATTACGAACGCATGGGCATCCGGGTCCTGTCGATCATGACGGGTGACGGGCGCGTTGACGAAATTCGCGGAGCGCATCGAGCCAAACTCAACGTCGTTCAGTGTTCCGGATCCATGACTTATCTAGCCAAAGAAATGAAGGAAAAGTGGGGTATACCCTTCGTCCAGGTTTCCTACTTCGGTATCGACGACATGGCCGAAGCGCTGTATTCGGTCGCGGCGGCGTTTCCCGAAGAGCCGCTTCTCGCCAAGCGCGCGGCGGAACTCGTGTCCGAGGAAATCGCAAAAACGCTGCCCGCGCTCAAGGCCTTCCGCACGGACCTGGAAGGTATGCGCGCGGCGGTCTACGTGGGCGGCGCATTCAAAGCCCGCTCGCTCGTGAAGGCGCTGCGGCTCATCGGTGTGAGCACGGTGCTCGTCGGTTCGCAGACGGGCAATAAGGATGATTACAAGGACCTGAGCGCCCTGTGCGATCCGGGCACGATCATAGTGGACGATTCGAATCCCGCCGAACTTTCGCGCTTCCTGCAGCTCAAGGGCGCGAACGTATTCATCGGCGGCGTCAAGGAACGGCCCATCGCCTACAAGCTGGGC
>JBAYHM010000166.1:0-9916 GCA_041666155.1 Treponemataceae bacterium
AACGAGTTGGTTCCTCGCGCAGTTTATGAAAGCGTTACTCGTTATTTTAAAATCTCGTCGCCGTTCTCCGCGGGAGGTTCTCGCAACGCTCTTGTGGCGCACCGGCGGCATGCCGTCCAGTCATTCATCGCTCGTCGCGGCTTTGGCCACATCGGTTGGATTCAGCGAGGGGCTCGGTTCAAGTATTTTTATTGTTACCTTGGCTCTCGCCCTCATCGTCATACGCGATTCCTTGGGTGTCAGGCGGTCTTCAGGATTACAGGCCCGCTCATTGAATCAACTTGGGAAGGAAGCCTCGGAGCGCTTCGGGATAACTTACCACCCGGTAAAGGAAATCCAAGGCCATGCTCCGCTGGAGGTGCTCGTCGGAGCCCTCATGGGCGTCTTCATAGCTGCCGCGATCGCTCTCCTCTAGGCGTACGATGACCCGTACCGGGCGCGTTCTTCTTTCGGCCGGCATCGTGGCCGTAGCGCTCACTGCTCTTTTATGGGTTTTTGCGACCATGAATGGGTTGTCCGTCTGCTCATCGGCTTCATATGCCGTCCTATCGGTGCCCCGTGATACAATTGACCGAGATATCGTTGCCGCGCTGACGAAAGAAGGTATCGGTGATATCGTTTCCGAATCGACCCAATGGGTTCAGATTAACGATTTCGGAGATTGGGAAAAAGTTCCTCTTGATACCTTTAGAGACCGTATTGAAAAATTCGATCCTAGGGATGACGGGTACGCCGAAAGGGTCCGATCGATTTTCTTCACCGAACGGGATCGATTGCTCTACCTGAAATTGCCGCTTTCCTTTTTTGTTTTTTCCGGTGAAAGCACTTTTTCCCGTTCGGTAGCCCACGCGATGGGCAATCGTCCGTATGCGTTGAGAAACAACAGTACCAAAAATAGTTCGATGTTTCCCTTTCTGTTAACTTTGCTATCCGTCTCTGCGGTTGCTTTTTTGTTGAAATCCGTTATTCCTCTCGCTTCATTGCCCGCTATGTTCGCCGTTGCCGGTTTTGGTTCGGGTGGCATTATCGTTGCCGGCCTTCTATGTGTCTGTTTTATGATGTTATTCCGTTCGTTCGCAGAATTCGCGCGATCACAGATGAACGGGTTGCTTAAGAAAAAAAAAGCTCCTTGGGTTTTTGATTCATTATTACCGGGGGCCCTGTTTTTCGGTCTCGCTCTGGTTGTCTCTCTGCTGGGCTCTTTACCTCTGATCGTCATATTTTTCGCAATTCTTTCTTCGGCCTCGATCGCATTCTTTACCGTCGTAATATCGCATATTTGGGATCAACGACGCGCGCACGCCAGATTCTTTCCAGTCGGTTTACGCGCCCATACCCAAAATGTCGTTGTGCGTCTTTCTACAATCATTCTTCCCTTCGCCATAGCCGCGAGCTTTTTTTTAATCGGCGACCTTTATATTTTCCGTTCGCCGATTGCCGACATTGAAATTTCATCTTTAGCGGCAAAGATGGCTTTCAATCTCGATGAATATTCTGTTCATCAGGAAAAACAACGATCATTTTTAACGACCCGCGTCATGGACGCCAACGCTAAAAAGGGATATACCTTATTCTCTGTTGGTTCGGATGGATTTACGTTCGTTTCCGACCAATCGGTTAAAAATATGCCGCTTCCGGGCGCGGAGTTGCCCCCGGCGGAAAGTTTTTTGGCTAAGACCGGAGTTTGGAATGCTTCTTCGGGGCGGTCGGCCGTCTTGGGAAAATCTGCATTAAATTATATGAAAATTCTTGCGGAATTGGCTATCGCTTTTGCTCTTTCCTTGCCGGCCTTACGGGCTTTCAGCTCGAAACGGCGGCAGTTGAAGGCTGCTTCGGCGGTAGCGGATAAACGGATTGCGGCATGAAAATACATACCTTCACGCGCGGCGGCCTGATGTACCGGGACGATACCGCTCCACAGGGGGCGTCCAGTAGAATAGCCTTTCTCCCGACAATCGCGGTGCTTCCTATGCTTCAGCATTCGGGCACTCCTGCCTCTCCTGTCGTCTTTTGCGGGGATACGATCAAAGAAGGCATGGTGGTTGGTCGTTCTGAAGGGAAGGAGTCCGCCGTTATCCACGCTTCCATACCAGGTAAAGTAGTTAAGAATGTTGTGTGGCGTATGCCCGACGGCAAAGATTCAAGCGCTTTGGTAGTGAAACTGGAAGGATCATTCGAAAAATTAGGTAAACGACGTGAGTTGTTCTCATGGAACGGCATGTCTTCTGCTGATTTACAGCGAACGATTACCGAAAAAGGAGTTGTGGAGATGGAAAATCGCGGCCGTTCGGTTGCTGATCTTCTATCAAAAGCACGAAATTCGAATGTTAAAACCCTTATCGTAGTCAACGCCGTGTTTGACGACGAGTGGCTGGCGGCTGAACGCGCTGTGCTCGCAGAACGGGCGGAAGCGGTGGCCGAGGGCGTAGAAATCGTAATGAAGGTCTCCTCCGGCTCCGCGCTAGTTCTCTCCGTGTCTAAGGAACATCAGATGCTGGCGACGCCTATTCTTGATTTTCTTTCGGCTCGGGGCATACACGCGTCTCTTGCCGTTCTCAGCTCTAAATACCCGCAGCGAAATATTCGCGAATTGGAAATCGCCCTGAGATCCTTTTATAAAGGATCAGCTACGGAATTCGACAACGTGCTTCCGTTCGGTATGTCAACTCTGGCGGCGGTTCACGATGCCGTTCGGTTTAACATGCCTCTCATTGAAAGATACGTTGCAATCGGCGGGGACGTGGTCAAGCATCCGGCAGTTCTCAGAGTTCGAATCGGCACAAGGATCGGCGACGCTATTGCCGAATGCGGCGGTTTCATCGAAGAGCCTTCTCGCATAATCATCGGATCGCCGTTGACCGGAAGGTCCGTTTACGATCTGGATTCCCCAATAACGAAAACGACAAGCGCCGTAGTTGCAGTCAGTCGCCGGAAAATGGGCGGTACAACCGTTCGCGCCTGCGTGGGGTGCGGTAATTGCCGGTCGGTTTGTCCGGTAGGGCTGGATCCAGAACGTTTGCATAAATTAATCATGCTTGGTCGTTACGAGGAGGCTACAGACGAAGGAGCTGCTTCATGCCACGGTTGTGCGTGCTGCGCTGCCGTATGTCCTTCACGCTTACCATTGCGCGCCTCGATCCTTTTGAGTGCCGACAAGGGAGGTCGGTCATGATCGATCATGGTATCTCCGTCGGTTCTGCGCCTCACATTTTTGAAGTCCGAACTAGTTCCCACTCAATGTGGATTCTGTCCGCCTGTTTGTGTGCACCGATAATTCAATCGTCCTTCACCGATGGTTTTTCTTCGTTGTTGCTTGCAATGGTTGCGGTTACTACAGCCCTTGCAATGGAATCGGTGCTTGAACTTGTTCGTGGTTCACCGAAATTTCCGCAAAATCTTGCATTAACGGACGGAAGCGTCATCGTATCCGCTCTCGTCTTGGTGCTCTTGTTGCCGAACAGCATTCACCCCTTAGTCGTTGTTTTTGGCGTTATTTTTGCCGTTTTGATCGTTAAGCATAGCTTCGGCGGTTTAGGATCGAATTGGCTTAATCCCGCAGCTGGGGCCTGGCTTTTTCTTCGGTTTACTTGGAGTCCTCTATTTGCCGGGGCCCTAGCTCGCTCGCCGCTCACTCTTTTAGGAGCCTCCGTCTCTAAAGGCGTCATTGATCCGAGCGGGTCGCCTATGGCGGTATTGAAGATCGCGGGTTGGAAGCCGAGTCCTGTTGATGAGAAAGTTACTATGTGGTTCAATAATACGTTTCTGGCTTTTTGGGGCGCAGAATTGCCGACAGGTTATATTGACCTTCTCACCTCGCCATCATCAGGTTTGATTGTTGATCGCGGGCTTTTGGCGTTTGTCCTGGCGACCGTGGTTTTGATCGCTTCCAATCTCGTTCGTTGGTATCTGCCGTTGCTCTTTGCTGCCTTCTACGTTGCCGCGGCTCGCATTTGGGGCGGTTTGCCGTTCGGCGGCGCTTTATTTAGTGGTGATATGCTCTATGCTCTGTTATCGGGGTCCGTCACGCTTGCCGCCTACGTACTGATAGCGGATCCGGGGACCGGATGCAAAACTCGCGGAATAGGTGCTTTGTCCGCAGCATTGGCTGGTATTATAGCTTTTTGGTTTCGCTATCTCGGCAGTGACCCCTACGGCGCCGTGCTCGCCATACCTGTCATCAATCTGTTGGTTTCTCTGCTCCGCATCTTGGAGCGTCGATTCTATTTTATGCCGAGGGTGCGGCAATGAAATCCCCGGAACCGCGTCCGTTGAAGTCCTTCTTTATCGCTATCGCTTGGTGGGTTTGTTCTGTTCTCATTTTCTCAGTATTGTATTGGATGACGCTTCCCCTCGAGCAAAGGGCAACGGCACGGATCGTAAACGCGGCATTTGAGACTGCGGGTGATGTTCGTCGCGTCGCAGCGCCTATTCCTTCCTGGGGCTCAAACGGTGTTGCATCCTTATCCGGAACTCGATTTTCGATAAAAGGAAAAGATGAAATTGCCGTTGTATTCTCAGTCGCCGGCGGCGGTTCCTCTGCTTCTTTTGTCGCTGTGTATATGCCTAAAAAAGGAATACAGGCAGTTCTGCCACTCGATGTTGATTCAAAAGCGGCGGTGACACGTTTACCCGCAGGTTTATTTGAGACCTATGTCGCCCACATTGCGTCCTCCGAGGCCCTTGCCGCAAAAAGGAAGGCAGAAAAATGAAAACGACGAGGGATTTCCCTTTTTGGGGAGACAAATATAGTCCTCTCGCATCGCTTGCCGGAGTAGTTCTTCTTATCGGCGCAACAAGTCGGGTCTCCTACGCCCTGATCATCTCTGCCGCTATTTTTTTCGTTTACGCCATTTCCACATTTTTTTTACGCGTGTCTTCCCGTTTTATCCCGAGCGCGCATCGTACCTGGATTAGAATTGTTTTCGTTTCAACCGTTACGGCCATTTTTTGTAGAATCGCCGGCATCGCCTGGCCTGTGCCGGTGAAGGAGCTAGCTCCGTATTTCGGTATGGTCCCCCTCAGTCTTATCGCTTCCGATCTTCTGGACCGAACTGCGGAAGAAACGCCGATGAGAACGATACAAGCATCAGTCTACGAAGCTTTCATACTCTGCGGTATAGCTCTAGTGCTTGCTGCAGTTCGAGAAGCCTTCGGCTACGGTACTCTTTCAATTCCCAACGCCGACGGTATTACGGTTTTAATCACGCAAGAAAGCGCGGCGGCTCTTTCTCTGAGATCTTTGACCGCGACTGCCGGTGGCTTTATTCTTTTTGGCTATTTATTGGCAGCCTATAGAAAAAATCGTTTCCGGCGGTACGGTATTCCGCGTTGCGGTGAGGATGATGTATGAACCCATTTTTTCTTCCGTTTGTAGCCGCGGTCGCAGCAAATTCTTTTCTTACTTTCGGTTTTGGCCTTCGTCGACTTGTATCCGCGGAAGGCGGCGGATTTCCACGTGTATTTGCTCCGGCGCTTGCCGTCATTATTGCCGGTTTCACGGTGTGGCCGGTGTTCGCTTTTTTTCTTGCTCCATTTTCCTTGGGATATCTCGAAATGATGTTTCTGGTGCCATTTTCGGTCTTGATAAGCACTGTTTCCGATAAAATAATCCGTTCCGTATCCTTGGGAACTCAAAAGCAAACCGCCGATCTCTCTGCTTTTTCCGCTTATGACGGTCTTACCTACGCTGCCGCTTTCATGATTCTACGTTTGGCGACAAGTTTCATAGACGCGCTGTTGTTCGCGTCCGGTGCCGCAGTAGGTTATTTTTTATGCGCGATCACCTTGCATGCGATACGAGAGCGTTCGGACACCGAACCCGTACCCCGGTGTCTTCGGGGTATTCCTTTAATGCTTATTGCATCAGGAATAATTGCAATTTTGGCTTCTTTCCTTGCTTCCGCCGGTTTTCTTGCATTAGGAACTCATCTATGACGATTTTTATGATAATTGTCGCCGTTCTGATCACATTGGGTTTTGGGGTACTGCTACAACTCGCTCAAATGTTTTTTCCTCGAATTCAGGAAGCCGATAAAAACGCTCCGACTAAGAAAAAACGGGGAACAGGGAACCATAAGGCTGTGGTTGCATGCGCCGGACCGGGAGCGACGGTCCGGATTTTTCAATACGTCGGTTTATCCGATTGCCGGCTGATTCATTCTCTTTACTCAGGAGATCGTAATTGTAAAGATACTTGTCTGGGGTACGGTACATGCCGAGATATTTGCCCGCTAGGAGCAATTGTCATGGATAACAATGGTTTACCACGTGTCCTAGATGAATGCGATGGTTGCGGGTTATGCGTCGCCGAATGCCCGAGCGGAGCGATTCAGTTGGTTCCTCGGGACGCTGATTTCGTCGTTCGCTGTATTTCTCGCGCGGCGCCGGAAAATCGTACTTCTTTCTGCGCCCACGCCTGCACCGCTTGTGATGCGTGCCGGAAGGCGGGGGAGGGGATGGGCTTTTCTATACGTGATGGACTTGCGCATATAAACTATAGGGTTAAAAGCGATCGCAAAGCAGCAGCAAAAGTGTGTCCCACAGGCTGTATTGTCGCTAATAAAAACGCTTTTCAGGGTACGGATAATAGACTAGAATGGACTGATCGAGATAGCGGAGCATCGGACGCGAGTAAATGAATAATATAAAACTAATTATCGGAACTCACGGCCACACCCCCTTCGGTTCAACCGAGGAAGAGCTTGAGCATGCGTACCAAGCACAGTATAAACCGTTCATCGCTTCACTCTACAAATATCCGAAAGTTCCCTTTGTTCTCCATTATTCCGGCGTTCTACTCGCTTGGCTCGAACAGCGGCATCCTGAATATTTCATGCTGCTTGAAGAACTTATTAACCGAAAACAGGTGGAGATCCTCGGCGGCGGTTTTTATGAGCCAATGTTGCCCCTACTTCCGCTCGCCGATCGTCTTGGCCAGATAGAACTCTTGACGACATATTTGAGAAAGCATTTCGGGAAACGTCCTCGGGGTTGTTGGCTGCCTGGTCTCATTTGGGAGCAGCCGCTGGTCGCTACTTTGCAAACTTGTGGCATGGATTATACTTTCCTTGAATCCAATCAATTCAAGCAAGCCGGATTATCGGACTCTGAGTTGGAACGCCCTTGTTTAACCGAAGATCAGGGGAAAATCGTTACTGTTTTTCCATTATCCTGCCGTTTGACTGCCGCGTTCCTGAATCATGATTTTGATAATTTCATCCGCATGGTTACTGAACCGGTCTTGGATGGCGGCGAAAGAACAGCAGCAGTGTTCGTGGATGCACTTTTTAACGGAAAACCTGGATCCGAAGCCGTTTTCTGCGAATTCCTGGAGCTCATATCGCGACAGGATTCTGGTTTTGAGTTGAGCGTTCCGTCTCGGATTCTCAAGGCATCCTCAATTTTTTCCAAAGCATATTTCCCAAGTTCCGCTGAAAAAATGTCATGTATTGGGCGATGAATGAAGATCGTCGACGCCTGTACGACGAAATCGTGAATTTGGATCTTGATTGTTCCGATGAGAGCAATGCAGCCTACTTTCTGGGCTCTCTTGCTCGCCACTTTCTTGTTCGGTATCCCGAGGCAAACGGCATTTATACCAAGATGCTGTATACGCATATTTTGATAAACCAACTTCGCGGAGACAAATATAGAAAAAGGGCAGCTCGGGAAGACTTGTGGAAAGCGCAAGGTTGCGACGGTTTTTGGCACATTGCGGAAGGCGGTATATACCGGAACCGAGTTCGCAAATCGATTTACCGAGCCCTTATTGATGCGGAAAAAATAACGCGAGAAAAAGGCGTCTTCATTCCATCCGTTATTGCTGTTGATATCAATTTGGATGGTGAACGTGAATTCCTCCTGCAAGGTGCGGAGTTGAATGCATACGTTAAAATTAAGGGCGGGTCGCTCTTTGAGCTCGATTATTTGGCGAAATCGTGGAACTATCTCGACACGATGGGACGCCGTCGCGAGTCTTATATTGAAGGTGATCAAATCGTCGATGAATTGCCTCGCGCTGCTTTCGTCGATAGGCTGCTACATCCGGATATCTCGCTTACGGACGCGGTTGCTAACAATTTTCCGTACTCTCGCACCTGTGCCGTAGAGAGGTATAATGAAGTAGCTACTGACCGTGTCCATCAGGAACTTACTTTACAAAAAGCGGCTGATTTTTCCGGGCCTTTCGGAAGTATAGAAATACGAAAAAAGTACATACTCAAAAAGAATCTTATAACAGTTAATTATTCGCTCACCAATCGCGGCGATCGCCCTGAAAGGTTCAATTTCGCTCCGGAAATTGATTTATCCTTCGCCGATGATGCTCCGGAAAGTCAACGTGTCGGTATCGTTTCCAATTCTGTTCTCAGCGCCTCGGATCTTTCCATTTTCGAACATCGCGGTATTGAAGAACTGGTACTTGAGGATTTGGAAAATGAAGTGTCGGTCTCACTTGTTTCAACTGGTCCGTTTGATTTATGGCTGATTCCCATTAAAACGACTTGTCGAATCGGCGCTCTTGTTGGTGATCACTATCAATCCACCTGCTGCATGCCGGTAAGACCGGTTATTCTTGCTCCAGGGGAAAGTTGGGAAACACGGTTCTCTCTTCGTTTCGGACGCTAGTTTCTTCTTGACACTCGCGGAAGGCGTTTCTATAGTAGCGGCACAATGAAACCTAGACTAATAACATCTGCTCTTCCGTACGTGAATAACGTCCCGCATCTGGGAAACCTCATTCAAGTGCTTTCCGCGGACGTTTTTGCCCGCTTTTGTCGACTTCGAGGTTATGAAACCCTTTACGTTTGCGGTACCGACGAATATGGAACCGCTACTGAGACGCGCGCTGCGGAGGAAGGTATAACTCCGCGCGAATTATGCGACCGTTACCATGCTTTGCACGCGGGAATTTATTCCTGGTTCGGCATCGCATTCGATAAATTCGGCCGGACATCAACTCCGCTGCAGACGGAAATCGTCCAGGATATCTTCAAAAAACTTGACTCTGCCGGGTTTATAGTTGAGCGAACGATTGAACAATTGTATTGTGATTCATGCACACGATTCTTGGCGGATCGCTACGTACGCGGTACCTGTCCACACTGTGGATACACCGACGCTCGTGGGGACCAGTGTGAATCCTGTGGCAAGTTGCTTGATCCGACCGAATTGAAGGAGCCGCGATGTTCCTCGTGCGGCAAGGCTCCTAAGCCAAAATCCACAAAACACCTGTACATAGATCTTCCAAAAATCAAGCCGGTGCTTGAGGCGTGGATTAAAGATGCTTCGGTAAAGGGATTCTGGGCAAATAACGCCATTCAGATGACGCAAGCTTGGATCCGGGACGGGCTACGCGAACGGGCCATCACCCGGGACCTAAAGTGGGGAATCCCGGTTCCCAAGGCCGGATACGAAGATAAAGTTTTCTACGTCTGGTTCGACGCGCCCATCGGGTACATTTCCATCGCTGCAAATTACGCCGCGGATAAAGGACTCGACTGGAAAGCGTTTCTGGATTCTTGGTGGAAGAACCCTGCCGAAGTGGATCTCTTTCAGTTCATCGGCAAGGATAATATTCCCTTCCACACTGTAATTTTCCCGTCCAGTCTTTTGGGCTCGGGAGAAAAGTGGACGCTCCTATACCACATGTCCAGTACCGAATATCTCAATTACGAAAGCGGAAAGTTCTCAAAATCCAAGGGGGTCGGCGTATTCGGTACCGATATCATGGAATCGGGCATTCCCGCCGACGTATGGCGTTTCTATGTATTTTATAATCGTCCGGAAAAGTCGGACGCTCTCTTTACCTGGAAAGATTTCCAGGAGAAGGTGAACGGCGAATTGATCGGAAATCTTGGAAATCTTGTCAATCGAACCTTAACCTTCGTGTCTCGGTATTACGAGGGCCTTATCCCTG
>JBAYHM010000167.1:0-9909 GCA_041666155.1 Treponemataceae bacterium
CCGGCCCTCTTCCCGACCTCGGAATTTAAAATACTCATGAACGAGGTCCTAGACCGGGATGGAGGATGGGCCTTCGGTTATCAGGAAAGCGCCGGGTGGCCTCCGTTCAGGGAAGCGATCGCCGAATATCTGTTATCGGCCCACGACATTCGCTCCAGCGCCGACGACATACGAATCGTTTCCGGAGCGCAGCAGGGGCTGGATCTTGCGGCAAAGGCGGTTCTCGGCCCGCGCGATTACGTCGCCGTCGAGTCGCCGACCTACCGCGGAGCGCTCGCTGTGTTTTGGTCGCGCGGAGCGGAAACGTTACCGATACCCGTCGGCCGCGACGGCATGGACCTAGAGGCGCTGGAAAGAGTTGTGCGCGAAAAGAAACCGCGCCTGGTATATGCCATCACGCGCTACCAGAATCCGACTACCATTTCCTGGAACGAACAATCGATGCGCGGCCTTCTCGATCTTGCCCGCCGCTACGATTTCTACGTGCTGGAGGACGATCTCCTTTCCGACCTCTCATTCGGGAAACGCCGTGATCCAACTTGCCTAAAGGCGATGGACGATGACGACCGGGTGATCTATGTGCGCGGCTTTTCCAAAGTTCTCATGCCCGGACTCCGGCTGGGGACCGTTGTCACCCCACGCGCGCTTAGAGACCGCTTTGAGGCCGCGAAACGAGCCACCGATATTTCCACGGATGGGCTTACTCAACGTACACTGGACCTCTATCTGCGCCGCGGGCTCCACCGAGCCCAGTTGGATCGATTAAAAACGCATTACGCCCAGGTATACGCCGCGACCGTCCGTGCCGCCGAAACCTTACGCCCGCTCGGCGTTACTTTCGACGCCCCTGAAGGAGGCCTTCACCTCTGGTTTTCTCTGCCGCCGACCATCACGGGGACAGACCTGCAAGCCGCTTGTCTCGCCCGATCCTGCGCGATTGTACCTGAAGCCGTCTACGGAACCGGTCCCGACTCCGTTCCCTCAGGCGATTCCCACGTCCGCGTGAGCTTTGCCGCGCTGACGGCAGAGGAAGCGGATAGGGGCATTCACTTAATCGCGCAAGCGATCGCCGATCTATCGCAAACAAGTCGGGAACAGCCCTTTCTCTGATCGATCAATACTTTTCATTCAGCAGTATTCAGTATACAATACGACATATTCCGATAGATTTCCTGAAATGGAGGATAGGTCGCATGCTGTACAGACCCTATGGAAAGACGGAGAAAATGGTATCGCTGCTCGGTTTTGGGGGCATGCGTTTTTCCGATATCGATAACCGCGATGCCTGTATTCGCGCGATGGTTACGGCTGCGGAAGGCGGGGTCAACTATTTTGATACCGCGCCGGCCTATTTTGGAACCAAGAGCGAAGAAGTCTTCGGCGAAGGCTTAGCCGAAATCAAACGCCGTGGAATGCCCTATTATCTGTCAACAAAAACTTTCAAATCCACACCCGCCGAAATCAGAAAAGAAATAGAAGACCAGCTCAAACGGCTCAAGGTCGATTCGATCGATTTCTACCATATTTGGTGCCTCACAAACTTACCCAATTGGCAAGAACGGAAAAACAATGGAGTCCTGGACGAATTCCGCAAGCTCAAAGAAGAAGGACTCATCAAGCATATCTGTGTTTCCAGCCACCTGATCGGAGACGAGATCAAAGAACTTCTCATGGAAGGAGTCTTCGAAGGCGTCCTCTTCGGCTATTCGGCGTATAACTTCAAAACACGGGAAGCGGCTTTCGACGCAATCCGGGCTAAAGGACTCGGCGCGGTCGTCATGAATCCGCTCGGCGGCGGCATCATTCCGCAGCACCCTGAACTGTTCGGATTCCTCAAACGCGATCCTAAAGAAAGCGTCGTGGAAGCGGCTCTTCGGTTCCTCTGGGACCACGAAGACATCAGCGTCACGCTGGTAGGCTTCGGAAACGAAAATGAAGTGAAAGACGCGCTCAAAGCGATGGACGGATACCGACCGCGAACGGCGGCCGAACTTGCCGCGTTGAAAACCCACCCTGAAGCTTCTTTTGAAGGCATCTGCACCGGCTGCGGCTACTGCGACGACTGTCCGCAGGGCATTCAGATCCCGCGTTTCATGGATTCGTACAACCAGCAGCTGTTGACACCCGATCCGAACGCGATCGCGTCACGACTCAAGAACCATTGGAACGTTCCCATCGCTCAAGCGGCGGATTGCATCGAGTGCGGTCAGTGCGAAGAGGCGTGCACCCAACACCTTCCCATCATTGCTCGACTAAAAGAAATTGCGCAAAAGGCGGTTAATTGACGGCGACGGCCATTCCATTCGGATAGGCTCCGCTACTCGACCTCAAGAAAACCGAATAGACTCAAAGCTCCTCAAAGACAGCTTTGAGTCTACCCGAACAAACGAATCGCTTCCGACAGATCCACACAGCGCCGCCATACGGTCGCCAGCACATCCGCAGGCGGTTCTATCATATCCTTCACGAATACGGACCTGATACCCGCCGCGGCAAGCGCGCGCAGGCCCGCCGGAGAATCCTCAAAACCGACGCAGGCGCTTGGATCAACGCTCAAGCGTGAAGCCGCCAACAAAAAAATATCCGGCGCGGGTTTCCCGCGCGCCACTTCGTCTCCGCAGGCAAACGCCGTGAAGCGGTCGGCTATTCCCGCCCAACGCAGTTTTTCCATCGCTTCCGAGCGCACGGTCGACGTAGCGACCGCCAACGGCACGCCAAGCTCCGCCAAAGTGTCCAAAAGCGGGAGCAAGCCCGGCCGATGCGCTATCCCTTCCCGCTCAAAATGTTCTTGACAGAGACCTATCAAACGAGCGCGCACCGTGTCGTAAGGAAATGAGGGGCCGCAGGTTTCCATGACACTTGCGCGGGTGTTCGCCTCGTTGAGGCCGATGGTGGACATAGGGACCGACTCGTCTATGTCCCAACCGCTTTCACGCGCGGCGCGCACCCATAAAAAAACGGCCGGACGCTCGGTGTCGAGCATCAGACCGTCCATATCGAAGATGACCGCCGCGGGCCGAAAAACGGCCGCGGCTTCAGAACCGGAGATCACGCGACGTAGCTCTCCAAGAACCGACTGCGCGAAGGGTGCTGCAGGCGCTTGAGAGCCTTCTTCTCGATCTGCCGGATGCGTTCCTTGGTCAGGTTGAAACGATCGCCGATTTCCTTGAGCGACATCGGAGCCACGTTCCCCAGGCCGAAGCGGAAACGGATGATTTCGGCTTCCTTGGCGCTCAAAGTGCCGAGCACCATATCGATATCATCGCGAAGCGCGGACTCGACTGCCATCTGGTCCGGAGCCTTGTGCGCGCCGTCCTCGACGAACTCGCCGATAGTGGACGAATCCTTTTCGGAATACACCGGGCTTTCCAAGGAAATCAGTTCGCGGCTTATGTTGATGAGGTCGGCCACATGGGCAGGCGCCATATCCATCAAACGGGCGATTTCGTTGATCTCGGCGTCGTCGCCGCGACCACCCTGCACTATCTTGCGAGCTTTTTCAATCTGTACCAACTCGTTGGCGCGGTTGAGCGGCAGCCTGATCATGCGGGACTTTTCGCAAACGGCCTTCAAAATAGCCTGACGAATCCACCATACGGCGTAGGAAATGAAATGGTACCCCTTATCGACATCGTAGCGTTCAATCGCGCTTAACAGACCGATATTGCCTTCGCTGATGAGGTCGGCAAGGGGAAGCCCCTGATTCTGATATTTTTTAGCCACATTCACCACAAAGCGGAGGTTTGCGTTTGCGATCTTCTCACGGGCAACGGGATCGCCTTTTGCGGCGGCGCGCGCGTAAGTATCTTCCTCTTGACGAGTCAACAGCGGAATACGGTTGATTTCTTTCAAATAAATCGAGAGGACGTTCTCGTCGCTGGTACTATTGGCGATGGGTCGAGCTTTTTTCATCATCTTCACGGAAGCCATGTTGAACCTCCTCAGCAGGTGACTCTGTATAAGCATTTTTCGTGCCAAGAATAGCCACCCAAGAAGGCCAGACAAGAACGGATTGAATAGAGCGTTATTTTGTTATATTATATACATATAAAATAAATTTACAAAAATCGGATAACTCAATAAAAATAGCCTTGATTCTACATATGAAAAACCAATTGTTTCATTTCGACTCGTTTTTGCGCAGAAACAAAAAAAGTGCGTCAAAATGCGCCACTGAAGGAACCTCAGCGAAAAAGAGGGTCAATGCGACCCATATTCAAGTTCCAAGCAAGAAGCCTGCCTCCCGCAACAGCGGCGGAAAGGCAATCCGGAGCCACAGGGACAACGATCGTCCGGCTTAACGCGAACCGACACAGCGGAACCGTGCCGAAAATCACCCGTTATCGCTCTGCTGGGAGTTTCCAAAGCGTCTTCCAGGTAGAGGAAAGGGAGCTGCACCCGAGCACGGTGAAACAGCTCCATTTTACGGGACGCGGTCAATCCACGTAGAAAACCGGATTTTTGAAGTACGCGCCACGAATCGGTAATAAGATCGATGACCGCATCGCGTTCGGCTTTTGATCCGAAACGGCCCAAACCGCGTTTTGAAAGGTATCGGGCCACTTGCGCCGCCTTGAAAGCGCAGTAATCGTCGAGATCGCGAGACTGCATACGGCGCATACCGTACTCATTGACCCAGCGTGCAAATACCCGGCCTATCGCCCCACCGCGTTCGAGCCTACGGGCGGATGCCCAACTCTTGACCGCGAGCGAGGGCTGCCCCGATCGCTCCAGCGCGAGGCCAAGATAATAGAGAATACGAGAAAGGTCTTTCCGCGCACGCGCCGGGCAAGCAGCCGCGGCTTCACGCAGTTCCGCTACAGCGGACTGCGGACAGTGCTTTGACAGCTTCCGTAAACCTCTACTGTAACTAATAGCCCATATTCGCATCGCGCTGATTCCTCACTTAGGAAAATACGTAATTCCATTGCCGGAATCAACACACTTTGAACACCGTTTTTCCTTGACCCTTTGGCCCTCTTTACGTATATTTCCTATGTTCAATTTTCTTAATTCCCAATTATCACATTTGGCTCAGGAGGATCGATATGAAGGTAAAACCGTTGGCCGATCGCGTCATGGTAAAACTTGAGAAGAACGAAGCAAAAACCGCCGGTGGAATCATCATTCCGGATACCGCGCAAGAAAAGACTCAGACCGGTCAGATCGTAGCTATCGGCGACGACAAAGAAGTGATCAAGGTGGCCGTGGGACAGAAGGTAATGTACGACAAGTACGCCGGAACCCAGGTTAAAGTTGACGGCGTTGAGCACCTTATCCTCAAGATGGCAGACGTCATCGCCATCATCGAGTAATCCTCATTTTTTTGGAAAGAAAGGCCGCCGCAAGGCGGCTTTTTAAATTCGCGCCTATTTCTTGAGTTCAATCCTTACACGGCGATTTCCCGGATCAAGGCTTTGCGAGTATTCAAGGGATCTACGGGCCTCAAGCTCGCGCCCAATCGATTTCAGCAACCGGGCGATGCGGAAGTGTATTTCCGCGGCCGCCGACTTATCCGGCTGAAGAGACAACGCGATCCGGTAGCGTTTTAAAGCTTCGCCGGGGCTTCTGCGCGCTTCATACACAACCGCGCTATTGGCGACCGGTCTCCAGTCTCCGCTTGAAGCAGCGCGTTCAAACGCCTTTTCAGCCTCTTCAAGCTTTCCCGCTCGCGCGGCATTGAGGGCTACATGGAAATCTGTCCACTGTGCGCTTCCGACAACTTCGCGATATGCATGCGCGACACGCTTGGACTCATCCGAAAGACCGTTTGTCGCAAAGTACCACGCGGCCCATCGCGCGGCAGCTTCAAAAGCAGGCTCCTTATTCATCAACAGCCATAAGCGAGCCTGAGTACGCGCAATACCAACGCGAGGAGCGTCGATTCGCACCGCTTCAAGGTCGATACAAACGTCTTTTGTTTTTTCAGCTGCCGAGCTGAGAATAGCCCGCCCTTCAGCTTCGCCGGATAAACGGGAATAAAGTACGACACCAGGGGCAAAATCAGGAGACGCCGAGTACAGGCGGCGCGCAAACGAGAGCGCTTCTTCCGATGTACTCGAGAGGGACGCGAGATTATACAGCGCAAACCCCGCGTTCTTTCCCGCCGCGGCGCTTGACCAAACGCCGCGAGCCTCCGCCGTCATACCTGCCAAGTACAGCGCATCCGCTCGACGAATGATGTTCTCATCGCCGGCAATGCGAGAAAAGAGAGACGCGGCCTCTAGCGGATCGCCGAAATCGTACGACGCTTCCGCGAGAAAGCGGAGAACGGCAGGTGACAGATCATCTAAACGGGAAAGCCGGTCGCGGATTATCGTTCGACCCAAAAGGGTATCGTCTGAAAGGAACGCGGCTATGGCGGCGTTGACGGTGAGTTCCGCGGCGACTTCCGGCCTATGTCCGACATACGCGTCGGCAGCGGCAAGAAACGAAGCGGGTGAAAGACGGGAACTTGGAGCGGAAAGTTCACCCAGGCGTGTAAAACAAAGTGTCTTCAATGCGCCGAACGAATCGGGAGAAAGACGGACAGCGTAGTTCTTGAGTGTCGTCGCGGTTTCCGGTCGCGACTCGACCGACATAAGGGCGGCGTCCACGACGACAACCGCGGTTACTTCCAGGTTCGAAAAACGCTCAGAGGCGGCAAGCGCCGCTTTCAGGTAAGCGGCGCCATAAACACCGGGCTTCAGACGAGCAAGCACGCGCCGCCTTTTCAGAAGAGACAAATCAGATTCGACGCCGAGGCCATTCGCCCGAAGAGACACTTCCGCCTTATCCAAAAGCAGGGCCGCGTCCGCGTATCTGGATGGGTCGGACAAGAGAGCGTCGATACGCGGAAGTGTTTTGGGGATATCAACCGCAAAAACGCCGGGAAACAAATGAAGAAAAACCAAACCTCCCGCGGCAAGAGCCGCGAGAACAACGCAAACCATTAATATGATGCGAACGACGCTGGACCGTCGGGAAGAAAGCCGACCGTCATCCGTCGTTCGCATACTCAGCCGGCGCTCCCCGGAACGATCAAACTCTTGCGGATAGCATCCAGAACCCCGTTCACAAATCGGTAAGAATCATCCGTTCCGAATTCTTTGGAAATATCGACAGCCTCGTCTATAACGATGGAAGCGGGAACCTCTTCCTGGTGGAGCAGAGCGAATACGCTCATACGCAGCACGGCAAGGTCCACTCGATTGAGACGGGAAAAATCCCAATTCTTCAGATGTTTTTTAATGAGAGCATCGACCGCGTCAATACTCTCAATAGTCCCGGAAATGAGGTATCTCGCGAACGCGACGACACTCTCATCCAGGGACACGCGTTTATCGGGATCCAACCATTGAAACTCGAGCAATTGAGAAACGGGAGGCTTGGTAGCCTCCCACGAATAAAGCGCTTGGAAGGCGAGAATACGCCCCTTTCTACGAGATGCCATGAATCACCATTCTAGGTTTTTGTCGAAAACTTTGTACGGGTTTCCGGAGCGAAGCTCTTTGACGAGTTCCAAGGTCGCTTCCTCCACGACTTTTTGCTGCCGCTGCTGCAAAAGCATGTTGCCGATGTAATCCTTCACCGTTCCCGGAGTGCCGAGTTGGTAGGGATCGTTCAATTCCAAAGTTTTTTGGACGTACGTTTCGGTCACCTTCACGATTTGGCAACCGCGCGGAGTCTCAAGGACTCGGGATACCTCCCCGTTCTTCAGCGCGAATAACGCATTCATAAAATCGATGCCCACGACTTGTTGGGCCTCAGCCGATTTCGGCAAATAACCGCCGTCACCCGCTTGGAAACCGGCATTCGGTTTTTGGGACCGAAGGGAGATTTCATCGAACTTAGTCGAATTGTGACCGATCTCTGCGGCAAGCTTGTCGGCGATCTCTTTAGCCTTCCTCTGACCGTCGGCACCCTCGCCGCGCGCGACGAAAATAATGGTGAAGCGAACGGTGTCGGGTCGAACGAGCTTAGCCTTGGACAATTCGTACATGGACAGGATTTCCGCGTCCGTCGGCGGCTTGATACCCTCAAACAAAGACCGTTTTTTTGTCATCAGGTATTTCTGAATCGTCAACTGCCGGCGCATCTGCTCTTTAAAATCCGCGAGCTTGAGTCCCGTTTCCGCTTTCACGGCTTCCTCGAACTCTTTGTCGGTAGGGTCACGGCCGATTTTCTGCTTCATCATGTTGCGGGCTTGCTGCATTTGCTGATTCAGCTCGTTTTCCGTCAAACCCAGCTTGTCGCGTTCGGACGCCTGCATCGCCAGACGCTCATTGATCATGATGTCGAGTACCTGCCGACGCTCAGGGACGGAAAGCGTCCGCTTTGATTGGACTTCAATCTTGGTTATTTCGGCCTTCAACTGTTTAACCGTGATCGGCTCGGTTTTCGTAAGATTGACTGTCGCGGCGGGCTGTAGGTCGGTTTGAGCGAAGGACAGGACCGGCACGAGGGCCGCGAGCAATATCGCTTTAACTATTCGTTTCATCGTATACCTTCTTAGTACAATTCAGTATATCGCGCCGTTCGCGTTACGCCGCGTTCTATATAAACAGAAAAGACCGGAACGGGTTACGTTCCTGCCGATAAACCTTTATTCAAGCACGGCGCGTATGCGCCTGACACCGGCCGAGGACGATTGTTCTTTCTGAATAACGAACTTTCCAAGTTTTCCGATGCGATCGACATGAGGTCCGCCGCAGACTTCCTTGGAAAAATCGCCGATCGTGTACACTTTAACCTGAGATTCGTATTTTTCACCAAAAAGAGCGATGGCGCCGGACGCCTTGGCATCGTCAAGACTCATCATATTCATGGACACCGGCAGATCCCGAGCGATCTGCTCGTTGACAATGGCCTCTACCTTCGAGATCTCTTCGGCCGTCATGGGCGCGCCGTGAGAAAAGTCGAAACGCATGCGCTCGGCGGTGATGTTGGAACCTTTCTGAGCGACATGGTCGCCTAGGACCATACGGAGCGCCTTGTGCAACAGATGCGTGGCGGTATGGTACATGACGGCCTGCTCGCCATGGTCGGCCATGCCGCCCTTGAAGGTCTGTTCGCTGCCCGCCCGGGAAAGCTCCTGGTGCTTTTTGAACGCCTCGTCGAACTCTGAGCGGTTGACGGTCATACCGCTTTCGGTAGCCAACTCCTCAGTCAGTTCGATGGGAAAACCGTAGGTGTCGTAGAGCTTAAACGCGAGACGGCCGGACATGATCTTCTGCGGGTTTTTCAGGAGGTTGGGGAGCATTTTCTCAAATTCGTGCTCGCCTTTTTGAAGAGTTTCCAGGAAATTCTTCTCTTCCCCTTCCAGCTCTTCCATGACGCGCGCGCGGTTTTCCAGTAATTCAGGATATGGAGCGCCGAATTTCTCGATGATGACTGCCGCTATGCCTGTCAGAAATACGCCGTCGACACCGAGCTTCTTTCCGTGGCGGACGGCGCGGCGGATAAGACGGCGCAGCACGTAACCGGCACCGACGTTGGAAGGGCTGACGGCCTTTGGATCGCCGAGAATGAAGGTGGAAGCGCGGGCGTGGTCGCAAATTATGCGAACTGATTTGTCTTTTTCCCCGTCGCTGCCGTAGGAGTAGCCGGATAGCTTCTCCACCGCGGCGATGACTGGGACGAAAATCTCGGTCTCGTAGACGGATTTCTTACCGTTAAGGATGGTGACGGTTCGCTCAATGCCCATGCCCGTGTCGACGCATTTGCGCGCCAGGGGTTCGTACGCTCCCGCGGCGTTCTTATTGTATTGCATGAATACGTCGTTCCAGATTTCAAGCCACTTGCCGCACTTGCAGCCGGCGCCGCAGCCGGGGGAGCAGGAGGGCCTGCCGGTGTCGATGAACATCTCCGTGTCGGGGCCGCAGGGGCCGGTTGCTCCCGCCGGTCCCCACCAGTTGTCCTCGCGGGGGA
>JBAYHM010000168.1:0-9884 GCA_041666155.1 Treponemataceae bacterium
CGTGCTCCAAAAAGGGGATAAGCGATGCGGAAACGGAGATGATCTGCTTCGGGGAGACGTCCATATAATGAAGCTCTTCCGGTCCGCGCGTCGTGTAATCTCCCTGGCGGCGGCAGGAAACCTGCTTATCCGCGAAAGAACCGTCATCGTGCAGCTTCGCTGACGCCTGGGCGATATAGTATTTATCCTCGTCCATGGCGGACAGATATTCGATATCGCGAGTAGCCTTACCTTTCACAACCTTACGATACGGAGTCTCCAGGAACCCGTACTCGTTTACGCGGGTGTAGTTAGCCAAAGAAACGATAAGGCCGATGTTCGGACCTTCCGGCGTCTCAATGGGACACATGCGGCCGTAATGGGTATAGTGAACGTCGCGGACTTCAAAGCCTGCGCGGTCGCGGGACAGACCGCCGGGACCAAGCGCGTTCAGACGGCGCTTATGAGTCAGCTCGGCCAAGGGATTAACCTGGTCCATGAACTGGGAAAGCTGACTGGAGCCGAAGAATTCCTTAATTGCCGCAACGACGGGTTTAATGGATATCAAGTCTTGCGGCTTGATCGTGTCCGTTTCCTTGAGGCTCATTCTCTCTTTAGCGATGCGCTCCATGCGTGAGAAAGCGGTTTTCATGGTGTTGGCCATGAGTTCACCGACTGAACGCACGCGACGGTTTCCCAAATGATCGATGTCATCCACGTTGGAATCACCGATGTACACGCGGATAAGGAACTTCATCGTAGAGATAACGTCAGGTTTCGTGAGAGTAAAATCCGGAAGCGGTGGATTGAAATCAAACTTTTTGTTCAATTTATAGCGGCCGACCTTACCCAAATCGTAACGGCGGCTCGTGAAGAACATCCCGAGGAGATCCTTTTCGGCAGCTTCAACGGTAATCGGCTCTCCGGGCATAAGCACCGAATAGACTGCCGACAACGCGTCTTCTTTGGAAGGTTCATCGCGGGTCGGATCCTCCTTGATGAACTTTATCTCTTCGCGCTCGAAGCAATTAAGAATCATCGGAGAATCAAGAGAACCCTCAGCTTTAAAATTGATTACGGAGATTTGGGCAACTTTGTTCAAGACGAGTTCATCGATATCGTGCGGGTGCATTTTTTCACCTGCGCGATACAACTTCTTCTTGTCGCCCTCAACTACCACCCAGACAGCTTTCGCGAGCACACGGCCGACTAGTTTTTCTTTTTCATCGCGATTTTCGGTCACCGAAACGGCTTCGGTCTTATAGAATGCCTCGATAATCTCCTCGCGGCTTTCGTACCCGAGCGCGCGCAGAAAAATAGAACCGAGAATACGTTTTTTTCGGTCGATTTTAGCATAAATCAGTTCGCGCTTTTGATCGATCTCAAACTCAAGCCAGGACCCGCGGTAAGGGATGATGCGCGAAGAGTAGATGCCCTTTTCATGACTGAAAATGACGCCTGGCGAACGGTGTATCTGCGAAACGACAACACGTTCGGCGCCGTTTATAATGAAAGTACCCCGATCGGTCATGACCGGAATATCCCCCATATAAATATCTTTCTGGCGAATTTCACCAGTCTGCTGAAAAATGAGGTTTATCCGAGCCTTGAGAGGAACAGCGTAGCTGATACCTTTTTGCTTGCACTCCTGCTCGGTGTATTTTATGTTTACTTCGTCGAAATTATAGTATTCATACTCGAGGATCATATCCCCGTTAGGACTTTCAATAGGGAATGTAGCCCTGAAAACTTCTTCCAAGCCCTGAGGATCGGGGCCTTCACCATTCAAGAGCCGTCCGCGTTGCAAAAAACGCTCATACGACGAAACCTGAATATCAACCAGATCGGGAAGCTCCATAACATCGGAGATGTCCGTCCCGATATAAATCCGCTTGACGGCCTTTTCTCTTGTAACCATTCGTTGCCCCCTTACGGTACGGTCCCGAGCGAGCCGGGAGAACGCTGAATTTTTTACTTACGCGAACGTTGTCGCGAGACTACAAAAAGGCTCCGGCCGAAGCCGGTAGCCTGCCCGCCGGACTCCCCGAAGGGAATCCGGCGCGATCGAGAATAAGAATCTTTTTTCGTCGCGATCTTACTGGATCTCAACAACAGCGCCGGCGGCAGTGACTGCCTCCTTAATTTTGGCGGCTTCTTCCTTGGAGATGTTCTCCTTGAGCGGCTTCGGAGCGCCTTCAACCAAGTCCTTGGCTTCTTTGAGTCCTAGACCGGTAACGGCGCGAACTTCCTTAATAACGGAGATCTTCTTGGTGTCCTCATAGGACTTGAGGACGACGGTGAACTCGGTCTTCTCTTCGACGACGGCAGCGGCTCCAGGAGCGGCAGCGGCGGCGGCGGCGACGGGAGCGGCGGCGGAAACGCCGAACTTCTCCTCCATAGCTTTTACAAGCTCGGAAACCTCGAGAACGGTCATCGAAGAAATCGCATCAAGAATCTGTACAGTGGTGAGAGCTGCCATATTATCTTCTCCTTACGGCATAATCGATTGGCGCCCGCTATGAGGCGCACTCTTTACTAACTCGGACCAACAGGAACGACAGCGTCCCGAAGCCTGAAAGCCCGTTAGGTACTAAGCGGTCTCGGCTTTTTTGTCGCCAACGGCCTTCACCGTTCGCACAAGGCGGCCATTGATATCATTGAGGGCCGCGGCAAGGTTACGCGCGGGACCATTCATGACGGACATCAACATGGAAATGAGTTCCAAACGTCCAGGGAGCTTGGAGAAGGCCGCAACTTGCGCGGCGTCGTATACCGACTGCCCAACAAGGCCACCCTTTACTTTAAGAGCCGGGACTTCTTTGGCGAAATCAAAAAGAATCTTCGCGACTTCGTTCGAATCCTTGGGGCTGATCGCGACAGCGGTCGGTCCAGCCAGATAGGAAGCGACGTTCGGCGCCGAGAGCTCCTCAAACGCGATGCGCGCAAAGTTATTCTTGACGACCTTAAAATGAGCGTCTTTAACGCGCAATTGCTTGCGGAGGTTAGTAATCTGCTCAACGGTAAGACCGCGGTAATCGGTAAAAATATAATCGGTAGCTACACTGAAATCAGTTTTCAGCTCCCCGACGGACTTTACCTTCGCGTCCTGCAATTTCTTCGCAACGATAGCCATTGCCTACTCCTCGTCCTTCATAGTGACCCAGACACCGGGACCCATGGAGGAGCTGATGGAAACAGATTCGATAAAATCGCCCTTGGCGTCGGCGGGTTTCTTCCGCTTCAGCTCGACCATAAACGCCTGAACGTTCTCAGCGATCTTGACGGCATCCATGGACACCTTGCCGATCGCTAAATGAATAACGCCGGTTTTGTCAACTCGGAATTCGATACGCCCCTTCTTAAGCTCGGCGATGGCGGCTTTAAGATCGAAGGTGACCGTACCGGTTTTCGGGTTCGGCATAAGGCCCTTGCGACCGAGCACCATACCAAGGCGACCGACGTCCTTCATCATGTCGGGGGTAGCGACGGCGATATCAAAATCGAGCCAGCCGCCTTTAACTTTCTCAATAAGGTCGTCCGCGCCAACGTATGTAGCTCCGGCTTCCTCAGCTTCTTTCACCTTTTCGCCCTTACAGAACACAAGAATCTTCTTCTCGCCGCGGAATTGGTGCGGAAGGACGACGGTATCGCGAACGGTCTGGCTCTTCTTGAGGTTGAGCTTTACCGACACGTCGACGGTTTCGTCGAATTTGGCAAACGACAGCTGCTTAATAAGTTCGGCCGCTTTAGGCAGATCGTAGGAAGTCGGCGCGTCGTACTTCTTGATGCTCGCCAAGTATTTTTTTCCGTGCTTCATACTACTTCTCCACCTCGACACCCATGGAGCGAGCGGTACCGGCGATGATGCGCATAGCGCCTTCAAGGTCGACGGCATTCAGGTCGGGCATCTTCAACTTGGCGATTTCTGCAAGCTTAGCCTTGGGCAGCGTGCCGACTTTCGTCTTGTGCGACTCAGGCGAACCCTTCTCGATACCGGCGGCCTTCTTAATAAGAACGGATGCTGGCGGCGTCTTCAGAATGAAGGTGAAGGACTTGTCCGAGTAAACAGTGATGACGACCGGAATGATGAGTCCGGTTTCCATCCCCTTCGTGCGTTCGTTAAACTGCGTTACGAACTGGGGAGCGCTGACGCCGTGCGGACCGAGAGCCGGGCCTACGGGCGGAGCGGGAGTCGCTTTGCCGGCTGGGCACTGCAACTTCACAAAGGTGATTATCTTCTTTTTCGCCATTCGTGAACTCCTACTGTGGTATACCCGGAAGGAACATGCCTACCGGGGTAGCGCCTCTTCTTTATGGAAGAAACTCCCATCTACGGAGGTAACACCTCGTACTGAGCCTTGCGGCTCTTTCTATGAGAAGCACCCCGAAGGATGCCGCTTTAAAAGGACCAAGGCCGCCGAAGCGGCCAAAAACGAGAAGGCCTACACCTTCTCTACTTGTAGAAGGTCAACCTCCACCGGAGTGGCGCGGCCGAAAATGCCCACCATGACCTTCAACTTACTCTTCTCAACGTTCACTTCCTCAATCGTACCAGTGAACGATTCGAACGGACCATCAATAATCTTGACCTGCTCACCCGGAGCGAACGATTGACGCGGACGCGCAACGCGCTCACCCTTGATTTCACCCGCTTTCTGCAGAATCGCGCGCGCCTCATCAGGAGTCAGTGGATTCGGTCGCTTATTGGCCGGCGTTCCAACGAACCCGGTAACGCCCTGAATCTTCTTAATCTGGGAACACGCAAGCTTCCAACCGAGCTCAGGAAGGTCCATCTCAATCAAAATATAACCGGGAAGAAATTTCTTAGTCAGGGTGCGCTTCTTACCGTCGCGAACCTCGACCACTTCCTCGCTGGGAATTTTGATATCACGAACGACCTCTTTGTCGATATCGCCGTTACCCAACATCATGCGGATAGTTTTTTCGATCTTATTTTCATACCCTGAATAGGTATGTAGTACGTACCAACCGGTGGACATGCGGCCGTCGGCTAAAATATCAAGTTGACGCCCATAAGTAGTATGGCGTCAACAAAGCCGAACAAGGCGGCGAAAATGATTGTGGAAACGACGACAACTTTTACGGAGCTGGTGACGTCTTCCCGAGTAGGCCAAACAACCTTACGAAGCTCGGCGTAACTATCCTTGCAAAACTGAACTATCTTGTTCATGCCAACCCTCTCAAGATCGATAGAATACAGGCCAGGTAGGACTCGAACCCACAACATCCGGTTTTGGAGACCGGCGCTCTACCATTAGAGCTACTGGCCTAAAAAACTACTTTATCTTGGTTTCTTTGTGCAAGGTATGCTTGCGATCGAACTTGCAATACTTGTTAAGCTCAAGTTTCTCCTGCATGTTCTTGCGATTCTTGGACGTTGAGTAATTCTTTCTCTTGCAAACGCTGCATTGAAGCGCGATCAATTCTACCGCAGTTTTCTTGGTTGCCATAACGTACCCCTAAGTAAAATATGCGAGCCCTCGATCGGAATCGAACCGATGACCTCATCCTTACCATGGATGTGCTCTACCGACTGAGCTACAAGGGCTTGATTGCAACGAAGTTTTAAACGCTCGGAGAAGATAGCAGGAACCGTTCCTCATGTCAAGGGAACCACCGCTAATAGCGGGCGAATCGAGAACAACACCCACAACTCGCGAATAAAGACTATCGATTAGTCATATCTTTTTACGCGCGCCGAGGTATACTTGCCCAACCGGAGGCAGTATGCGGGAAAAAATCGAAAAAGACAAGGACGGTTCCCATAAAGATGAGTCCCATCCAGATGGGTTCAAGCCGTATCTCAAACTCACGTTCGTTATCGGACTTGGTTTCTTTACCATGGGTTTGATGGATCCCCTCTACGACACGTATCTCCCCATCTTCCTTGGAAAATGGATAAGCTCGATGCGGACCATCGGTTTCATCATGACCTTGGACAACATTTTTGCCATCATGTTGATTCCGATCGTATCGGTATGGTCCGACAGGACCCGCACCCCTATCGGACGGCGAATGCCTTTCATCTTGGCGACGCTCCCTCTGACCGCCGTTTTTTATTCTTTCATTCCATACGCGGCGGTGGCTTCTCTAATGGCGCTTGTTGTGGTTGTTTTCTTCCTTAATATTTTCAAACAGGCAGCCCGCGGACCGGTAGTCGCCCTGATGCCGGATATTATCCCCGGAGATTTCCGATCCGAGGCGAACGGCGTCATCAATACGATGGGCGGAATCGCGACAATCGTGGGAACGGTGGCGCTCGCAAGGTTGATGGACGTCAAAATCGTCCTACCTATTATTGGCGATACTCGAGATAAGCTCCCCTTCCCGCTCGCGGGAATCCTGGTAGTCATCGCGACGCTGCTCCTCTTTATCTTTGTGCGGGAAAAACCGGAGAGCATGGCCGCCGTGTCGCAAGAAGACGCGGTAAAACGGACGCCGTTCTGGGCATCGCTTAAAACAGTAGCCCGGGCGCAGGATAAAAGCGCCATCCGTATCCTCGTATCGCTCTTTCTCTGGTTCCTCGCCTATCAGGGCGTACTCCCGTGGATCGGAAAATATAGCATCGATAAGCTCGGCATGAGTTCGGGCAACGCGGCCCTCGGGGCGGGTATGGTCGGTATCGCCTATGCGATCTTCGCGATACCCTCAGGCTACCTGGCCCACAAAATCGGAAGGAAAAAAGCGATCCGGATTGCGTTGACTGCGTTGACCCTAGTGCTCCTCGCGCTCTTCTTTTTCCTTCCTTTCACCAGCGCTTTGGGTTTGAGCGGTTTGCCGCGCATGATCGCGTTTTGGGCGATTCTGTTCGTTTTCGGCATCTTCTGGGTAACCGTCATCACCAATTCCTTCCCGATGCTTTGGCAAATGGCCGACCACGGGACGATGGGAATCTATACCGGGTTGTATTATACGTTCAGCCAGGCAGCCGCCATCAGCGCGCCGCCGATCACGGGAACGCTCATCGACATGGCAGGGTATCCGGCTATCTTCCTATTCAGCGCAGTCTGCATGACCGCGGCGTGTCTGACAATGGCCGGCGTGGACAAGGGAGAAGCCGATCCGGTAGTATTGAAGAAAAGGTAATCATGGATCGACTAAACGATAGTATCGCCGCGCTCGTGGATTCGTACGAAGCGTATGGGCTCATCAACCACTCGGGCGGTCCAAACCTTCCCAGCAGGGAAGGCATAGCGGATATTTTGAGAGACCTTGAAGCCCTGATTTTCCCCGGCTTCCGTACGAGCGAGGTTTTAAATGAATCTAGCCTCCGCTTTGTCACGGCGGAACGCGCGAATCGCGTCGCGCAAAGGCTGCTCACGGAAACCGAAAAAAGCATTTCGTTTTCGTGCAGGAGCGGAAGGTTTGCCTGCGGCGGCGGCGGATGCCGTGATTTTGCCGAGCGCGTAATCGGCGAATTTTTCGTCGAGCTGCCGGGAATCAGACGCATGCTGGCAATGGACGTGGACGCCGCCTTCAAAGGCGATCCCGCGGCGAAATCGGTAGAGGAGGTTATCGTTTCCTACCCCGGGCTGGAAGCGATAGCCGCGCATCGGCTTGCCCATTTCTTCTGGACTCACGAAGTGCCGCTCATTCCCCGTATGATGAGCGAACAGATACACGGGAGGACCGGAATCGATATACACCCCGGCGCCACGATCGGCGAATCCTTCTTCATCGACCACGGAACCGGCGTTGTGGTGGGCGAAACGACCGTGATCGGGCGAAACGTAAAGCTTTACCAGGGTGTTACCCTCGGCGCGCTCAGCGTACGAAAAGGCGAGGCCGACAAGAAGCGGCACCCTACCATAGAGGACGATGTGACCATTTACGCGGGCGCCACCATTCTTGGGGGAAAAACCGTCATCGGAAGGGGCAGCGTCATCGGGGGCAACGTGTGGGTCACCGAATCCGTGCCGCCGGACACGTTGGTGTACGCGAAACCGGGAGAACATTTGCTAAAGAGGAAAGAAGAGAGGGCGTGAAGAGCGCCTAAAAGTCCGCCGTGACGAACTCCAGCCAATTATCTCGGTCGATCGTTTGAGAAAACGCCTAGTGAAGGCTCCCAAGCTATTCATCCGCGATACCGGAATAATGCACGCGACGCTCAGGCTTCCTATTTCAGGACTTCAAACGGAGCCGAAGCCGATCTCGTGCTGGAGTACGGGGATCGGCGCATCGCGGAAAAACGTATCCGTCGTAAACGCGGAGGAACTCAAACGAAAGCTGAGCGAGATGGAGTATGAATATGCAGAAGAATAATTTGGCGCGATTAAGCAAATACGGTGGGAGCTAGAAGCGATTCTTGTTTGTCGGCAAGACGAAAATGGTATTTGCCGTCAGGAGCTGGAAAAGTTGTAATGGCTTTTCATCACGGCTGGTAGACCAAGGGGAAACGCGAGGGGTCGCGGATGGAATCCATATCGAGATCGATATCCAAGGCGGGCCAATAGTACTATCAGGAAGCCGTAACAGCAACCGGCTATCCACGTCCTTGATCCAAATGCTCTGTCTCGAGAAAAAAAAATGAAGAATTAATCACAGATGAACACAGATCAATATAGATAAGAAAGAGAGAAGCAATGAAAGCCGAATAAGCACGTATGATGTTCTTTCACGGCTTCGTGTGGGAATAATAAAGAAAAGATCACGCGGTGAGAAGGAAAGAAGGAAGAGAAAGAGCCGCGCATGGCTAAAGGAGTCCAGAAAACATAAAACGGCCCTGAATCGCCCCGCACGAGACGATCCAAGGCCGTTATTCGCGTTTCAGCGGTATATTTACTCGGTCACCTGAATATTCTGTGCCACGCTCCCCGCCCTGGTCCCGTCCGCCGCGAAGGCGACCACGTCCACGCGGTAGTACCCCGAGCTCATACCCGATCCGAACACGTAGCTTGCGCCAGTTGCCGCGCTGGCGCCGTTTACGTACCAGACATAGGAACATTCCCGGTGTAGTTCGATACGCTCGCGGTTAGGGTTTGGGTGCTGCCCGCGCTCATCGTCGCGCTTGCTCCGACGATAGCGACGTCCAGCGGGTTTTGCAGGTCAGCGTTGATGTTCACCTGGATGGAACCGCCGGGGGCGTTCACGTTCGCGAAGGTATAGGCGCCGCTGGTGGTCTGTCCGGTCACGATGCGGACCACTTCTACCGCTCCGGCTACGGGGATGGAATTGTCGTTCAGCGTGAAGGCCAGTGTGTAGTAGCCGTTGCCCAGGGCGGAGGCGGAGCAAGAGATAGTCCATCGGGATTTTTCGGGTTATTATGTAAGTATTCCATACGTGTTGATGGACAAGGTTTATCACGTCGCGTAGCTTCATGAGATAGGAGATACTTGATGATCACGAGCATTGATCGGATCGTTGAACGATTGCCGCCTGAAGCGCGGAGCGAACTTGTTGATTTTGCGGAATTTCTTGAACGAAAATACGCAACTCCCGACCAATGGCCGGAAAAAGGTGATTGGCAATCAATGTCGGAGTCCTCCCTAAAAAAAATCTGGGATAATTCGGAGGATGATGTGTATGCCCGGTTGCTCTAAAGGCGATGTCGTCCTTCTCCGATACCCATTTACGGACCAAAGCAACTTTAAAGTTCGACCGGCTATCGTTGTAAGCTCCCCTGGGTCAAAATACCAAGACATATTCGTTGTTCCGCTTACTAGTCGATTGTATAATCTCTCCGATGATGAATTCGTTTTATCCGAATGGGAATTTGCGGGTTTAAACGTCCCGACAGCCGTGAAGCGGGGAATTACTCTTATTGATGTATCGGTTGTAATGAAAACTGTCGGAACGATTGGCGCCGCTGATCAAACAAAATTGAGCTTCAGCTTGAAACGGTGGTTGGAAATCGAATAACCGGAATGCCTCTTAAAAGTTCCACG
>JBAYHM010000169.1:0-9765 GCA_041666155.1 Treponemataceae bacterium
ATCGCGAAAGCCGACCCGAATAAAACTGCCTGGCTGGCTTGCAGATACGGCGTGGTAGCGTATCTGATGCCGTTCATGTTCTTGGCTTCGCCTGCCGTGCTGTTCGTCGGGACGCCGTTGGTAATAGCGCAGGCGATCGTGTCGTCGTTGATCGGCGTGTTTTGCCTCACCATCGTGATCGAAGGGTATCTTTTGCAACACTGGGGAATGATAGCCAGAGGCATATTGGCGCCGGCGGCGATTCTTATGATGGTGCCGAATCTCACTTTCAATCTTATAGGTTTGGCGGTCATCGCGCTGGCCTATGTCGTGAACAGATTTACCGGCGTAAAGGCCGAAACGCAGGCAGTTTGACGATGGAGACTGTATGCCGTTAGTGGATTGCCAGAGCCATATTTTTTCACCGGAGTTCGCGGAGCTTCTGCTCGGAAACGAAGGGGCGGTCCGCGCCGAACGCCGGGACGATGCCCTGGTGGTCGACTTCGGCAGCGCTCAGAAGTTGAGCATCAGGGAAGCCGATTACGAGCCCGCCAAGAAACTGGCCGACATGGACGCCGCCGGCGTAGCCTACAGCATCCTGGCGCCGAATATGCCGGGGCCGGACCTGCTCGACCCGCTCCTGCGCGAGAGGGGCGCTCGCGCCTGCAACGATTACACCGCAAGCGTCTGCGGGGATCATCCCGATCGCTTCAGGGGCTTGGCGGTACTGCCGTTCGGCGACATCAACGCCACGATGACCGAATATTCCCGCGCCGTGCGCCGGCTAGGTCTGAGCGGCGTAGCACTGTTCTCACATGTCGGCGGCCGGATGGTCGACGACCCGTGCTGGGAGCCGTTCTACGCCGCCGCAGCCGACGACGGCGTTCCGATCGTGCTGCACCCTACCGTGCCCGTCTGGGCCGACGCGATCAAAGACCATTCCATGATTCCGATGATGGGCTTCATGGTGGATCATTCGTTCGCCATGCTGCGCTTGATACTGAGCGGCGTGCTGGAACGCCACCCGGCCTTGAAGATCGTGCAGCCTCACTGCGGCGGCGTGTTGCCCTACCTGATGCCGCGCATCGACGAGCAGACTGAAGTGAAGCGACGCGGCCGTGAAAGGATCACGCGGCCGCCGTCGTCCTATTACCGTGACGTCTACATGGATATCGTTTCCCCTTCGCCGCTGACCGCGCGCTTCGCGCATGAATACGCGGGAACGGACCGCTTGCTGTTCGGCTCGGACCATCCGTGGATTACGATCGATTCAATGGTTCAGGTTTTCGACGCGATGAACCTGACTGAGACTCAGCGAGCGCGGATCGGCTATGACAACGCGGCGGCCTTGTTCAATCTACCGACAGTGACGAAAGAAACACGATCGACGGTGACCGCTTAATCAAAGCCGGCGGACAGATTCTCGTTCAATAAATTCGGTAGGCAGATACTCGGTATACGCGCTGGGAAGCCCATCCTGAAGGATCAATTCAACGGCGCGCGCCCCCAATTGGTAACGCGGTACGCGCACGCTGGTCAATGCCGGCCGTAAGTGGCCGGCCATCGGCGTATCGCCGATCGATATCAGGGAAACATCGCGCGGCACTTCAAGTCCGGCCTCGTGCAGCGCGTGCAGCACGCCAACCGCGATTGGATCGTTACCGCAACAAATAGCTGTGGGGCGCGGGTTGTGACGCAGCAGTTCGGTGCAGCCGGTGTAGCCGCAGCGTTCGGTGAAGGCCTCAAGCTTAATCAGTTCAGGATGAATCGGGGCTCCATGGGCAGTCATGGCTTTGATATACCCTTGCAGATGTAGTTTGCTGGTCATCACGCCCTGCTCGCCGGTAATCAGGGCGATCGAACGGTGTCCGCGCTCCAGAAGGTAGCCGGTGATTTGGGCGCTGATCGCCGCAATGTCGACGGCGACGATGGGCAGATCGACGCCTTGCGGAGCGTTTGCGACGATCCGCAAGCCGAACTTTTTGCAGCGTTCTGCCTGTTTGGCCATTAAGGCTTGGTATTCGGGCGTGTCGATACCGCCGCCTATCAAGAGTATGCCGCGAACGCGGTTTTTCCACAGCAGTTCATGGAATTCCATCTCATTGGCGGCGTCCCGCCCGGTGTTGCATACGAAGGACAAGTATCCCAGCTCCATAGCCCGTTCGGTCGCGCCCTTGGCGATCTCCCCGAAGTAGCTGTTGGCGATATCGCGCACTATCAGGCCGATCACTGGGTTGAAATCGTTGCGGAGTCTCTGCGCGGCAAAACTCGGCGTATAGTTGAGCTGTTCGACCGCGGCCAGGATACGGTCGCGGGCTTCCTGGGATACCGGGTATCCGGTATCGTTAATAACCCGCGAAACGGTCGTGATGGAAACATCGGCCAACGCGGCGACGTCGGTAATTGAAACGCGCTTTTTCATGTTGAGATAATGATATAGAAAACGTTTGCTCTTGTCTGCCCTTACGTTCGTTCAAAAAACGCAAACGCGCTTTACGCTAGCCCGAACCGATACCGCGCCAAGATCACGACGCCGGTCAAGATCAGCAGGACGATGATGAGTCGGCGAACTGCTTCGGCGTCGAGCCTGTGATCGATAAGCCTGCCGGCGCCCATACCGAGAACGACGGCGGGGAACAGAAGAATAGAGAAGCCGAGAGTTTCGGCGGTTAACAGCCCCGAAACGCCGTAGACTGCCGCCCGGAACAGATTTTCAAAAAGAAAAATAAAACAAAGGTTGGATCGATAGCTTTCCTTTCCTTCGGAAAGTTTATTGAACCAGGCCGCGATCAGCGCCCCGATGCCGAAAAGCCCCAACAGAATACCGGAGGGGAGTCCGACCCCGATCGCGACCAAGGTATTGGGTTTGAACGTGCGTTGGTTAAAAAGCATTTCCGTACCAAGCGCGATAAGGATGAGTCCCAGCATGGATCGCAGCACGGCATCGTTACCGAATTGGAGCATCCGGGCGCCGACAAGTTCTCCGATGATCACTGAAAAGCAAACGGGAAGGACCAACCGGAGGTCAAGGTGCCGTCGATCCTTCCAGACCATCCAGAAATTAGTTGGTATATTCCAGATTAATTCCACCGGTGTGGTGAAACGATTTTCCTTGATGAAGGCGAAAGCGCCGTTGACGACCAAAGTGTTTCCGAAGCCGGTGAGACTCTTGATGCAGAACGCCGCAAACACGATGACGAAGAGGGCCCAAAACTCGAGCGAAGCGGCCTGGGAGAAAAAAGCGGTGATCGATTCCAAGGTACTCTCCAGGTCGCTTCGTGTAATTCGATTTTTAACGACTCAGGGCGTTCCGACTCGCCGGGCTATCTCAGTGAAGATGATACCGATCGCCATTGCGCCCGCGTCCGGATAGCTGAGGCTACGTTCCCCAACATAGCTCGCACGGCCTTTAGACGCAACCATCGCCTTGGTCTTTTCGGCCCCGAGAACCGCCGCCTTCGCGGAAGACTCCATGGCCTGAAGAAGGGGCTTACCGGTTTCCGCATCGGATTTTAGCGCTACGGCGGCCGGTATGAGCGCGTCCAGCAGCGTTTTGTCGCCCAGCCGGGCTCCGCCGCGTTTCTGTATGCCCTCAATCGCGGCCTGCAGCAGCGCGGCCAAGCCCGAGGCGTCAAGTTCCGCCTTGCCCTCAGCGTATTTGCCGGCGGCGCGGAAGGCTGAGCCCCAGATGGGACCCGAGGCGCCGCCGCAATGTTCGGTGATGATCATGCCGCCCGCTTTCAGGTACGCGCCGATATCCTCGGTCGGCAGCTCGGCGCGGGCTTTCTTGAGTTCCTTGAAGCCCTTCGCCAAAGACATGCCGAAGTCTCCGTCTCCGGCGGCCGCGTCCAGTTCGCAGAAAGGCACCTCGTTCGCGATGATAACCTCGGTCATGATTCCAATGACGCGGACCATGTCCGCAGTCGTCAGTCGATCCATAGCGCTGCTCTCCCTCTTTCGTCAAACCCTGAACGCCGCGGTTTCCGCAGGGGCGTCCAAGAGGCGTTTCAATTCGTCGTCGAGTCTGAGAAGACTCACCGAGGCTCCCGCCATATCGATCGACGTCATGTAATTGCCCACGAAGGTCCGGTGCGTGCGCAAACCCGCTTTCTCAAGGAGCAAGGCGACGGAACGGTTGAGGACGTACAATTCCTGGAGAGGCGTAGCGCCGAAGCCGTTTATCATGACGGCTACCGAATCGCCGCTCTTGAATGGCAGATCGGGCAACGCCAGTTCCATCATCCTGAGGGCTAGATCATCAGCGCTCGCGTTTTTTTGCCGGACGATGCCCGGCTCCCCATGGATGCCGACGCCGAATTCGATCTCATCTTCGGCCAGGGCGAAAGTCGGGCTGCCTTTGGCCGGCACTGTGCAAGAGGTCAGCGCGAAACCGATGCTCCGCACATTGGCGATCGCCTTTTCGGCGACGGCCTTCACCCGCTCCAAGCTCTGTCCCTCTTCCGCCGCCGCGCCCGCCAGCTTGTGCACGAAGACCGTTCCCGCCACGCCTCGGCGGCCGACCGTGTAGAGACTGTCCTTGACCGCGACATCGTCATTCACGTAGACGCGCGCTACTTGTATGTCGTCGTCCTCCGCCATTTCCGCGGCGGCGTCGAAGTTCATGCAGTCGCCCGAATAATTCTTGATGATGAGCAGCGTTCCTTTATCGGACTTCGTTTCCTTGATCGCGTTGTAGACTTGGATCGTGGAAGGGGAGGCGAACACGTCGCCGCAGACGGCCGCGTCCAGCATGCCGACGCCCACGAGTCCCGCGTGCGCCGGTTCGTGGCCGGAACCGCCGCCGCTGATGAGGCTTACCTTGTCCTTTCGGGGCGACTTGCGCGTGAGGATACGGTACTTGGCGTTGAGGGCGAGCTTGTCCGGATGCGCCATCAGCATGCCTTCGCACATTTCCGCTACCAGGTTTTCCGGAGCGTTGATGATCTTTTTCATACGGCGCTTCCCAGCTTGTCGGCCGCGAGTATGGCCGCGTATACGTCTTCCGCGGTGACGGGGAAGGGCATATTGTGGATGGTCTCGCCCTCGGCCGTCGCGGCGGCGGCCACTTTCATGATCTTGTCGCGGGTGACTTCCTTCACGTCCAGGTCCTTCAGGCAGGTTGGAAGGCCGACCGATTTGCAGTAGGCGATGACGGTATCCAGCTCTTCCTTCGGCGCGTTTTCCAATACCAAGTGAACGATGGTCCCGAAAGCGACTTTTTCTCCGTGGAAAAAATGGTGAGTTTCCTCAAGCGCGGTCAGCCCATTGTGGATCGCGTGGGCCGCGGCAAGGCCGCTGGACTCGAATCCCAGCCCGGACAAAAGAATGTTGGCCTCAACGATGTTTTCCAAAGCCTTCGTGGCGACTTTCGCCTCGCAGGCGGCTTTCGCTTTAAGGGAATCCTCAAGGAGCGTTTCGTAGCAGAGCTTGGCGATAGCCAGAGCCGCCATGGTGCTCTTGCCGCCGGGAATGTTGTTCGCGTTGGATCGTTGGCAGGAACGCGCTTCAAAATATGTCGAAAGCGCGTCTCCCATTCCCGAAACCAGGAAGCGGACGGGAGCGCGGGAGATGATCCCCGTATCGGCCAGGACCATGTCCGGGTTTTTCCCGAAGAACATATATTGGTCGAAGACGCCTTCCTCGGTGTAGATGACGGCCAGGGAACTGCAGGGCGCGTCCGTGGAGGCGATTGTCGGGACGACGATTACCGGCTTCTTTTCAAAGTGCGAAATCGCCTTGGCCGTATCCAGCGCCTTGCCGCCGCCCAACCCGATCGCGACGTCGCAGCCTTTTCCCGCAAAGACCGCGCGGAGCCGCTCGATTTCTTTCAGCGAGCACTCGCCCTTGAAATCGCCGTAGACAAGCTCGAAGGGGTCCGTCTTGAGCGCCGCTTCCAGAAACTGCTGAGTCCGCGCGCGGTCATCGGGATGAGCCACCAGGAGCGCTTTTTTGCCGTAATTCTTCACGTAGGAACCCAGGTTGCCGAGTTCGCCTTCTCCCTGCACATAGCGGGAGGGCGATATGAGTACTTTCTTCACGATGAACCTCCGAATATGAAATTTCGGATTCATCTTGAGTCCGTTTTAGGACGCGCGCGTGGAGGAATGCGGATCAGTATGTGGAAAATTCAGGACTAAATTCGGAAAAATCAGCATCATTCTTAGGGCAGTTTCATCAGTTCGAAGACTTTGTTGTTTTCCGGTTCAAGATCGGCGGCGAGTTTTTCCATAAACTTGACGATTAGGGCAAGGTTTTCATCCGGAAGGTCTTCCAGTACGCTGAATGCTTCTTTCCAGCCGGAATTCAAGATGATGGCGCTGTCTTTTAGGTACAACGCTCGTCCTTTCTCGGATGGCTTGAGAACAATATTTTTGCGGTTGTTGATTTGCTGATATCTTTCGACAAGTCCCTGAGCGACCAGCAATTTTACGTTCTTGGAAAAAGTACTTTTCGGCAACCCGAGCTGTTTAGCGAAAAAAGCCATATTAGCGCTTGTATTTTCGTATTCGATGACGCATTCCAAAGTCTGCCATTGCTGCGCGTTTAAGCTAACCCCTGAACGATCGCTTCGTATCATCGTTACGTTGCTCCGTGGGAAAAGGTTATTGTATTTTATTATCATTCGAATCAATTCGCGATAACGACCCATCCACTCAAGTTTCACGGTTCAACTCCATTTGGATTGCTGCACTATAACAATCAATGCGATTCAAGTTCTACCAAGATGAACCCGTTTGAAAAAGATTGACAGCTTTCAAAACATAACGTACAGTCAAGAACAATATAGTTTCTATGGGAACTATATTGTTTTAAATGCTTCGTGTAAAGCGAAGCGGTTTGGAGGTTGTTATGTCGGGTTCTACGGGTCAGGAAACAGTGCTGGGAAGCAAGCGGGGATATTGGGTCTTGCTGACCGTATCGTTGGTGCTGATGCTGGCGGGCAGCGCCTTCGCGTCTTGGATCAATTCCGGCGCCGGCATGGTTTCCGTATCGGAAAAGAATATTCTCGATCCCTCGGGATACAGGATCAGCGCGTATTTGTATACGCCGAAGGCGGCGTCGCCGAAAAAACCGGCCCCCGGCGTTTTGGTGGTTCACGGCCTGAACAATGAGAAAAAATATATGTCCAATACGGCATTGGAATTAGCGAGGCGCGGATATGTCGTATTGTCCATGGATCAACCCGGCCACGGGCGGTCTTCCGGGGCGAACGGAGACAACGGCGGCGGAGCTGTCGGGGCGCTTAATTATCTGAGAAGTCTTCCTTTTGTCGACAAGGAAAACATCGGACTCATCGGTATGTCTCAAGGCGGATTTCTGTCTGCGACGAATGCCGCGTTCGCGCTGCGCGATTCGTACAAATCCATTTTCTATATGGACTCGGAAGTTAACTATCCGGGTTCGCCGGATCTCTCCCGGGCCGAAGGACTCAAAAACGCAGCATTCAGCATAGGCAAAATCACCGAACTGGGCGTTATGATTTTTGTCGGCAAGGGCTCCGACGCGCCGAATTCTCCCATGCTTAAGCCGATTTTCGGTACTCAAAGTCCTATCGAAGTCGGAAAAGTGTATGGGTCGATAGAGAACGGTACGGCCCGTATTTTGTATCAGCATTGGGGAACGCATCCGGGATCAACCGATTCCCCGGTATCCATTAGCTACGCGATCGAATGGATGCAGAAGACCTTGAAGGGAGGTTCCGACCTCAGCCCATCGAATCAGATTTGGATGTGGAAATCCTTGATGAACATGCTCGCGTTGTTGGGATCCATGGTGTTCCTCTTCCCTATGGGCGCTCTGCTTTTGGGGACTCCCTATTTCAAGACCTTGGTTGAGAAAGTTCCGGAATATAAAGGCCTTCGGGGAACGGGTTGGTGGATCGGCGCTCTTATTACTACGGCGGTCGGGCCCCTCCTCTATATCACCGTTTGGCAAAATATGTTTTTTGCCCCCTTGTTTGCCCCCAATAGAATCTGGCCGCAATCATTCACCAATATCTATATGGTATGGGCCTTCGTCGTCGGTTTGATCACGATCGCGCTTTTGCTCATCAACCATTTCTTCTTTACGAAGAAAAATGGGGCCTGCGCCGTAAATTACGGTCTGCGCGCGGAGGGGGAAGGGATACATTTGGGCAAGGTATTCAAGTCGCTGCTTCTGGCGGTCTGCATCATCCTGCCGGTATACCTCATCCTTGCCTTTGTCGAAGCGGTTTGGTATACGGATTTCAGGGTCTGGATCGTATCCCTTATGCCGATGTCGGCTCCCCGCTTCAGGGCGTTTTTGGGCTATTTGATTCCATTCCTGGTTCCGCTCGCCGCGCAGGGAGTTCTGCTCGCCGGCTTCCTCAGGGTAAACGAGGGAAAGGTCTCCCTCGGCAAAGAGATGGTGGTGAACGGCGTGGTTCTGACCGCCGGCGCCTTGGTTTGGATTCTCCTGCTCTACATCCCGCTCATGGCCGGGAAAGAGATAATGCTGGCTTCCGGCCCCTTAGGCGCGACGGCTGCGGGCATGGGCGGCATCTATTATATTCCGCTCCTGGTATTCTGGCCGCTGGCGGGAAGCCTTTATACGTACTTCTTCCGGAAGACCGGACGAGTCTTCATCGGCGTGTTCCTCGTGACGATATTCCTCGTGTGGCATCTGACGGCTCTCGGCGTTTTCGCGTACGCGCCGAATTGGTAGAACCCTGTTCGGTAGGATAATGAAAAGGGCGGCTGTCCAAACTTTATGGACAGCCCCTTCTAATTGCGACCGCCCCGGTTGCGGTAATCCGACGGAGTGAGTCCGGTCGTTTTCTTGAAGACCTTATCGAAGTAGCCTGAATCCTCAAACCCGAGATCCATCGCCATCGTTGTGATTGCTTGGTCGCTTGAAAGAAGGAGTTCCCTGGCTTTGCGCACCCGGGTCCGGTTGACGAAACCGGCGAAGTTGTCCCCGGTCTCCCGGTTGAAGATTTTGCTGAAATAACTGGGGCTGATATTACAGCGCGAGGCCATGTCTTCGAGCGTGAACCGTTCGGCGTAGTGGGCGCGGATGTAGTCCAGGGCGGGCTTGATAATTGGGTTCTCGGCGAAAACCGCGGGGCTAGGATCGATGTTCGCCCGGCTGCCCGTTTTCTCCGAGCCCTGTTTCTCGACGGCGCCGCCCGGTTCACCGGCGCCGTCGGCGCGGTAGTTTTCCATCAGGTGGAGTTTGACGAGTGCTTCCTCAACGATGTAGTTGCAGATATGGAACATCATCCGCGCGATCACGTTCACGCGGTCCAGCGTCATAGTCGGCAGGCGATCCCGGAGAACGGCCAATTCCTCGGATTTTTCGGCGCTGAGCCCGTCCGGAGCGCCTCCCGCTATCCGTTCCAGCTCGCCGTTTTCCCCGCGGACGCGGACCTGCCCGGCCATGATCGCGCCCAGGTAGTGATCATCCACCACGATGGGAACGGCGAAGTCCAGGAGATCCATATGGCAAAGATAGATATACGGTTTTTTGATTCTGGCGGCTTCCAGCCCGCCGCGTGAATCGCACTTGCGGCAGCGGTCGCTCAAGGCCGGAACCGCGCGCACCGCGGCGCAATAGTCGCTGCAGCGGCTGTGCGTCGTTACGGGCGTTCCCTTGAAGTCGACCGTCAGCATCGCCATTTCCGTGGCTTCCGCCAAGGAATCCTGGATTCGGCGAAAGTTTTCCGCGTTTATGATGTAATCCAGCTGGGGAAAACCGCTCGGCATAACGAGTTTAGATTAGCACAATTTTGTTCGGGCCGATATACCCGTGACCTAGCCACGGTAG
>JBAYHM010000170.1:0-9745 GCA_041666155.1 Treponemataceae bacterium
AAGGGCGCCTGAGCGTAGCAGTTTTTCTGTGCGGACCAGATAATCACGGATCGATTGGGGGCCCTGGTCGGCAAAGGCGAGCGCGAGCAGTTCCAGCTGCGACTCCCGGGCAAGGGCGGTCACGTCGCTGCGGACAGCTTCCATGCCCTTCACTTCTATACTCGTGGAGCCTTCCGGCGCCAGGAGCACGCCCGCGTAGCCTTTGGCCCGACCTCGGGAGATACCGTCCTCCGCTATAGCCCGAAGCGGCGGTATGAGAAAGCGACGATAGGCTTTCTCGAATCGGATCTCAAGAAAGGATTCAAGCGAATATTCGGCGCGAATACGTTCGGAGAGTTCCGCGTTGAGCCGCGCGGCGTAGTTTCCGCAGACTTCGGAAAATTCGGCGTAGCTTGTGCCATCGGTAAGGGCCGTTTCAACAAAAAGCGAATCGGTGTCGCCGTAAAGGACACGCATGCCGCGCGCGACGAACCAGTCGCGCGAAAAATGAAGCCATTTGCGCGCAAAGGACGTGATGGCGCCGGCAAGCTCCGTGCGCGCGTAGCGGCAGGTCCCGGAGCCCAAAACTCCGTAGAAGCTGTTCATCAGGATTTTATAGACGAAGGAACCGACCTCGTCGCCGGAGGCGATGGCGGCGCGGCGGGAGGCGAAATAGTCGGCGATCAGGTCGGGAAGGATACCCGCTTCACGGGCGAAACGCGCGTGATTGGGGGCGACGATATCCGCATCGTTACCGAGAGCGCGGCGATTGGATAAGGGATCGATATTGAAGGTACGGATGATGGTCGGATAGAGGCTGCGGAAGTCGAAAATGGCGATGTTTCGGAAAAGTCCCGTCTCCGGATCCAAGACGGTACCGCCGGCCGCGCCCGACACGGTACGGCCGGGGTCGTTACGCACCGGGGCGATGTTCCGCGTACGGAGTTCAGCGGCGTACACGCGCTCGAAGCTGGCGACGCTCGTCCAAGCCTTATCCAAGGACACGCCGGTGAGCGCGGCGCGTTCCACGGCAAGGCGGAACAGGCCGGTTTTCTCCATGATGCGGAGCACGAGTACGGCGTCGTTGCGGCAATATTCGGCAAAGGCGTCCCGATCGCTTTCGTACAAGCTATCAAGCATAGCTATTTTTTCGGCTCCGGCTCCGTCGTCAAAAGCAAGACTTTTCCCTTCTCCGAGTACGGCCCGCGCGACGGTTTCCAAGCGGTAGTCGGGGAAGCGTTCGGGACCCGCGCGGACGGCGCGGAGAGCGTCCATAACTTGACGCCCCGGAACGAAAGCCGCGGAGGAGCGGCGACCTTCGCCGGCCATGAAACGGGCGCTTTCGGTGGATCGGCCGAGAGTGAACGGCAAGGAAAGAGCGTCAAAGCGTTCGGCAAGGCGTGGAAAATCGAAATCGAGAAAATTCCAACCGGTAAGGACATCAGGATCGGCGGCGGCTACCGCGTCGGCCGTTTCCCGGAGTATATCCGCTTCGCTTCCGCGGTAAAACACGGATGACGACGCGTCTTGGCCGGAAAGGCCGGACGTAGCGACCGCCACCGCGCGGATCGAGCCGGTAGCCACGTTGGTTTCTATATCGATGGAAGCGATACGGAGCGGTGCGCGGAATGACGGGTCGGCGGGAGAGAGGACCGGGTCGGAAAAAACAAGATCGACTCCACGGCCGGGACGACTCACCCCATCGATTACTATCGGACCGCGGATTCCGCGTTCAAGAAGATAGGCGACCGCCGGTTTTGTGTCGGAATCGGGAGAAGGAATACCGGCGGCGCGCAAGGCCGTAACCGCGTCTTCACGGTCGGTCATGTTCGCGAAACGAAGCGATAAGAGAGGCGAAGAATCTTCAAAAGAAACAAGAGGTGACGTTTCTACGGAACAGCGGCAAGAGGGAGGGAGCGCGCTTCGCGCCGTGTTGACAAGGAGAGACGGGACAAAACGGGAATCGGCGATGGCGAAGGATCGCCCATCCTCCAAGCGCCCGGCCGAAAGAATCCGATTTTTTCTCCGCTCGGCGTAGGCGTGGACGATGAAGCCGCGAAGGACTCCCATGGGGCATTATGAAGAGACTTCGCTCAAGGCCTTGATAGCGTCCATAACCTCTTGATCGGTAGCGAATTGCTGGATCTTAAGGGAAACGGGTTCCATCCGCGCGCTGAGGGAATTGAGCCGTTCAAGTCCCTGCCGAACCTCAGCGGGCGCGTTTCCGCCGTTCGCGACGGAGGAGAGCGCTTCGGACATCGATTTGACTTGATCGCGCAGGCGTTCCATTTCCCGCGCGTATCGACGGATGGCGCCCGCGGCGGCCGGGGCGTTATCGGCGGCGCTCAATTCAGTAATAAACCGATCGGTGGAATCGTACATATCGTTGAGTATCGTGACGATATCGGCAATTTCGGTTTCGGATAATTGACGAGACTCGACCGGAGAAGCCGCGGCTGACGCGTCAGTCTCGCTGTCTTGATCGTTTTCGCCGTCTTCGGCATCGCCGCCGTCTTCCGCGTCGGCTTCTTCGTCCCCCTCATCGTCCGCGTCATCCGCGACGGCTTCGGTATCGCTTGAATCATTTTCGTCGTCATCGATAGCGTCGTTCGACGCAAAGGCGAAAGCGGTTAACGAGACCAACAAAAACGCAACGAACAGCGGCTTTTTCACGTACGGTACTCCTTGCATGGACTTTCAGAGCTTTTTAAGGTACAAGAATAGCATCATGCTGCGCTTGCTAAAAGGGCTCTTCCACCGTGAGGATATCGATCCGGACGCGATTCGGGAAGAGCGCTGGACCGCTGATTTTTCTAAACCTCGATCCAGTCGGTTCAAAGCGGAAAACGCCGAAGACTATGAAGCGAAGCTGAGCCGTCGCGGAGTTGACCTGCATCTGAAAAAATCGCGAATGTTCGCTTGGGTGGAGGATCCACTTTACCGTTACGGAAACGTGGAAATCGAAGCGACCGTCCGATTTCCTTCTGATGAGGGTGATTCTTCCGGCTATGCTGCCGCGGGGGTACTGTTCCGCTATTCCGACGCGGGATCCTATTACTCCTTCCTCGTTTCAACCAAAGGTTTTTTCCGGGTGGAAGCGATTTTCAACGGTTCTCCCATGCCGCTCATCGGCTGGACGGAAACGCCGGAGCCTATTGAAGTGGGTTCGGCGGTCCGACTGCGAGCCATCGCGCTCGGGGATAGGATGAGCTTCATGATTAACGATCGATGGGCGGCCGAAGTGACGGACGGAACGCTGTCCGTAGGACGCGCGGCGTTCGCGGTAGCGAGTTACGAGAATTCCGGCAAGGTCCACGCGAGACTTGAATCGTTCAGAATCGAATCAAGGCCGATGGAAGTGGAGACGCTCCATTATCGATGGAATTCCTACGTTCGGATCGATCCCGCCGCCCGGCAGCGCTTGGCCGAAACATTCATGAGCATGGGCCAGCCGCTTTCGGCCCTTGTTCAAATAAAACGGATATGGAAAACCGACCAACGGGTATCGATCGCGACTCAGCGTTCGGCAAAAACACTCTTGCTCGCGGCTGAATGCGCCATGTTGCTTTCCCTGTACGCGGAGGCCGAAGAATACCTGGACCGCTGCGTCGAGGCAGACAGCGCCTCCGAGGAAGCGCGCCGTGCCGTCGCGGAAAAAGCGAAATTGCTCTACTTGGCCAATCGATTCGCCGAATTGCGTGATCACGCCGAGGAAGCCGTTGGCTTATACCCCGAAGACTCGACGCTGAGAACGCTCCTGGGACACGCGTATTGGAACTTGGGGGCATGGGATCACGCCGCGACAGAGTACGAGAGGGCGTATGCGCTTGAGCCGAAGAACGGTATCATCGCGCTGAACGCCGCCCGCGCGAAGGAAAAGATCGGAGACAAGGGCGGCGCGTTCCGCCACTATCTTGAAGCGGCCGTAGCCTTCCTCCAGGCGGAAGCCTATGACGACCTGACCATCACCCTGCCGCGGCTTCGCGAATTGGGTCCGCGCGATCCGGCCGTACGAGCGATCGCGGGGAAGCGGGCGTACGCGATGGAAGACTGGACGCTCGCGGAGAAAGAACTTAGCGCGGCGATGAACAAGGCGGGAAAAGCTTCCGAAGACTCGGCGGTGCCCTACTTACTGGCCCTTCTCCGTATCCGCGCCGGAAAACGCGCGGAGGCGTTGCCGCTTCTTGAACGCGCGGTCCAATTGGAAAGCCATTTTGCGCCCTATCGCTTCAGGCTTGCGGAGACGCGCTTCCTCCTTTCCGGCGATTCGTCCGATCCGAAGCTCACCATGGATTTAGAGGAAGCGTTACGGCTTTTTCCGGATGACGGATGGACCGTGAATTTAGCGGGACAGGTCGAAATCGCGCGCGGGGACTTGAACGCGGCGGCAAGGCATATTGAGAAAGCCGCGACGCTGTTGCCCGACGAAGACGCGGTAATCGTCAACCGAGCGGAACTGGCTTTTCTGCGCGGAGACGCCCAGGGCGCGCTCGCCTTACTGAATCGTGGCAAAGAACCGACCGGCGTATTGGCGAACGAAGCGGGAAACATCCTGGTTCGTCTGGAACAGTGGGAAGAAGCGAGAGAGGCCTATGCGCGCGCGCTTTCGGCCGCCCCCTCGGATATCGATTTTCTGCGCAATCAAGCCTCCTGCATGGTCCAGCTCGGTCTGTACGGAGAGGCCGACGACATACTGTCAAAACTGGTTGACCTCGATCCGGGCGCGCGAACGCTGGACCTCATCGCCTATGTGGCGATCAAGAAGGGCGAATACGCGCGGGCGGAAGCCGCGTACCGCGTCGGACTTGAACATTATCCGGAAGACAAGGCCCTCCTCGCGGGGCTCGCCTGGACCTATTTATCCATGGCGCGCTGGAAGTCGGCAGAAGAAACCATCGAGCGCTTGGAAGCGCTCGACAGCGGGACGAATTCCGCAGTCGTCGCCGAACTGCGGCAACGATATGTGGAAGCGACGACGAAACAGGTTTCCTGCGCCTCCTGTGACCGCTCGTGGCGAATTCTCAAAGACGCGCCGACGGTTGCCGCCTTCCGTCTCGTGGCCGAACCGCCTGATGAACTGCCGGCCGGGACTTGTCCCAAGTGCGGAAAAACATTCTGCATCGGGTGCGGGAAAAAGCATTTGGTCGACGGCAGATTTGTTTGTCCCGAATGCGCCGAGCGTCTTAAATTATTGGACGAAGGGCTTAAAAAGTTGTTGTTTGATTGGTCCAATAATGGCAAAGGGTAATGTATCGCATTTTATAAAGGATGTAAAAAAAAGGGCTTCCGGAGCCGTCAACCGGACGAGGGCCGGCCCAATACGCTAGAATGGTAAGCGTGAGGTTCGTAAAACGTTTTTGGGCGCCCCTTCTCGCGGCAGGGCTTATACCGCTACTCATCACTTTGGCATTCTTCCAACTTACCTGGATCAGCGAAATGGGGGAACGGGAACGCTTCAGGCTGACTCAAGGTCTGTACGCGGCAGCCGGACAGCTTTCTTACGCTTTGGAGAATGAACTCGGCGTACTTCCTGCCGTTTTCGGATTAGGTAAGGAAGATGTTGAAGAGAGCATCCGGTCGAACGAGTGGACGGATTTCAAAAAACGATGGGCAATCTGGAAATCATACGCGATTGTGCCCTCTTTCGTCGCAGGCTTCCATATCGTACGTACCGCCCGGCTACGCCAAAAGACGGAAGTACGGTATTGGGACGGAGACCATTTTTCCATCGATTCCACCCCCGGTTTGGCCGCGGCCTTGAACGCGGCGATTGAAAAAATCCAACGTGGCAGAATCTTCATGGAACCGGCGAATCTGGATGACGGAACCGAGGCGTTTCTCCTACCGGCCGACTGGCAGGGCAATTATTGGCTGGCGATCCGTATTGACAGAAAAATATTGACCGAAAAGCTTATTCCCCTCATCGCCGAACGGTACCTATTAGCCCAAAATGAATACATTTACCGCATTGTCGATATGAAGGAAAAAAAGACGGTATATTTATCGGACTCAAAAGCGAATCCATCGGTCTTTGATCAAAAAGATGTATCGATCCCGCTGGTGAGTTCCGATTTCAGGGTGTCACCCACGGATGATGGCCCACCACAGTTGCGGTCCATCGGGACGGAAACGGGTATCGCGCTTATGAAAGAGCGCAAGAGCGGAGCCGAGATGCGGGAAAAATTCGGAGCAAAAACTGAAGGTTTCCGATTACGACCGCCGAAACCTGAAGGCTCCGACCGCGTGAGGTGGACGTTTGAGGCCGTGCACCGAAAGGGATCCCTGGCCGCGGCAGTCCGCATGGAAACGGTACGAAGCGCTGCGGTCAGTTCCGGCATCCTCTTCATTCTCGCCATCGTGCTTCTCATCCTCGCGACTGCGGTCAGGCGCACGCAGGAACTTGCCGACCGCCGCCGAGAATTCATCGCAACCGTCACGCACGAACTCAAGACGCCTGTGGCCGTGATCAGATCGGCGGCGGAGAACCTTGCGGACGGAGTCGTCAAGGACCTGGAAAAAACAGCTAAATACGGCAACGTTATCAGACGTGAAAGCGGCAAACTGACCGACATGATAGACAGCCTGCTTGTGTACGCGCGGGTCGGAGACGGAGCGCCCCGTAAGCACGATGTCGTCGATTTTGGATCTCTCGTGCTACGCGCCATGGAATCGCGTCAAGAAGAATTGATCGCCGCGAATTTCACCGTGGATGCGGATATTTCCGAAGGTGTGCGCGTCAAGGGAGACCCGGCGGCATTGGAACTTGTGGTCGGCAATTTGATTTCAAACACGCTTAAGCACGCCGCGGAGGGTGCGTTCCTAGGAATAAGAGTGTCGACTGAAGACACGAAAATCAATCCGGAACGAACACCGAAGCGCTGGGCGGTCCTCACCATCCGAGACAGAGGACCGGGAATAATCCGCAAAGAACGTCGCCTCGTATTCGATCCGTTTTATCGCGGACAATACGCGCGGGAACGGCAAACGCCCGGAAGCGGGCTCGGGCTCAATTTAGTTTCCCGCATCGTCGCGGCCCATGGCGGAACTGTTTCTTTGGACACGCAAGCCGAACGAGGTTCGACTTTTGTAATACGCTTACCTTTGGAGGATCTCGCCTATGCCTAACGCTGGGAATATTTTGGTCATTGAGGACGAAAGCGGCCTCGTGATGACGTTGACGGATCGACTTGAAGCGGAAGGTTACCGCTGCGACTCACGAACCGACGGAATCACCGGCGCGGAGGCCGCCCGATCGCGCGGATACGACGCGATACTGCTTGACGTAATGTTGCCGGGGAAGAGCGGCTTCGATGTCTGCCGGGAATTACGCGCCGCCGGAGACAAAACTCCGGTGCTGATGCTTACCGCGCGCGGACAAGTGGACGACCGAGTCTTAGGCTTAAAGATCGGGGCTGATGATTATTTGAGCAAACCCTTCGATATGGCTGAACTTCTCGCGCGCGTCGAAGCCTTGATTCGGCGGGCGGAACACTCGGCGCCGCAAGGCGCGGCGGTAATGGGAAAATCCGATGCCGAGAACGCCAGAACGTGGGAACGCGCGGCCGCCCGGGGCCGGGTGGACTACGGCGCGTTCGTAGCCGATTTCTCAATCGGAACCATCGAACGCTCAGGCGAAATCTTCTCCCTTTCGGGGCAGGAATACAAATTGCTCGCGTACTTATCGGAACATCCGAACGAGATATTCTCCCGGGACCGGCTTTTGGATGCGGTGTGGGGATATGGAAGCGAAGTGACGACGCGAACCGTTGACGTACACGTCGCGTGGCTCAGGCGAAAGATCGGCGACGCCGAACTCATCCCGCGGCACATTCTGACCATCCGTGGGCTCGGCTATAGATTTGTTCCGTAATTTGTCATAGTGAAAAAACGCCGCCGGGGTGCCATTTGCCGCGGCGGGAGGCGGCGTCGGATAGCGAATCACCCAGAGCTTTTGAAAGCGCGTCCAGAAAATCGGCGCGGGGGATTTCACCGGCGCCGAGGGAGCGCAGGTGATCTGTCGGCACCTGGCAATCCACAAAAACCACTCCGTCTTCAAATAAGCGCCGCGCCAAGGTGATGAAAGCGGCTTTGGACGCGTTGGGCTCCACGGTAAACATCGATTCTCCAAAAAAAGCGCGCCCGATACGGATGCCGTAACAGCCGCCGACCAACCGCCCGTCGCGGTACGCTTCCGCGGAATGGACCCAACCCAGATCGTGCAGCGTCGAATACGCGTTTATCATGTCCTCGGTTATCCAGGTGCCGTCCTGCCCGGGACGCGGCGCCAGCGAACAGGAACGGATCACTTCACGAAAACATCGATCCGTTTCGATCCTGAATACGCCTTTCTTCAAAACCTTTCGCATGGATTCGGAGACGTGTAGCGACTCGGGAAATAACACGAACCGAGGATCGGGCGACCACCATACTATAGGGTCCTCTTCGGAAAACCAAGGGAAAATTCCTTGCTCGTAGGCCGACAACAGCATCCCCGGCGACAAATTGCCGCCCACCCCGACGACTCCGTGTTCGTCGGCTTTCCGCGGGTCGGGGAACCGATAGCGGTCCCGTTCCCCGAAAAAGGGGAACGGGACCGCCTCACGAGCGCTATCCGCCATCAGACTATTGAAATAACGTACGCGCCGTCTTTCCAGTCGGCGACGGCTTTTCCGCCATCCGCGAGGCGTCCGAACAGGACTTCATCCACGAAGAAGGTCTTGATCTTATCCTCTACCAGCCGGGAAACGTTACGCGCGCCGAATTCGGCGCTGTACCCGTCTTCAGCCAGATGAGTAATACACGCATCGGTGGCTTCAAGTTCGACCTTTTTCTCCGTAAGCTGAACGCGGAACGCGTCCAGTTCCTTGCGCACAATGGAGCGCACGATATCAAGCGACAAGCGACCGAAACGGACCGTGGCGTCAAGGCGGTTTCGGAATTCGGGAGTGAAGGCCTTCACCACCGCGTCGTCCACCGCGCTTTCGGTGACGGTTCTTTCACCGAAACCGATAAGGCTCTTGCCGATATCCCGCGCTCCCGCGTTGCTGGTCATCACGAGCACGACGTTCCGGAAGTCGGCCTTGCGGCCGTTGTTGTCCGTGAGCGTCGCGTAGTCCATGATCTGCAGGAGGATGTTGTAGATATCCGGGTGCGCCTTTTCGATCTCGTCCATAAGAACGACGGCGTGCGGCTGCTTGCGCACCGCTTCCACCAGGAGCCCGCCCTCTTCAAAACCCACATATCCCGGAGGAGAACCGATAAGACGGCTCACCGTGTGTTTTTCCTGGTACTCGCTCATGTCGAAACGATGGAGCGATATCCCCAGCAGGTCCGCCAGCTGCCGCGCCAGTTCAGTCTTTCCGACCCCCGTCGGCCCGACGAAAAGAAAATTGGCGACGGGCTTGCCCGAGGTGCGAAAACCGGCCCGAGAACGCTTGACGGCGCGGACTACGGCCTCAATCGCCGAATCCTGGCCGAAAATCCGTTCCTTGAGCCGCCCTTCCAACGTGCGCAGCTTATCTTTCTCAGTCTCGCCGACCGTCCTCTCAGGGATACGGGCGATGCGCGACACGACCACTTCAATCTGGGGCACGCCGATGTCGACGATCTCAACCGGCGGCTGCGAAGCGGCGGCAATCTGGGCGGCGGGAGCGAGTCCCGGCTCCGCGGCAACGTCCGCTTGAGTTTTCGCCGCGGCGCCGTCGGAGCTTTCCCCAAGGCGTTTAAAAGCCTCAATACGGGCAAAAGCGCCGGCTTCATCGATCAC
>JBAYHM010000171.1:0-9724 GCA_041666155.1 Treponemataceae bacterium
AGCTATTGGAATGGCTCTTGCGTCTGGGGCCCCAGCAATCGAAGACGATCAATTTTTCCTTCTCGGTGGAGTTCCCGTCGGGGCTGACGGTAACCGGCATGTGAGCAGGGGGAAATCCGAGCCGATTCCCCCTATCCCGCGCTATTTCGCGTTTACGGAGTCGGCTTCCTGAATTTCCCTGACTAGGTTTTCCGCCGCCGCGTAGGTCTCCCCCGCCGTCGCTTTCTTGAACTCAGCCTGAGCCGCCGCGAGCACGTCGGGTTTGGTCATCAAGTCGTATGCCGTCGCGCCCATGACTTTCGCGGCGTAGATCATGCCTTTAATCGCGAATGTGGAACCGTTGGCCGCCGTCGCCTGCCAGGTGTGGGCACCGACGCCGATAGGCGAAGTCGCGGTGTTGATCTGGGCCGTCGGGGCGATATGGGACGCGTCGCCCACGTCGGTGGACGCCGGGATCGTCCAGCCTATGCCCCAGTAGCCGACGCCTTCGTGCAACGCCTGTTTAACCAGTTCGTCGGCGGAAGCGGTATCGACTCCCAAGCCCATGAGCGTGGCCCGTTTCTGATCATCGTTGAAAAGGGAATTGATCTCCGCGGCCAGCTTGAGTTCCTCAGGCGTCCAGGTCGGGTTGGGAATGCCCTTCAGGTTTTCCCAGAGCGCGTCGGAAATGACCTTGTTCGGCATCACGTCCCAGCAGCCGTATTTGACGTGGTATTCAAGTCGGGTGCCGGTCATCATCGCGGCGCCCTTGGCTACGTCGATGACGCGCGTCAGCAGGGAGAGCGCTTCCCGCATGCGGGGCGAACGTACTTGGTACTCGCCGGCGGCATATTTCGGGACGATGTTCGGCCGCTCTCCGCCCGCCGTGACGATATAATGCACGCGCGCGGAGGTCGGCATGTGTTCCCGAAGGAATTCCACGCCGATGCTCATGAGCGTCAGGGCGTCCAACGCCGAACGTCCCAGGTGCGGGACTTGCGCGGCGTGGGCGGGCTGGCCGTGGAAGCTGAACTCCAGCTCGACCGAGGCGTTGGTGCCGTAGGCCGCCACCGTGTTGATGTCCGACGGGTGCCAGCTGATGATGGAGTCGAGGCCGTTGAAGACGCCGGCCGCGGCGAGCTTGGGTTTGCCGAGCTGCTCCTCGGCGGGACAGCCGAAATAGCGAACGGTGCCGTGGAGCTCTCCCTTTTCAAGCGCCTTCTTGACTCCTTCGGCGGCGGCTAAGCAGGCGGTACCCAGGAGGTTGTGGCCGCAAGCGTGGCCGGGAGCGCCTTCGACCACGGCTTCCTGCGTCCCTTGCACTTTCTGCGACAGGCCGGGCAGCGCGTCGAATTCGCCCAGGAGTCCGATGACCGGAGCGCCTGAACCGAATTCGGCGATGAAGGCGTAGTTCTGGATGTGATCCAACTCGGTGACGCGGAAGCCCGCTTCCCGAAGATATTTCTTCTGTAGTAAGGAAGACTCTTTTTCCTGGTATGAGAGTTCGGGATTCTTCCATAATTGATCGGCCATGCGCGCGTAGGCGGCGGTACGTTCTTCAATAGCCGTAATGACGGTCGTTTTGCTCATGGGATAGTATCCTCCACCCCTGTTATAACGCGGAGGGCACGGATCGGAAACGCGATAAACCATGGCGGAGCGAGAATTCAGCATAACTTCAGTAATACTTAATCATATCTTCATTGAGTCCCCGCCAGTCTCAAAATAGAATAATACATCTTTATGATGTCCTAGGAGGATGTCCATGCGAAAACTATGTCTCGCGCTCATGGCCGTGGCCCTGCTCGCTTCGTGCGGCGGAGCGAAAGCCGACAAGTCAATCGTGATTACCGTGGGTCAGGGAACCGACCCGGTAATTCTCGATCCCCCGATGTACAGCGATACCCCGACCCACAACCTGAACCTTGTCATCTACAGCCGCCTGTACGATTTGACGAAAGACGGAAAGGTCATGCCGGATCTGGCCGTCGATCTCCCGACGATCGAGGAGAACGGAACCAAGTACACCATCAAGCTCCGCCAAGGCGTGAAATTCCACAACGGAAACCCGCTGACCGCCGACGACGTGCTCTTCTCCTTCAACCGAGCGGCCTTCCACGAGAAGTCGCAGATGAAATCGATCTACGCCATGATGTATGACGTCGCCAAGATCGACGACTTCACCGTCACCTTCCGCACCGGCAAGTTCGACGCGACCAAGGCGCCCGGCAAAACCGACGCGGACCTAAAGACCTTCGCTGATCGCGCTCCGGCCTATAAACCCGTTTCCTTCGGCTCACAGCTGAACCAGCTTTCCTGGCTCGGCGCTTCCATCATCGACAAAGAAACGATGGAAAAAGCCGAGAAAGACGGCACGCTCAAAGACTACGGCATTACCTGGGCGGTCGGAACCGGCCCCTTCAAGTTCGCGTCCTGGACCCAGGGCGACAACGTGACCCTGGTACGCAATACGGACTATTTCAACGCGGCAGTCATCAAGTCGAACGCCGACAAGCTCGTGTTCAAGACTATCAAGGACCCGTCCGCGCTGAAGACCGCCTTCATGAACAAAGAAGTCGACCTCATCATGAACGTGGTTCCGCTGGATGCCCGCGAGATTGAGAAACAAGGTGGAAAGATCCTGACCACCGACGGTTATTTCGGCTACCACTACCTGGGCTTCAACATGAAGTCGCCGAAAGTCGGCCAGACGAACAAGGACGGCAGCGCCGACTTGGACGGAACCTATGATCTCAACGCCAACTCCACCAAGCTCCGCATGGCGATCCTTCTCTCGGTCAATCCGTCGGACGTCGTCAATTCTCCCGACATCATGGACAAGCGCGGCATCGTCACGCTCCAGTATGTCGAAACCCTCCCCTTCGGCCACATCGATAACCCCGCGGGAACCCGAATCGCCGAAGGCAAACCGGACGTCGGCTACTACAATCCCGAAGCGGCCAAGAAGCTTTTCGATTCCCTCCCCGCGTCTTTCAAGCAGCCCGGTTCCCTCAAGTGCTCCGCGCTCTCCGGCAGCGTGTACGTGAAGGAAGCCTTGGTCGTTAAGGATCAAGTAAAGAAGACCCTCGGCGTCGACCTCATCGAGATCGAACAGATCGCCCTTTCCGAGCTTGCCACCCGCCGCCGCAACGCCGACCCGAAGGTCTGGGACATGCTGGTGAACTGGACCCAGACGGACGACGCGTACTATATCTTCGTGGCTTTCGACGGCAACAACACGTCGCTGCTCCACGACACCAAGTTCAACGACGCCGCGGCCCAGAAGTTCATCGACCAGGGGAATTCTCTCCCGAACGGCCCCGATCGCAACGTCGCTTATCAGAATGCCCAGAAGGAAATCCTTAAATCGATGCCCCGACTTCCGCTGGTCGCCATGCTCGGCATTTCCGCGAGCCAGACCACCATTGAAGGCGTGGATATTTCCCCCTCCGGCTCCTTCATGCTGAAGAACGCCGCGAAAGTGGCTCTTGTCAAGAAATAATACTTCTCAATACTATCGACGGCATCGAACCGCACACCGAAAGGTCCGGTTCGATGCCGTTCATTCCGCGTAAAAGAGGCTCCCATGATCAAGTACATCATTCGGAGGCTGTTTCAGCTTATTCCGGTTTTATTGGGTGTGACGCTCATCGTCTTTACCCTGACCTACATTTCCCCGGGAGACCCCGCGCGGCTTATGCTTCCGCAAGACGCGTCGGACATCCAAGTAGCCGAACTTAAACATTCGATGGGCTTGGATCGGACCTTTGTCGTCCAATACGTCCATTTCCTTTTCGGCTACGACGGTCCCGGTGATTCCTTCGACTATAAAGGCCTCTGGGCGCTCGATCTGGGGCGTTCCTACGTCTCCAATCGCCCCGTTTTCGGCACCATCCTTGAGCGCTTTCCCAACACGGTGCTTCTGACCATGGTCGCGCTTTTCCTTTCGATCATCATTTCGATTCCTTTCGGCATTATCTCGGCGACGCGCCAGTACACCAAGACCGATATGGCGGTGACTGTCGCGGCGCTGATAGGCATCTCCGTTCCCGCTTTTTGGCTGGGCATGATGCTCATATGGGTCTTTTCCGTAAACCTTCATTGGTTCCCTTCGCTCGCCACGCCGTCAAATCTCTGGTCCATAGTGCTGCCATCGATTACGCTCGCGGCGATGAACACCGCGGTGCAGACGCGCATGACGCGCTCATCGATGCTGGAAGTCGTCCGCATGGATTACATCCGCACCGCGCGCGCCAAGGGCCTGGACGAAGGCACGGTCATACGCGTGCACGCGCTGCGTAACGCCTTGATTCCCGTCGTGACGGTAATCGGACTCCAGGTCGGTCAGCTTCTGGTCGGCGCGGTGCTGACGGAGACGGTGTTCTCCTATCCGGGCATAGGCACCATCATGGTAGACGCCATCCAGCGCAAGGACACGCCGCAGATTCTCGCGTCGGTAGTTTTCGTTGCGCTCGTTTTCGCTTTAGTCAATTTGGCTGTGGATATCCTCTACGCCTTCATCGATCCGCGCATCAAGGCGCAGTACGTCGGCGCCGCCAAAAAAAAGGGAGGGCTGTTCCGTGGCTCAAAAGCATAGAGGCCCGCTGGCGGAATTCTGGAAGCGCTTCCGGAAGAACAGACTGGCTGTGATCGGCCTTGCCATAATAATCCTGTACGTCGTCGTCGCCGTGGGCGCCGACATTTTCTATACCTACGACTTCATCACCGGCAATCAGATCCCCAACGCCTTCTCGGGTGTCGGTTCAACGGGCAAAATCGATGACGGCGGCGTCAAGAAAGCCCACCTGTACCTGATGGGCGCCGACAACTTCGGCCGGGACGTCGCGGGCCGCATCATTCACGGCGCGCGCGTATCGCTCATCATCGGCTTCGTTACCGTGGCCTTCGCGGTCATCGTCGGGGGAGGCCTCGGGGCCGTCGCCGGCTACTACGGCGGAAAGCTGGAAACCGTTATTATGCGCGGCGCCGATATTCTTCTGGCCATCCCGAACATCCTGTTCGCCCTGGCCATCGTCGCGGCGCTCGGGCCGAGCTTCCGTAACCTGTTGCTAGCCATCGGCATTACCTCATTGCCGGTCTACGTGCGTCTGGTGCGCGCGTCGGTGATGACGGTCAAGGACCAGGAATTCGTAGAGGCGGCTCGCGCGCAGGGCGCCACCGACTTCCGCATCATCCTGGTGCATATTCTCCCCAACTGCATGGCGCCGGTTATTGTGCAGGCGACACTCGGCGTGGCGCAATCTATCCTTTCGGCTACCTCGCTCTCGTTCCTGGGCCTCGGCATCCAACCGCCTTCTCCCGAATGGGGCAACATGCTTTCGGAGGCGCGGCCGTACCTGATCAGCGCGCCGCACACCCTGATATTTCCGGGTTTGGCGATCATGACGGTCATCCTGGCGTACAATCTGATGGGCGACGGGCTGCGCGACGCGCTTGACCCGAAGCTGAAGCGGTAGGAGGAGACGATGGACAATACGCAGCTTTCCATCCGCGACCTTCGGGTCCGCTATGTGACCGAGGATGAGACGGTAAACGCCGTCAACGGAATCTCGCTCGACATCAACGAGGGTCAGAGTCTTGGCCTGGTCGGCGAGACCGGCGCGGGCAAGACGACGACGGCCCTATCGATCCTAAAACTCCTTCCCAAGCCGACCGGCCGGATAGAGTCGGGCACCATAACGTTCCGCGGAACAGACCTAGCCTCAGCCTCCGAAGAAGTGATGCGGAAGATCCGCGGCAACGAGATCTCCATGATTTTCCAGGATCCGATGACCTCGCTGAACCCGATCTTTACGGTCGGGGCGCAGATCGCGGAGGTCATCGGCCTCCACAACAAGCTGAGCGCGGAAGAAACCCTCAAGCGCGCCGGGGACATGCTGGAACTGGTCGGCATCCCGCGCGCGCGTTCGAACGAGTTCCCCCACCAATTCTCGGGCGGCATGAAGCAGCGGGTGGTCATCGCCATCGCGCTCGCCTGCAACCCGAAGCTGCTCCTTGCGGACGAGCCGACGACGGCCCTCGACGTGACGATTCAGGCGCAGGTGCTCGCGATGATCCGCGACCTTAAGCAGCGCCTGAATACTTCGCTGCTTCTCATCAGTCACGACCTGGGTGTCGTCGCGCAGGTGTGCGACACGGTGGCCATCATGTACGCGGGTGAGATCGTCGAATACGGCGCGCTCGCGGAAGTATACGAAAAGCCGCTGCACCCGTACACCGAAGGACTCTTCGGCTCCATCCCCCGCCTGGACCTCAAACGGAAGCGCCTGAACCCCATCCGCGGCCTGATGCCGAACCCCGCCGACCTTCCTTCAGGCTGCGCCTTCCATCCGCGCTGTCCCTACGCGCAGGACGCGTGCGCCGTCACCGTTCCCGCCACGACGGAAGCGGAAGGACGCAAGCTCCGTTGCCTCATGTACGAAGGAAAGATTGAAAACCGAATGAGGACGTCAAATGGCTAATATCTTAAGCGTCCGCGGACTGAAGAAATATTTCAACACGCCCCGGGGTCTGCTTCACGCGGTGGACGGCCTTTCCCTGGATATAGAGGAAGGCAGCACGCTCGGCATGGTCGGCGAATCCGGCTGCGGCAAGACCACGGCGGGCAGGGCTATTCTGCGCCTCACCGAGCCGACCGGGGGCTCGGTCATATTCGACGGCGAGGACGTGCTGGCGAAGAATCCCAAGGATATGCGGGCCATGCGGGAAAAGATGCAGATCATTTTCCAGGACCCCTACGCTTCCTTGAACCCGCGCATGAACGTGGCAAAGCTCATCGCCGAACCTTTGATCATCCATAAGCGATTCAATAAAAAGATCGATCTGGAACGGCGGATCAGGGAACTGATGGAAACGGTGGAGTTGGCCGACCGTCTCTATAATTCCTACCCCCACGAGCTGGACGGCGGCCGCAGGCAGCGCATCGGCATAGCCCGGGCGCTCGCGCTCAACCCGAAGTTCATCGTATGCGACGAACCGGTTTCCGCGCTGGACGTATCGGTGCAGGCGCAGATTCTTAACCTGATGCAGGACCTGCAGGACAAGCTGAAGCTGACCTACCTTTTCGTCACCCACGATATGTCGGTCGTCCGCCACATCTCCAACGAGATCGTCGTCATGTACCTGGGACAGATGGTGGAGAAGGCTCCCGCCGACGCCCTGTTCGAGCGGCAGCTGCACCCGTACACTAAAGCGCTGATCTCCGCGATCCCTTCGCCGAAGCCGACGACCGGCACTCAGGCGGAGATCCTGAAAGGCGAACTGACTTCCCCCATCGAACCCAAGCCCGGCTGCCGCTTTGCTCCCCGCTGCCTGTACGCGCAAAGCGAATGCTCGCTGGCGGACCCGGAACTGAGGGAGCTTGAACCGCGCCGCTTCGTCGCGTGCCGAAGAGCGGAAGAATTACGACTGCCGTAAGGCTGAGGAGCATCTATGTTGAAACAAGTATTGGACATATACGAACTGTTGGATGATTCCGGGGCGAGCGGCGCGAAAGTCTCCGCCCTATTGGATAAGCGCGGTCAGGTTGCCGTCACGGTGAAGCGCATCGAAGGCGCTCGCGGCGCCACCGATTTCATCAAAATCGTGATCCCCGGCGTTAAGGGCAAGACCGCCGGAGGGGACGCCCCGACGCTCGGCATCATCGGCCGCCTAGGCGGCATCGGCGCTCGGCCGGAACGTATCGGCATCGTGTCCGACGCGGACGGCGCCGTGGCCGCGCTCGCCTGCGCGCTGAAGCTGGCCGACATGGCCTCTCGCGGCGACCGGCTGCAAGGCGACGTGATCGTCTGCACGCACATCTGTCCCGACGCGCCCACCCAGCCGCACCACCCGGTGCCGTTCATGGGGTCCCCTGTCGAAATGGACGTGATGAACAAACACGAAGTGGACCCCGCCATGGACGCGATCCTCTCCATCGATACGACAAAAGGAAATCGCGTCATCAACCATCGCGGCTTCGCGATTTCGCCGACGCTGAAGGAAGGCTACATCCTCAAGATGGCCGACGACCTCATGGACATCTACGAATGGAGCACCGGGCTGGACGTCAAAGCCATCCCCGTGACCACCCAGGACATCACCCCCTACGGCAACGGCCTCCATCACATCAACAGCATCTTCCAGCCCTGCACCGCGACAAGCGCGCCGGTGGTAGGCGTAGCCATCACCGCCGTTCGTCCGGTCCCCGGCTGCGGCACCGGCGCCAGCCGCGAGACCGATATCGAAGAAGCCGCGCGCTTCTGCCTTGAAGTCGCCAAGTCCTTCACCGCCGGAATCTGCCGTTTCCACGACGCCGAAGAGTTCGCGCTCATGCGGAAGCTCTACGGGTCGATGGCCCACTTGTCCACTCCCGGAGCCAAATAGAGTGACGCCGATCATCGGGGCCATCACCATCGGCCAGTCCCCGCGCACGGACGTGACCGCGGATTTCCTTCCCGCGCTCGGCCGGGATGTGACGTTGCTGCAGCGCGGCGCCCTGGACGACCTGACGCGCGAAGAGATCGCGGCCCTGGCGCCGGCGGTAGGCGACTACGTGCTGGTCACCCGGCTCCGCGACGGTACCGAGGTCAAAGTGGCCGAAGAACGCATTCACGAGCGGATGCGGGCGGCGGTCCGCTACCTTGAAGACCAGGGCGCGTCCCTCATAATCCTCTTCTGCACCGGTGAATTTCCCGGCGTTGATTCCCGGCAAATCCTGCTGCGGCCGGACGCGCTCCTTTCAAGCGCGGTCAAAGAACTTATCGGAGTCGGGATTCTCGGCATTTGCGTACCGTCGGCCGAACAAATCCCTGCGATGACCAAAAAATGGGCGGGAGTCGGAAGCGGCTGCGTCTGCGCGGCCGTGTCCCCGTACAGCGCGCCGCTTTCCGCGTTCAGAACCGCCGCGGCGGAACTGGCGCTCGGCGGCGCGGATCTTATCGTGATGGACTGCATCGGCTATTCGGCTGAGATGAAGAAGATCGTCCAGGAAGAAACTTTGAAGCCGGTCGTGCTGCCCCGCACGTTCCTGGGCAGACTCGCGGGTGAATTGCTGGGAGGAATCTAATGGTTGATATGTCGGGCGGCGCGAAAGTCGTCCTTGCCGATTGCCTGGGCGCGAAAGCGGGCGAAACCCTCCTGGTGGTCACCGACACCGAAAAGCGCGCCGTCGGCGAGGCCCTCTACGAAGAAGGCCGCCGCCTCGGCCTCCGCGCGCATTTGCTGGTCATGCCGCCCACCGGCACCAGCGGCGCCGAGCCGCCCCCTCTCGTCGCCGACGCGATGAAGAAAGCCGACATCGTGCTGTGTCCGACCAAGTTTTCTCTTACGCACACCGCCGCGCGCAAGGCCGCGAGCGAAGCGGGCGCCCGCGTGGCGACCCTGCCCGACATCGCCGAGGAGATGTTCGTCCGTGGCGCGCTGACCGCCGACTACGTGACGGTTGCCGAACTCAGCGACCGCGTGACTGCCATCCTCACCGAAGGAAAGCGCGTGCGCCTTGAAAAAGACGGCCGCGTCCTGGAATTGTCGATCGAGGGCCGCAAAGGAATTTCCAGCAACGGTCGTTACCATGCGAAGGGCTCTTCGGGGAATTTGCCGACCGGTGAAGCCTACATCGCTCCGGTGGAAGACAGCGCCGAGGGGACCATCCTCATCGACGGATCTCTGGCGGAATTCGGCCTGGTGACCGGGCCGCTGGAAATCGACATCAGCAAAGGCCGAGCGGTCGCGTTCCGGGGTCCCC
>JBAYHM010000172.1:0-9682 GCA_041666155.1 Treponemataceae bacterium
AATCCGATTCGTTCCGTACTTTGGCTTTTAAGTACGCGTGGACGGAGAGCTTGGGCACCGTCGAATAGCGGAACGCGGCCGGAAAGGTCTTCTGGAATATGGAAACCCTGTGGCTGGTATTGTCGCTTGCGATCGTAGTGTTGCCCGATATGTCGAACATGACGGCAACGGCTCCGGCGACGACCGAAGCGCTCTCCGCGCTGATGGCCGCCTCCTTCATAGCGCCTCGGGCGGCGTTTTCTGGGGCCGCTTCTTCGTACATTTTTGCCATTGGCGCCGCCGCCGGAGCGGCCGCCTTCGACGGTGCGGAACGGGGCGCCGGCCTTCTTTCCAGCACGGACAGATACCACGGCGCCAGGTCGGGCTGGCTTCCGCCGATCTCGGGACGGGCAGTGGACAGGGCGAGACCTACGTTCGTCCAGTCCTCCCCCGTATTCTGGACGACGTTGGCATTGTAGGACAACTCCAAGCGTTCCGTCTCGGAGTTTACCCTCAGGTCGTAGACGGGTTGCCACGATGGTCCGTAAACGAGATAGCTCAGGGTCAACGAGACTTTGGAACGTTCGCTGAGCCTGAGCACGACGATCGCCTGGTTCTTCTTTTTTTGACGTCCGGCCTGCAAACGGCCCAGCTCTTGGCCGATCCTATCCGATTCGAGTTTCAAGTCTCGGATCTCTTTTTCCGTAGCGCGGATTTCCTCATCGAGCGACGTGAGCCTATCGCTATAGAACTTGATCAGCTGCGCCCATTTATCGGGACTGAGCTCCGAATCTTGCCCCTCCCGCTGCGCCGTTGCTTTGTTGATTATTTTGTCGAGAACGCCTTTTTCGTTATTGGCCCGTTTGACCTTGTCGGTTCGCTGGAGGATCCGGCCGTCCTTCTCTTCTTTAGCGGCAACGAGGGCTTGGATCCTATCATCGGGGATCGCGGCGTAATGTTTGGTCCGGAAGACGATGTCCTGGAGGATAGCCTTGCCCGAACCCCGAGCCTGAAGGCTGTTCGCCTCTATGTTTTCCGGCAAGTCATCGAACACGAGACGCCTTTCTCCCATCTCCAAGTCCAGGGTCATGGTTCGTTCGACAATAGCCCTATCCGAATACACGATAACTTTGTTGATCGCCGAAGGGGCCGTCGTCTCGTTGATCTCCGCCGCCGCGACGTTCGCCGCCGCCAACGCGAGTATCAGAGCAATAGTCGTTATTGTTTTCATGGCACCCTCCGCGTTTCAGATTCTATTCGCGGAAAAGAAATACGGCAAGCGATATCCGCGCCGACTCTTCCCTTTGACTTCCTTAGCGTCCTTCGCGGTTGAAATTCTTAGGAAATTGAACCGCGAAGGACGCGAAGAATACGAAGGGGAAGAAAAATTAGAGACCGTTCACGAGCCGCTTTATGCCGTTCTTCATCTGGGTGACGTTAAAGTTGAGGAGAAATCCAATTCGCGCATCGCTCAGTTTCAGATATGACAATAGTTGAGCATAATGAACAGGATGCAGGGAATCGACTGTCTTTAATTCGACAATGATGGATTCGCATACAAGCAGATCGATCCGATACCCCGCCTCGATGAGTATCCCACGATATTTAATGGGCAGTTTTTTCTGCCGCACGCATTCAAGACCGGCAAGTTCGAGTTCACGCGCAAGGCATGCCTCATATGCGCTTTCAAGCAAGCCTGGCCCTAGAGCTGAATGCACGCAAATCGCGGAATGAACGATACGTGAAGCGATGTATTCCAAATCCATTTTCACCTCCGCTTCATATACAGTCCAATTTCCTGTTTTGATTGTATTCTTTGTATTTTTTCTTTGACTTTCTTAGCGTCCTTCGCGGTGGGAATTCTTAAGAAATTGAACCGCTAAGGACGCTAAGAATTCGAAGGGAAGAAAATCATGATCGGGATTTTTATTCTCGACTTCTCCCCCTTTGACTTCCTTCGCGTCCTTCGCGGTAGAAATTCCTAGGATATTGAACCGCCAAGGACGCTAAGAATACGAAGGGGATCCATCAATTCGCCGTGTTGCCGTCGTTGGGTCCTGCGAAAACGAGTACGAACTCGGCGCCTTGCCCGACGGTGCTTTCCAGAACGATCCTGAAACCGTATTCCTCGGCGAATTTTTTGAGGATGGAAAGGCCGAGCCCGGCGCCGTCCGTCCGCGAATCAGTTTCCCGGCCCCGATAGCGGCGCTCGAAGATCGATTCGCGTTCGCTCGCTTCTATGCCGCGGCCGCGGTCGCGAATAGACAATTTGCCGGCTCGAAGCGTCACCGTCACTTCTCCGCGGCCCGCGCCGTCCGTGCCGTACTTTACCGCGTTGTCCAGGAGAATGTTTTCCATCCGTTCCAAGTCGTCCTTCCGCACGGGGAGGACAACGCCCGGATCGATATTTGCCTCAAAGCGGATAGCCGGGAAAAGTTCCGTATAATAACGAACGAGCCGTTCTGTCACTTCCGACGCATCCGCGCGCTCCACGTTCCGGCGTTTCGCCGAGGCGAGCCGGGACTTGAGTGTGGCGGCCATCGATTTAAGTCTTTCCAACTGATCCTTGGAAACGTCCAGGTATTCGTCAACGAGAGTATCGATACGACCATGTCTTTCAATGAGCTGACGGTACCCTTCCAGAATCTGCACCGGCGTGATGATGTCGTGCGTCATATCGTCCACGAATTGTGACTGCCGCTCATAGGTCCCCTGAATTTCGTCCAGAAGCGCGTTGAAGGTCAGTATCAGCTGGCCGAATTCATCTTTCCGTTTCGGGACAGGCACGCGCGTCTGCAGGTTGCGCGACGTGATGTGCGCCATGGAAGCGGCCAAACGCACGATCGGGTCGACGGCGGAGTGCAGAAGCAGCCAGCCGAAAATACCGAAAAGCAGGGAAAATATCAGCGTCGCGATCGAAATAGGCGTGCGCACCAACTCCATATATTTAGCCTTGGCGGCGGCGAAATCGATGTAGAGCGTCATTTCGTAGGATCCCGCGGGACGGGTCAGAGATTTCGTAGTCGGCGCATTGAAATCAAGGTTCGCGGTTCCGTACTGAAAAATGAGGAGTTTACCCTTGCGGACGGTCAGCACCTCGCGGTCAAAATCGACATAGGAATAGATATCCACGTCCGCCGCCGTCGCGCCGAAACTCCAGGTGATCAAGGAGAGCCGGTCCCCCGCGCGCTCCAGGATGAGCTTTTTAACGATACTGCCGACGGCGATTTCGGAAATCACGATGGAAGCGCCGGCAGACAAGGCGATGATCGCCAAAAGCGCGATGAAGAAGCGACGCTTCATTCTTCTCCGCCGCTCGGACACTCTTTCGGGAGGAGGTAGCCTATGCCGCGCACATTGTCGATATACCGCCCGCCGAGTTTCTTGCGTATCGCCTTTACGTGCACGGCGAGGATCCCCTCTTCCAGATGAACGCGATCGCCCCATACCGCGGTGAATATCTCATCTTTGGAGAGAACCTTTCCGCACCGGCTCATAAGCAGACGAAGAATCTCGAACTCTTTTTTCGTAAGGTGAACCGGCCGGCCGTTTTTGTAGACAGCGTGTTCGTCGTCGTTGAGCACCAGTTCGCCGTAAGATAACGGCACCGACTCACCGGAGGCAACACCACTCCGTCTGACAACGGCGCTGATACGCGCAAGGAGCAGTTCCATATCGAAGGGCTTCACGATATAGTCGTCGGCGCCTTCCTGCAAGCCGCGTACTTCGTCGGAAACGCCCTGCTTCGCCGTGATCATAATAATTGGGAGCTTGGATCCCTGGGCGCGCAGAGCGCGGCATACATCGATACCCTCTACGTCGGGAAGCATCCAATCGAGTATCAAGAGATCGTAACCGCCTTCAAGCGCCGCCGCGAGGCCGGTCTTACCGTCGTTCCGGATCGTCACCCGCATTCCCTGCAGGATCAGCTCCACCTCAATGACGCGCGCGAGGGGTTTTTCGTCTTCTATTATCAATACGCGCATTTGACCGCCCCTTTCCCTATATCACGAGAGAAAGCCGCTGTTAAGAGGTTCAGGAAGAATGCGGCGCTCAGAGTATGACCATCACTCCCCGCTTGCGCAGCTTTTCCAAAACGCTTCGATCCTTTACGGGGTTACCGACCAGGCTTACGCAGACAAGGAGCGGAAGCTTGAGCAGGAAAGCGATATCATCGATATCGTTGAATGAAAGGTCCAATTCCTTTAGAGCGATAAGTTCGCCAAGGTCATCCGCATTTTCCAGGGAATTGGAGCTCAGATCAAGGAATTCAAGCCGTGAGAGCTCCCTTAGCGGCCAGATATTATCAATCTCATTCATCGCAAGATTCAAACTGGTGATATTGACGCAAAATTCGGCGCCGCTCAGGTCATTCAGGTCATAGTCGGAAAGGTCCAACTCCCCTTCAAACTGCTCAATCTCGAATTTGGTCGGATATAGTTCAAGGTTGCCGAAAAACTCCCGCTTGATGGCATCCATAAAGGTACCTTCCGCGAAGGGATCCGCATCCTCGAAATCATCATCGCCGAAGTCAGCTTCTTCATCCCTTGCCGTATCTTCGCCGAAACCGAAATCATCATCGCCGTAACTGTAGGTTTCATCAAAACCGTACTCTTCATATGTCCGCGCGGAAGGCTCGGTCCGATGACGCCGGGTAATCGTTCCTGAAAACGTTTCATACTCAAGCAATTTTTCAAGAGTTTGCAGACCGGCATCATCGCCCAAAGAGCGATGATCGGCGACTTGCTTGACATATACGGCTAAACGGTCCGGATGAAAAACCTGAATAAGTTGCATGAATTGCCGCTTGGGCGACCCGGAGTGAACAACGGCGATCCGCTGCGCGTACCGTGAAATAGTATCTTGCCGACCACTTCGGTGCGCTTCAATCAGCAGCGCGGAAATTCTTTTTAGCCGTTCTTCAATCCAGGCGGAATCGAATTTTTGCATGGGATACTAAATATGCCTCAATGAAACCAATAGTCAATTACTTGCGCTGTGGGGGAAGCTCAAGCTCGATGTCGCGCAGAGCCGCGAAAAAGGCTATCGGCTGATCTTCCATCATCGAATGGCCCGCGTGCGGAATCACCACAACCGGGATGCCGTGCGCGGATAAATCACCAAGCATCCAGGCGGAGAAAGCGTGATAACTGTCCCCTCCCCGCATGAACCACCGCGGCATTGGGAGAGAGAGAAACTTTTGATAAAAGGCCTCGTCAACGTGAGACACCAAAGAGGCGGCGCTCCGGTATAAGGAATAGGCGGTGCTTTGCGTAAGCGTCGTATAGAAGCGATATGCGGACGGAGAATGAGGCCGGTTATAATAGCCGATAAACGATTCGAACGCATCGGTAAAGCGCTCCTCGCTGCCGTAGTCGGCGATCTTTCTGCTTATTTTCGCGTTGGCCGGATCCAGGTTCGCTTCCGCGAGAACCAGCCGCGCGACCCGCTCGGGGTGAGCGGCCGCGAACAAGATCGCGATGACGCCCCCCATGCTGTGCGCGACCAGGGTCACCCGCTCAAGGCCAGCCTTATCCAACACGGCGCGCAAGCATTCCGCCTGCTCTGTTAGGGCGTACGAATAATCCCGTGGTTTATCGCTTTTCCCGAAACCCGGAAAATCGAAACAAAGCGTCCGCCCGACCAGAAACGGCTCGGCGAAAGCGGGATCGTAGATGCTCGACGCGCTTCCCAGTCCGTGGAGAAAAACGACCGGGAGCTTATCCGATTGCGTAATGTTATCGCGGACATAGACGCGAATCGAAGCGTAGTCGATGAAGTATTCGTTCATGCCGTTTTGGTGTTCGCCGGGCGCATCATCATATTTTCCATGCTGCGCAGGATATGCCGGGTCATTAGCACTTTGGCGACGTCCGCCTGCTTTTCACGTAAGGCTTCAATCATCAATCCATGCTCTTCAAAAGACTTGCGCGCGTGAACAGCGGGCAAGACGACAGTGCCTATCGATAAGCCGTTCCATAACTGTACGAGTATCCCTTTCATCCGCGAATTGCCCGCGTTGTCCCAAATATGCATGTGAAAGGCCTGATTGCAAAGGTTCGTTTGATTCATATCGCCGGCGTCGATCGCCTTTCTCTGTTCTTCGTGAATAAATTCCAATTCCGAAAAATCGGTCATGCGCTCACACGCTTTGGCGATCGCGTCGCACTCGAGCACAAGCCGAAGCTCAAAGTGTTCGCGAATATAGTCTTTGGAGATATCTTTTACGATCGCGCCCCTATTCGTCCGAAGCTCTATCAGCCCCTCGCCCGCAAGTATCTGCAGGGCCTCGCGAATGGGCATTCGGGAGACGCCGAGCTTCTCGGCTAGAAAATCCTGTCCCAACTCATCTCCGGCGGCGAAACCGCCGGAAAAAATCGCGTTGCGCAGCTCGGAAGCCACGCGCTCGCGGATAGGCAATACCGTAATCTGTTTGAGCATCTTTCAATCTAATCCTTGAAATAACGATACCATAAAACGCAGGATTGGAGTATAGACTTTTTCATTTCAGCAGGGAGATCAGCAGAGGCAGGGCGGCAAACGATGTCAGCGTCGACCACAGGATGCACTTGGAGACAGTCTTCGGCGCGGCGTCGAAACGTTCGGCAAGGATGACGGCGTTGACCGCGACAGGCATGGATGCCTCGACGATAAGGACCGACCGCAGAATGCCGTCTATGCCGAGAATGAAGGTTACCGCCAGCGCGATGAAGGGAGAAATGAGCATCCGTATACCCATACCCGCCCAGAACGAACGCTGCGCCGTAACCTTTATTTCTCCCGCTTGAACACTCGCCATCTGCGCCCCCAAAATAAGGAGCACCATCGGGGAGTACGCCTGGGCAATCATCGTAAGACCTTTGGCAAATCCTACCGGCAGATGCGTATCCGTCATACGGAAAACAAACGCAAGGGCGGCGGCGTAAATCGCCGGAAGGGAAAAGACGGATTTCAAGGCGTTTATTCCGGAAAAGCTGGAACGGGCGGCGAAGTACACTCCGACCGTATTCACCAAAATCATTTGTAACACGACGAACACGGAAGCCTTATCCAACCCAAGTTGCCCGAAGGCGAGGAGTACCAGCGGAAGGCCGTAATTGACGGCGTTGGTGAGAGTCGCGATGAGCGTCAGCCCGGCTGTTTCAGCTGCCTGCAGCCGGAGGGCGCCCGCGAATCCTTTCGCCAGAGCCCAAAGCAGACCCATATTGAGCAGCATGAACAGGACGGTATTCCTCACGTCGTCCATAGAAATTATAGCTGTCGTCAGCGTATGGAAGATGATGCCGGGGCTGAGAACGTACAAAACGACCGTAAGGAGTTGCTTCGTTTCGAATTTCTTCCAGCGCGTCAGGACGGCGCCGCAGATAACAGGAAGGGACAAAGGCGCGATCACGCCGCCAAGAGTCGCGATAATCGATTCGAACATTTTTGTGCTCCAGCTGTTTGTTATACCGGCGGAGGTCCCCAATACCGCGAACCGCCGCCAGCCCAGAGTGCTATTTTATGAACTTTACTTTTTCTGAAATTTCCGCGACCAATTTATCTTTGCGCTCGTTGAAAACCACTTTGTTCTTCTTGAACAAGTTATCGCCGTTCGCGTCGATAGAGACTATGAGCGGTCCGAAACCCTTTACCCGACTGACCCAAAGGGCTTCGGGCATGCCCAGATCCAGCCACTCTACTTTTTCTATCTCTTCGACCTCGGTCGCGGCGAGAACGGCGCAGCCGCCCGGAAATACGCAGTGAAGCGCTTTATACTTTTTGCAGGCTTCCTCCGTATTCGGCCCCATGCCGCCCTTCCCGACAATGATCTTGACGCCGGTCTGTTCGACGAATTCCTTCTCAAACTTTTCCATGCGCATGGAAGTCGTCGGGCCGATGGAAACCATGCTGTACTTTCCATTGCCTTCTTTCTTGACGATAGGGCCGGCGTGGAAAATCGCCAAGCCCTTCAAATCGACAGGCAGTTCGCGGCCGAGTTCGATCAAGCGACGATGCGCGACATCGCGGCAGGTCACGACGATGCCGTCCAAATAGATGATGTCGCCGATCTTGATGTCCTTGAGGTCTTCGTCCTTTATCGGAGTCGTCAGTACCTTTTTCACAGTGTTACCCCTTTGTGGGACGGGATTTCGTAGCTCAAATCCTTGTTGATGATGATGCGGCCCCTGCGGTGGGCCCAGCAGCCGACGTTGATGCCGACGGCAATAGTGGAAGGATGACGCGCCGCGCTTTCGATATGAACGCCCATGACGGTGGCGTTGCCGCTCAAGCCCTGCGGACCCAAACCGAGCTTATTGAGCCCCTCCTCCAAGAGCCGTTCCATTTCGGCGCCCTTCGGGTTCGGGTTGTGCGATCCGAGCGGGCGGAGGATCGCCCTTTTTGAAAGGATGGAGGCATTTTCAACCGACCCGGCGATGCCGATACCGACCAGGAGCGGCGGGCAGGCGTTGATGCCCCATTCCACCATCGTATCGAACACGTATTTGACGATACCCTCGTAGCCGGCCGACGGCATGAGCGTTATCGCCCGGCCGGGCAGGCTGCATCCGCCTCCGGCCATGTGGGATTGGATCTCCAGCTTGTCGCTGTTGCTCTCTATCTCCCAGTGGATGAAGGGCGCGCGTTCTCCGACGTTGGTGCCGTCGTTCTTCTCGTCGAAGATCGCCACCGTGTTGTGGCGGAGCGGGGTTTCAATGGTGGCTTTGCGCACGGCCTCTTTGAGGATGTCGTTGATCTCGCCCAAGCCGGGGAAAAACTCGCCGGCTTTGACGTAGAAATTGACGACGCCCGTATCCTGGCAGCTGGGCCGGTCCAGATCGCGCGCCATTTTCTGATTTTCAAACATAGATTCGTACACCGCTTTCGCGAGCGGCTGCGTTTCCGCGTCCCTCAGCTGCGTCAGTTTTGCGGTGACGTCGTCGGGAAGTCGTTTCCCCGACATCCCGACATATTTGCTGATCAGCTCGATCAGCTTTTCTTTGTTGGACATAAATGCTCCTATTTAACCAAGTTGGGCAACCACATGATGATGCCCGGCACGTAGGTGATGACGATCAGGTCCGCGATAAGGACAATAATGAAAGGAACGATGCCCTTTGACAGCTTTGCCATCGAGACGCCAGAAATAGTGCTGGAAACGAAGAGATCGACGCCGACCGGAGGAGTAAGGCAGCCGATAGCCAAGTTGCAGGTCATCAGCACTCCGAAGAAAATCGGGTCGATGCCGAGCGTCTTGGCGAGCGGGACCAAGATCGGCGCGAGAATGGTGACGGCCGCGGATGCGTTGAGGAACATACCGGCGATCAGCAGCATCACGTTTACGAGCATGAGGAACATGGTCGGGTTGCGGGATATGCTGACGAAGTAATTGGCCAAGTGTACCGGAATCTGTTCGCGGGTGATGATCCAGCTGAAGAGTCCCGCCGCGTTCATGATGAACATGACGACCGCCGTTCCGACGATGCTGCTTTCGATGATCTTAGGAAGATGGGCAATCTTCAAATCTTTGTACACGAAGAAACCGATCAAGAGCCCGTAGACGACAGCGACCACCGCCGCTTCGGTCGGCGTGAAGATGCCGCCGTAGATGCCGCCCAGAATGATCGCCGGCATCAAAAGGCCCCAAATAGCGCTTATGAAAGCTTTGCCGATATTCGGCACTCCGGCGAACGGTTTTCCCGTGTAGCCCTTCTTCTTCGAC
>JBAYHM010000173.1:0-9680 GCA_041666155.1 Treponemataceae bacterium
GATACCGACAATCCCGTCATTCCAGACCAAACCGTCTTCGTCCTCGGGATGATAAAAATCAGTACATTTATACGCGAACACCGCCGTTTCCGAGAGCACCAGAAACCCGTGCGCAAAGCCCGGCGGAATCCAGAACTGATTTTGATCGCTTGCTCGGAGAGTGACCCCCGCCCATTTCCCGAAAGTAGGGGAACCGTTTCGCAGATCCACGGCGACGTCGAACACTTCACCCTCTACCGCGCGTACCAGTTTTCCTTGAACGTGCTTTTTCTGATAATGAAGCCCGCGCAGCACACCCCGGACGGATTTTGACTGGTTGTCTTGAACGAATACCGCATCAATGCCGGCTGCCGCGTAATCGCGAACACTGTACGTTTCAAGGAAATATCCGCGTTCATCGCCGAAAATTTTGGACTTTATTTCCATCAAACCGTCGATCGGGAGCTTCGTGAAAGTGAAGGGCATTGCGAATCATTCCCCTTCGGCCACGAAACGGAGATACGCGCCGTACTCGGTCTTGAAGAAATCAGCCAATTTCAGAAGAGCGTTTTGATCGATCCAACCTTTGCGGAAGGCGATTTCCTCAAGACAGGCTACATACAGCCCCTGACGTTTCTGGATAGTTTCAATGTAGTTAGAAGCCTCAAGAAGACCGTCGTAGCTGCCCGTATCCAGCCATGCCATTCCCCTGCCCATGATCTCCACGGAAAGCGTTCCGTTTTCAAGGTAGGCGTTATTGACCGAGGTTATTTCTATTTCCCCCCGCGCGGAAGGCTTCACGTTCTTGGCGATGTCGATCACCGTGTTATCGTAGAAATACAAGCCGGGGACCGCGTAATGCGATTTCGGTTTGCTCGGTTTTTCCTCAATGGAAAGTGCCCTTCCCGTCGCGTCAAAATCGACCACCCCGTAGGAGGTCGGATCCTTCACCCAGTAGCCGAAAATTGTCGCGCCCGTCTCTTTCGCGGCCGCTTTCGCGAGCGTGGCGCCGAAACTTTGGCCGTAGAAGATATTATCGCCTAAAACAAGCGCGACTTTTTCGTTGCCGATGAACCGTTCACCTACTATAAAGGCGTCGGCTAACCCGCGTGGCTTTTCCTGTACCGCGTACTCGAACCGCATGCCGAGTTTTTCGCCGGTACCGAGAAGCTCCTTGAAAACGGGAATATCGCGGGGCGTGGAAATGATCAAGACTTCCCGAATACCTGCCAGCATGAGGCATGAAAGGGGATAGTAGATCATCGGTTTATCGTAGACGGGAAGTATTTGTTTGGAAACCGCGAAGGTCACCGGATACAGGCGCGTACCGGCGCCTCCGGCCAGGATGATGCCTTTCATCTGGACTCCTAGGTTGGAATTATTTAACAACTATTTTTGGGCAAAAAACGACCACCGGACGCAACCCCGGGTCATAAGAAGAAGAACGGCCCGACAGCCGCCGAAACAAGCTTGCCGAGAATTGTCAGTCCACGGTAACGCGTCCGACGTACAAAAATTACCACGATAAATAGCTTTTTGCAATGTTTTCAGGCCTAAAGTTGTTCAATTATTGAACAACTTTTACTTGCCTTATTTCGTTATTTTCAAAAAATCCGTATAAACCAGCTTTATGCCGTCGATCAGGTCCGTCTTGGCCTTCCAACCGAGTCCCGACAGCCGTGAAACGTCCAGCAGCTTCCGCGGAGTGCCGTTGGGCTTGCTCTGATCCCACTCAATGCGGCATGCGCGGCCGGGCACGTCTGCGTAGACAACAGAGCGAACAGTTTCCGCAAGGGATTTTATGGTGAGTTCAATGCCGGTGCCGATATTCACGAACTCGCCCAAGTCCTTGGCGTCTTTTTGCTCCATAAGGTAGACAACCGCTTCGGCAAGATCTTCGCTGTAGAGGAATTCGCGGTAGGGTGATCCGTCGCCCCAGAGTGTGACTCTATCGGACCCGGCGACCTTAGCCTCATGAAACTTCCGTATAAGTGCGGGAAGAACGTGGCTACCCGCACTGTCGTAGTTGTCCCCGGGACCGTAAAGGTTGGTCGGCATCACGGAGAGGAAATTCGTGCCGTATTGGTCGTTGTAGTGCCTGCATAGGCGTATCGCCGCGATTTTGGCTATCGCGTAGGCCTCATTGGTGACTTCCAGCTGCCCGGTAAGAAGGTAGTCTTCCTTGAGCGGCTGAGGAGCCATTTTGGGGTATATGCAGGACGAGCCCATGTTGAGAAGTTTTTTGACGCCCGCTTTGTAGGCGCTGTGGATCACGTTGAGCGCGATGGACATGTTTATATAGATGAAATCCGCGGGGTAGGTTGAGTTGGCGCCGATACCCCCGACCTTCGCCGCGCAGAGAAACACGTATTCGGGTTTCTCCTTCGCGAAGAACGCTTCAACGTCCGCCTGGCGCGTCAGATCGAGTTCCGCGTGCGTTTTGGTGACGATATTTGTGTACCCGGCGGCATGAAGACGCTTCATGATAGCCGTTCCCACCAGCCCACGGTGGCCCGCGACGTAGATGCGGGAGGATTTATTCATAATAATTCTTCACCTCAAAGCCGCCTTTTTTCAGGAACAGTTCCTTTTCCGCGTGCTTTATGTCGGATGTCACCATCATTTTCACCAGTTCGGGCAACTGCACGCGCGGCGTCCACCCAAGTTTGGTCTTTGCTTTGGTCGGGTCGCCGATAAGGAGTTCCACCTCCGCAGGGCGGAAGTAACGCGGATCTATCTCCACCACCGTCTTACCGCTGACCGTATCGATACCTTTCTCGTTGACGCCCGAACCTTCCCAGCGTACTTTCATTCCCGCTTCATTGAACGCCATAGCGATGAAGTCGCGCACCGTGGTAGTGACGCCGGTGGCCATAACGAAGTCGTCCGGCTTATCCTGCTGGAGCATTAGCCACATAAGCTCCACGTAGTCTCCCGCGAAACCCCAGTCGCGCTTGGAATCAATGTTGCCCATATAGAGTTTTTCTTGAAGGCCCAGCTTGATGCGGGAAGCCGCCCGGGTCACTTTGCGCGTGACGAAGGTTTCGCCGCGGATGGGGCTTTCGTGGTTGAACAGGATGCCGTTGCACGCGTACATTCCGTAGCTTTCGCGGTAGTTGACGACAATCCAGTACGCGTAAAGCTTGGCGCAGGCGTAGGGGGATCGGGGGTAGAAGGGGGTAGTCTCCTTCTGCGGAACTTCCTGCACCTTGCCGAACAGTTCGCTAGTTGAAGCCTGGTAAAAGCGGACCTTCTTTTCCATGCCCAGAATGCGGATGGCTTCAAGAAGTCGGAGTGTACCGGTACCGTCGGTATCAGCAGTGTATTCGGGAACCTCAAAAGACACCTGGACGTGACTTTGCGCGCCCAAGTTATAGATCTCGTCCGGCTGCACCATCTGGATGATGCGCACCAGGTTGGAAGTGTCCGTCAAATCTCCGTAATGCATCTTGAAATGCACTTGCTTCTCATGCGGATCCTGGTACAGGTGATCGACCCGTTCGGTATTGAAGCTGGAGGAGCGGCGCTTGATGCCGTGAACCTCATAACCTTTTTTCAGTAGAAACTCAGAGAGATATGCTCCGTCCTGTCCGGTGACGCCGGTAATAAGGGCTTTCTTCATTGGTTTATTCTCCTGTTGAAATTTATTCGTTCCCTATAAATTGGGAGAGTCATCTCTCGCAATAGAATTAATCGACATTTTTTCAATATCCATCGTGATTTTTTCAATATCTCTCAAACTAGCCTCTACATCAAAAGTATCAATGTAAGGTACATCCTCCAAAATTTCAGAAGGCACGGCGCGAAGTCGATACAATAAATCGTCCAATGAGAATCGATCTTTACGCAAAGATTCCGTTACAATATCTGCCCAAGAAAATCGGCGGCGACGAGATATTTGAATAATATCGGCTACATCACGACCTTCGTCACGCCCTATCACCGCGCAAATTTTATTGCTGAGTATATTTCTGACCGTATCTATCGTGTAAGTACCAATTTGTATTGGGAGACCGATCCGCGGGGTTCGATCAGCGACAAAATCCAATTTTAGTGAAGCTTTTTCAGTCTCAATGCGCAAGCGCTTGAAGTCTCTTGCATCGACGTCAAACCGAACCTGCGTCCATTGGGTTGAAATTTTTTCTTGTATTAGTCGGAAAATATCGGAAAATACATTTACGTCATTTGTAAAGAAATCAAGATCGTCGCTATATCTATGCTGTAAATAAAAGCGACTAAGAGCTGTACCTCCGGTCAAATACAAACCGTACGGTTCAGAGAAAACAAGATTCAACGCCTCATCTTGAAGATTGTATAACGCGTTGTAGCCTTTATTCATGAATAATCCAATCAAGTTCCGGGATCGGTTCCTTAATACCGCAATAGAGATACCGCATTACCTTTCGTCGCTTTTCGAGATGCGTACGTGTAAGAGGAGTATCGAATTCACGTAAGAGAAGGCTTAATTCATCTTTCCCGTAAAGGGCTCTAATATAACTACCGTCAGGATCTTCTCTAAATAGAGTTTGAAAGATATGTTTTTTTTGCGGCACATCGTTATTTTGAAACGCTTTAAGCCAGTCTGCGACAGTGTTGTTACTGTTTCCCCACGTACACAGTTTCCAAGCTTTTCGAACAATCTCTGAATCGATTTCACGCATTCGTATTCTCCGATCTTTCCGTACTATTTCACACAAATTGAACCATGAAGACACGAATTTACGAAAGGAATCAAAAAACCGAACTTTTTCGAGCCTTCGTGTTTTCATGGTTTTTCTACTCTATTTCTTCTCTCTATTGCGCCTCTGCACCTTGGTGTGAGCCAAAAATTGGAATTGAGTCTTCCGCTCCGCTTCCCGAAGGACGGATATCAAATACATCCAATACTCTTTACGTTCTATTCCTTGTTGCACGGAGGCTGCCGGCAGAAAACGTTTTAATTCAAAAAGGAAATCGGATTGCCCATTTTCCACGGTTGAAATTCTTTCAGCAAATAGCAGGTGGAATTTTTCCGATTCAATTTGACGATCGGCAATTTTTTTGGTTATCAGATCAGGTTTCAAGGAAATACCGCGACGAGTCATCCAATCGATATCCCATAAGTCCCGGTTCTTGACCCGGTTGGGCCGGAGCGCAAACGCGATTATCTTATCCGCTAGTATCTCTTCCAAACTTTCCGCGAATAGCATTATCCCGGATTTTCTGTCAACCGAAAGCATCTGTGCTATAACACCGAACTTATCAATAAATAACCAACGCGCTTTCAATAAGACATCGTCACTCGCACAAGTTATTTTCACCCAAAAGATAACGCATTCTCCGCAAAGTAAACACTTAAGTTCCTCAATTGGACCACAAAGAAACAAAATCACGAAAGGAATCATGAACTTTATTTTTCGTGCTTTCGCGTTTTCGTGGTTTTTCTTAAAAATTCGACAAAAAAAACGTAAAAAAGACCGCAATCTCAGGTGTTTACCCTGATATACCTTCCCGAAAAACCGTTCAAAAATGTCCGTACAGCCGAAAGCTCCGGAGCGACCGGCAACATCTTTTCCGTACGGAAGGGAATCCGCGACTAGAGGAGAAAGCCTATGCTTTCAGTGTACCCGATGAAGAATTATCTGAAGACCTGCGAACATCCGTTTTTCATCCGCAGTTATTGTTCGGACACAATTGAACTGGATGAACTCATCGACATCATGGCCAAAGGGCGCACGACGCTCTCAAAGCCCGACATAACCGGCTGTTTGCAGCTGTTCGTGGAAGAGCTGATCAACCTTGTGTCCGACGGGAAACACGTTAAAACGCCCGTCGGAGCCTTCTACTTGTCCGCGAGCGGCAAATTGGACACCGTCGCGCAACCGTTCTCGCCGGGATCGGGAACCTTGGATCATGCCCTGACCTTGCACTTCAGGACGAACAAAGCGATCGAAGGGACCATGAAGACCCGCGCCCGCTGGGAACGCGTCGAATCCTTTGATACGACCGCGGCGTCCGTAGAGGCGATCACGGTAATAGGCCGCGCCGAAGGGGAGGCTTCCCACGCCGGAGACACCGTCCGCATCACCGGACGACGGCTCAAGTTCGATCCGGCCGTCACCGACTGCGGCGTATTCTTGGAAACGGAAACCGAAAGCGTCCGGATTGCCGTCTATCCCGACATCGCCCCCAGCAAACTCATCGCTATCCTGCCCGCGGATCTCCCGGCGGGAACTTACGATGTCGTCGTCGCCACCATGCCCAACGGCAAAGACCGCAAGGAGGGATACTACGAAAAACCGTTAATCGTTGAATAACCAATAGTGAAGCGCCCCGGTATTCAGTGAATGCCGGGGCGATTTTCGGCAATTTCCTAAAATCCAACCATGCACGCTTTATACAGTGGTACGAAGTTGATGGTCCTTCCATCAACTGAAACCGTCATCTCCGCTCCATCGTACAACACGACGGCGGATCTGGTTTCCGGATACTGCTTAAAAAACTGCGGGATTCCCGCCGGGATTTTTCCCGCCGGCCAGCCGGTTTTGACCTCTATCGGTAGAAATTCTCTGTCTTTTTCAAGGACAAAATCAACTTCCTTTCCGTCGGCGGTGCGCAAGTACTTGATTTGATAGCGAATATCAAGATTTTTCTTCAGCTCCCAATACACAAACTGTTCGTTCAGCATCCCTTGATCCTGCCGCAATTGAGCGGGGCGGAAGTCCTGGATGATGCTGTTCAGCACGCCCTGATCATAAAAATAGAACTTCGGCGTCTTTACCAGTTCCTTTCCCCCATTCCGGGATAGCGGCTTTACCAAAGAAATAACGTACGTCCCCTCAAGAATCTCGATCTGCTTTTCTATTTGCCTTGACGATATTCCTGAAATGGTCGCCAACGTGTTTTTATTCAGAAGGCTCCCGTTATTCAGGGCGAGATACGAAATCAGTTTATTGAAGGCCAATACCGACTCATCCTTCAGGAATGATTTGATATCCTTCGCGATGTACGTCTGGTAAATTCCTTGAAGGTACTCTCTTTTTTCAAGCTCGTCTTCCAGTTCCAATAAACCCGGCATAGCCCCGAAACGGATGAAATCAGCTAGACGCGATCGGTATGTTTCCTGCGTATCAATCGGAGTTATATCCCCGATAACGGGAATAGCCGAAATTGACGATGCGAACCGGGTAAGCCATTCTGAAAAGGTCAAAGGATAAATCATACTGAAAAAATATGTCTCACTGTGAAAATTATCCGGATAATTCTCACGCTACCGTGAAAGTTATCCGGATTTTTTCCCCGTTTTTCGTGCTTTCGTGCCTTCGTGGTTTCTCTTAATGTAATTCGTATCCGGCAACGCCTTGAACGCACGTATGTACTCCGCCGGAACTCCGATATCGATCTTTTCCCCTTCTATCGGAATACCTAACATGCCTTGCTCGGTCCGCAACTGATCCAATGCCCCAGTGAGCTGAAGTTCGCCGCGGTCATAGCTTTTTTTCTTTTCCATTTCAGAAAGGAGCGTAAAGATACGCGAGGGCAGGATGTATAAGCCGAACACCGTATAATAAAGGCCTTCCGCAAGACCGGGAACGCGGAGATGCTCCTTGGCGTAATCGGTATCAGGTTTTTCCTTGAGTTCAGTAATTGATAAGATCGATTTTGCGCTAGCTCCGGTATCCGTATTCCATTTGCCGGCCACGGTACCGAATCGATAAATATCAGCCTCCGACGTTTCCGCTAGTCCGATTAGCGAATCGCCCATCTTTCCGTAGGCGTCCAGAACTTGGCTATAACAATCTTTATCGCCTTTTGAAGTGAAATAATGATCGCCAAGCACCAAAAGGAAGGGCTGATCGCCGACCCAATCTTTTGCGCCTAGAAGCGCGTGACCGAGCCCTCTCTGTTCTTTTTGATGAATGAACGTCAGTTTGCCGCCCGCCGCTTCCAGTTCCCGGGCTCGCTCCTGATTTTCTTCACTGAGCTTGGCGAATACCTCAGGCGGCACCGGTTCGCAGAAGAGGCGGCGGAAAACGCTCTCTTCTTCTTTTTGGATGATGAGCGCAACCTCGTCAATTCCCGCCGCGATCGCGGAGAGCACATGGTCGACGATGAGAGGGGAAAGCCGTCCGGTGGAATCGATGACGGGCATGAATTCCTTGCGGATGATTTTTGTCAGCGGGAAAAGGCGGGTACCGTGGCCCGCGGCGGTGATTACCGCTTTCCGAACCTTCTTGGTCGCGGGAACCGTAAGGGAAAGGCATTCAACGCCGAGTTCCCGCTCAAGGATGGCGGAAACCGTCTCCTGGGCTTTCTCATCACGCACGAGCAGCTGCGCCGTTCCGTCGCCCTGGCTGCCCACGCCTTTTGCGCCGAGAACCAATTCTGCCAGGTCAGGACGGGTTTTCACAGCGGCCAATAGGCGGTGGAGCACCGGCGCGGTCAACTCTTCCGGGCAGACAGGCCGCATAGCGGAGTCGAAAGATTCTTGCGCCTCGTACATGAATGTGCCGAGGTTTTCCACCTTACCGTTTTCCATCGCGCCGCGGGCATCGGTTACGATACGCTTGTTCACCGGTCCTAAATAGTTCTGTACGCCCCGGTGCGGGTCAGATTCAGCAAAAGGATACGCTCTGTTCAAATCCGCCAGGATCTTTACCGTGTCCTTGCGGGACTTGAGGTCTACGATGATGTAATGGAGCGGTTTTGAGACGCACAGTTCCTGTACGTCGAGTGCGTCGCCGTCAAAGCGCATAAGTATGGGGCGTTCGCCGTACGCGCAGCCCTGGTCCATGCGGCCGCAGCGGCTGGGCGTGGTTATCTCGCCCCGATACGCCATCTCCATCTCTCCGCGGACGGTCATCTTGAGATCGTACAGACGATTGAACGCGCGAGCGGTCAGAACGCACACGGCGGCGCTGGAAGAAAGGCCTTTTCGGAGGGGAAGGGTGGTTTTATAGTTATCGATCTCAATACCATCGACGTGGTAATGGGTCAGCACCTGATAGGCGACACCCGCCACGTAGGCGAAGAAGCCGCCACCTTCAGCAATCTCCAGGAGGCGTTTGTTTTCCATCGGCTCGTCCAGCGTTTTCACGCTTCCGTCGGCAAGCCTCGTTTTGAACACCAATCGACCTGGATGTTTGGAAACCTTGGCGAACAAGCCCTGGTTGGTCCCGGTTATGATCGTGAAACCTTGCTCCACTTTGGAATTGATGCGCCGATAGCCGCCGGCCCAATCGCTGTGTTCGCCGAAAAGGCAAATCCGTCCGGGTACGAATAATTCCATGTCATTTCCCCATTTTGTATGAACGATACCATGCGGCAAAGCGGGTGAGTCCTTCGGCTATATCGATGGACGGTTTCCATCCGAAGTCTTTTTCCATCGCCGAAACGTCAGCCTCGGTAGCGTAGACGTCGCCGTCCTGCATCGGAAGGTAGCGTTTATCGGCTTTTTTGCCGAGGGCCTTTTCAAGGGTTTCTATGAAGCGGCCAAGCGGCTCCGCTTTGGAGTTGCCGATATTGTAGAGCCGGTACGGAACCCCGCGCTCCGGCGCCGACGGCAAAGAGTCCAACGCGCGCACTATGCCTTCAATTATGTCGTCAATGTAAGTGAAATCGCGGCGGAGATCACCGTTGTTGTAAACCTCTATCGGTTTGCCCAGCCGGATCGCCTCGGCAAACCTGAAGTAGGCCATGTCGGGGCGGCCCCAGGGTCCGTA
>JBAYHM010000174.1:0-9661 GCA_041666155.1 Treponemataceae bacterium
CGGCTCTCGCGATGCGTGGCTACTTTCCGGTAGAAGAGTTAAAGACGCTGCGCAAAAACAATAGCCGCCTACAGGGTCACCCTATCGCGACATACCTCCCAGGACTCGACGCTTCCACCGGATCGCTCGGCATCGGCTTTGCTCAAGCGGTCGGCATCGCGATAGAGGCCAAGTACCTGAAAAAAACCTACAAGGTATACGCGGTTCTCGGCGATGGCGAAATCAATGAGGGAATCGTTTGGGAGACTTCCCTTGCGGCATCCAAATACAAATTAGACAACCTCGTGGCAATCATCGACAAAAATAATCTCCAGCTCGACGGAACCACGGATGAGATTTTGCCGATGGAACCGCTCGACGCGAAGTTCCGCGCTTTCGGCTTTGACGTGATGACTATGGACGGCCATGACATGGCCGACGTGCTCACGACACTTACGAAAGCCAAAAACGCCCACTCCGGAAAACCGGTATGTATCATCGCCTATACCGTCAAAGGCAAAGGCGTGAGCTTCATGGAGCATCAGCTGGAATGGCACGGCAAAGCGCCTAACGACGACCAATGCAAAAATGCTTGTGAAGAAATCGAAGGAGACGAAGCATGAACCTCGTACCTGCCAAGGTGCCCACTCGCCGAGCCTTTGCGGCGAGAATGACGGAGCGGGGAGCGACGGATAGCGAATTCGTCGTCTTCGAGTCCGATCTCGCGAAATCTACCTATTCTTATCTCTTCCACGATAAATATCCCGAGCGCTATTTCAATATGGGTATCGCGGAAATCGGTACCGTCGCGGCAGCGGCGGGAATGGCTGCCCAAGGCCGCAACGTAATCGTATGCGGTTACGGCGTTTTCATCACCATGCGCGCGCTTGAAGCCATTCGTTCATTCATCTGTTATCCGCACCTAAACGTGAAGTTCCTCTCCAGTCACGGCGGTTTAACCGCCGCGATCGACGGAGTTACCCATCAGGCGACCGAGGATATCGCGTTCATGACGACGCTTCCTCAGATGAAAGTGCTCGTCCCGGCAGACACGGCTTCCGCCTCCGCGGCGTTCGATATCGCCCTGGAGACTCCCGGACCGGTGTTCACCCGCCTGATGCGCGATCCGATGTTTGAACTCTATGATGCAAAGGAAAAGTTTACGCTCGGCGGATCCAAGACAGTCCGCAAGGGGAAGGACGTTACCATCGCCACCTACGGCGACATGGTGTTCCAGTCTCTCATCGCGGCCGAGGAACTGGCCAAGCAGGGCATCGACGCGGAAGTGATTGACTTCTATTCCATCAAACCCTGGGATCAGGTGACGCTCGCCGACTCCCTTAAAAAGACTAAGGCCTTGGTCGTCGCGGAGAACCATCAAAAACGGAACGGGTTCGGCTACGAAGCCGCCGTCTGGGCACTGCTGAACGCGCCGGTTCCGACGGCCCTCATCGGCCTTGAGGACACCTTCGCTGAAAGCGGCAGTTACCTGAAAACGATAGAAAAATTCGGGATGTCCAGCGCTTCAATCGCGGAGAAAGCCGCGGCTATAGTCGCAAAAAAGAAATAAGTTGGGGGTTCTTTCTTAAAATAATCAGAGCCCGTAGGCCATCGGCCCCGGGCTCTTTCTTTACGCGAGTAAGAACCGATCCATCAGCAGCAGGAAACCGAGCATGGTCGGCAAAGCGAAAAGATGCGTGAACAAAACACCTTCGGTAGCTAGTTTCGGATCCGATTCATATCTGAGAGCCAGCGTGATTGAATTAACGCTCGCAGGGGCGATACTGACCAACATAATAATAATCAACACTTCTTTAGGTAAGGTTCCTTGAAAGAGAAGACAAAAACCGAAAACGATGGCCGGGACGACGATGTTCCGCACTAAACCGACCAGAATATTCCATTGATTGAATTTCAAAGCGTGAAAGCCCATTTTATTGATCTGGGTACCCGCTATGAGCAATCCAAGGAACAAGGTGGATTTACCGATATCCGCTCCTACATCGTAGACTACCGAGGGAATTACCTTGTTGAAACCCGTTAGTACAAATAGCACTGAAACCAACGTGGTCACCATCACTGGGGAAAAAACAAGCTTAAGGATTGTCTTGATCTCGACCTTTTCCGACATTAGTATGACGCCGAGCGTCCATAACACGAAGGTGGATCCTAGATTGGAGACCGTCAGCAGAGCCGTTCCCTTGCCAGGTAAAAAAATTTGCACGAACGGCAGCGCCATTAGAAGAAAATTATTCATGGTAACGTGGAAAAGAAACACCTTCCTGCGGTTACCTGAATACTTAGTAACCAGACAAATGACTAATCCGATGAAAAACCCGACTAAATGAAGAGCGATGCTCAGCAGCGGCAACGCAATATTATCAATAATGTCCGCAGCGGTCAGCGAGGTATTGATAGACGCGAACACAAGAGCGGGCCACGTAAAGTCGACCATCAGGCGACTGATATCGCGGTCACCCGCGTCCGATACCACCTTGGTTCGCTTAACGACAATGCCCATGGCCATCATAAGGCCAATGAACAGTATTTTCCCAAAAATCATTCCGAAATAATTCATACGGGACTATACCGTTCGCTCCAATAAACGTCAAAGGCAGACAGGTATTCCCGTCTGCCTTTTTAATCACGATCCACGGCGGATTACTGTCCGAGAATATCTTTCTTGAACTTGCCTACTTCCTCGCGGGCTACGCGTCCTAGGTTTACGGTGTCGGAAATCATCATGATCATATTGTAGCCGCGATCGTACTTGGCCTTCGCGTCTTCCCAGTTGTTGCAGACCGTCGCCAGCGCTTTCCCGGCTGCCTTGATCTTCACTTCCAGCTTTTTGATGATCTCGACGATTTCGGGAGTTCCCGGCTTTCCGCGATACCCGTGCGTGGTGGCCAAATCCATCGGACCGATGAAGATACCGTCAACGCCTTTGACGGAAAGGATCTCGTCGATGTTCTTCACGCCGTCGGGGTTTTCGATCTGCACGAACACGAATATATCCTTGTTGGCGGTCTCGAAGTAATCCACCGAATTGTTCCCGTAGTGACCGGCGCGGGGGCTACCGGCGATTCCACGGATGCCCTCCGGCGGATATTTGGCGGCGCGCACAGCGGCTTCGGCTTCAGCTTTCGTACAGACGTACGGAACAACCAGGCCGTATGCGCCCGCGTCCAGGATACGTTTGATCTGAACCATATCGTTCCAGGGGGCGCGAACGAACGGCACGGCAGCCTCACCCTTCATCGCCTGAATCTGGGAAGTGAGCACCATGATGTCGCCGGGGCCGTGTTCCATGTCGATGACGCAGACATCGTAACCGGCCTCCGCTACGATTTCCGCGGTAACGGGGCTACCGGCCTGAAGCCAGGCAGCGGACACTTTTTTGCCGGCGCGCATCGCTTCGGCGGCGGGATTGCAGTTCTTTCCGATCATGTTTCGATACTCCTTGAATACTGTTTGAAAAAGCGGGGCCGGTCGGCGCCACTCTACTGAAAACTAAAACAACCCCGTGCGCTCTTCAAAATAGAATACGCACTATCCACGTTACCAATTGCTCGGATCGTCGTCCAAGCGGTAGTCGGCGGCTATCGCGATCATATCTTTCAACAAGTCCGGAGGAAGCGGGATTCCTTCTTTCAGATTTTTCATTTCCGCGCGGGCTTCAAGCTCGCCGGGCATGACGATCTCATCGTAACCGACCGCTCGTTTGGAAGATCGCAGCTTGCCCATCAGTTCGTCCATGCTTGCGCGGAAAACGCTGGGTTCGGCGAACGCGCTCACATCGAACGCCGCGAAAAAGAGTCCCAGGCCTTGGGGCTTCTCATAATCCGAAAAAAGTTCGCTCGCGGCGTAACTGAAGCGTGCCCCGGAAAGTGCGGCGCTCAGAATTTCCACCGCAATCGCTATTCCGGACCCTTTATACTCGCCGAAAGCCTGTTGGACACCCTTCAGAGCGACTTTCGCGTCGGTAGTCGGCCGCCCATCCGTGTCGCATGCCCAATGGGATGGTATCGGAAGCCCGGCAATGGAATAGTACATAATTTTCCCGCGCGCAACCACGCTTGTTGCTCCGTCAAAGATGAAAGGCTCGGTCGCTGGAACGGCGATGCACAAAGGATTGGTTCCCAACAGGTTTTCCGCTCCGCCGTAAACACCCATCTTCGCCGGTGTGTTGCAGCAGGTGATGCCGATCATTCCCTCGGCGACCGCCATGCGCCCATAAAAAGCGGCGTATCCGTAATGGTTCGCGTTGCGGACGCTTACCGCCGCGATACCGGTATTTTTCGCTTTTTCAATACAAAGGCGCATTGCTTTTTGGCCTAAGACAGCTCCAAGCCCGGCATCCCCTTCAAGCACCGCTGTTCCGGCACGCTCACGAAGAACGCGGACATTCGGGTGTAGGTTAAAACCGCCTTCCTTGATCTTGCGCAGATAGGTGGAAAGGCGCATCACCCCGTGAGAACCTATGCCCCGCAATTCCGCTTGAATAAGGCTGCGGGAAACAAGTTCGGCGTCCGACGGCGAAACGCCCGCAGCCTTGAACGCCTTACCGCAAAACTCTTGAAGAACGCTCGCTTGAACCCGCTTACCCGCAACCTCCGCCATATTCCTACCCTTTCACCAATTTGTTGACCGGCCACTTCGGGGCGCGGCCGGAGAGCACATCGTCTATACCCATTGCCGCGTGCAGAGCCATTCGGGTCGTGCACTCTTTTGTCAGAGCCGCGCTGTGCGGCGTGAGAATGACGTTATCCAAAGCGAACAAAGGGTTGTCTTTAGCCGGCGGTTCTTCCCTGAATACGTCCAACGCGGCGCCGGCGATCTTTTTATCTTTCAAAACGGCGATGAGGTCCTCTTCTACCACCAGCTCTCCGCGGGCCGCGTTAATGAAGTACGCGGTTGGCTTCAGCAGCGCCAACAATTTTTTGTTGACGATACCTTTTGTCTGCGGCAGAGAGGGGAGGTGAAGAGTAACGAAATCGGCGCGCTTGAACGCGTCTTCTATAGAAGAAACGAACTCAACCTCAGGAAGGTTCGGCAAAGATTTTACGATCGGATCGTAAGCGATTACTTTCATATCCAAGCCGCGAAGCGCCTTACGCGCCACAATGGCGCCGATTCGGCCCGCACCGATGATTGCGAGTGTTTTCCCTTCAAGGTCCACGCCTTTCACTTGGTTACGGACTTCAAAATTGCCCGCGCGGAATTCTCTGTCTTGGCGGATGTAGTTTCGAGCAGTCGCGACGAGAAGGCCGATGGCATGCTCGGAGACTGAACTCGCGTTGGATTCGGGAGCGTAGGTAACCTGGATGCCGAGCTCGGTAGCGACAGCCACATCGATATTATCGAACCCGACACCGTGACGTCCGATCACTTTGAGTTGTTTACCGGCCCGAAAAACCGCGGCCGGAAATTGGGCGGTTCGCGCCAGAATGGCCGAGCAATCGACGACATCCGCGCAAATCGCTTCTACGGAAATGCCTGAACCCATCTTGATTTCGTACCCGTGGTCACGAAGAAACTGCTTGCCTTCTTCCGATATATCCTGAGGAATGAGAACCTTAAGTGCCATTGTATGATACCTCTATAATTCTTTGTGCAACATCCATGCCAAGAAGTTATGTATTCACTCTCTATCAACAAAACCGTAGAGAACAGTAACATTTTCTATTCTGCGGGAAAGAAAACACTATTTACTATCTATGCTTGTTTCAAGACTGTTTCAACTGTTTCAAACGTCGCCAAAGAGTTGTTCGGCTTATACCGAGATTTCGAGCGGCCTGCAATTTGTTATTGCCGGTCACTTGTAGCGCCGAAGTAATAAGCGCCATTTTAGAGTCCGGGAATTCCACATTCGGATCAGTTTTTTGGGGTTCGGTTTCCATTACCAGCTCGACGTCGCGCGCGTCGATCACATCGCACTGCGATAGGACAACCATTCGCTCACAGTGATTTCGCAATTGCCGAATATTTCCGGGCCAGAAAACGCTTTTCAACAAGGTTTTCGCTTTTTCGGTGATTTTCAGCTTCGGGTACCCGAATTGCGTGCTATACGCCGAAATCCAATGCTCGACCAAGGCCGGAATATCTTCAGTGCGCTCAGAGAGAGAAGGCAGTTCAAGCCTGAGTATGTTGAGTCTGTAGAAGAGGTCTTCCCTAAAAGATCCCGATGCCACTAAATCACTCAAGGAACAGTTGGTCGCCGCGATAATACGCACATCCACCGGAATCACTCGATCATGACCGAGGCGCATGATTTCTTTTTCCTGGATCGCCCTGAGCAGACGACCTTGGAGCTGCATTGGAATTTCGGATATTTCGTCCAAAAAAAGGGAACCATGGTGGGCAAGCTCGAACAGTCCCGGCTTCCCGCCTTTGGACGCGCCGGTAAAAGCGCCTTCCACATACCCGAAAAGCTCGCTCTCCAAGAGGCTTTCGCTCAGAGCCGCACAGTTTACAGCGACGAAGGGTCCGGTCCGACGCCGGCCGGCATTATGGATGCTTTGGGCGAATAATTCTTTTCCAGTACCGGTTTTACCGTAAATAAGTATATTTGAATCGACCTGACTGAATTTTTTCGCTCGGACGACGGTTTCCTTTATACGCAAGCTATCGCCGATAATGTCCTCAAAGGTATGATGGGCGACGTGACCGCGGGAATAGACGCGTTCACGTATGCGCGTTTCCAGCTCCTGAACCCGGGTGACGTCCTGAACCATTATGAGGGTACCGTTCAATTCGCCTTGCCGGCTCAAGCCGGAAAAGCCGGCGCTGACCATTTTATCGCCGCACTTAACTATTTCGTCCTTAGCCGCGGTGCTTGACCAAACAAGTCCGGAGAAGGGGGGAATCACTTGGCCCAAGGGTTTACCTATCGCGTTCGACGGATAGATCCCGAATATTTCCGAAGAGGCTTTGTTGAACAGACAGATTTTCCCCTCGGCATCGAGCGTAATGATGCCCTCTTGCGCCTGATTGACGAGAGCGCTTAAGTGTTGAGTCCGCTCGCGCTCCTGACGGACGAGGTAAGCCAAGCGCTTTGCTTCAGTGATGCTGTGCCAGATCGATTCACGTCCGGACTCAAGCAGAACAGTCTTGAGCCCGCGTTCTTTCGCGTACGCACAGGTTTTCACTCCGCCGATGATAACTGGAATACCTGCCGCGATAATCTCGTCGACGGCGTCACGAATTTCGCCCTGGGACGCCAATTGGTAGGGATAGATTTTCACAGGCATGATATCCGTCAGACGTTCCACGCCCATCACCATATTCAGCGCCCCCACGACCGCGACTCGATCGCACTGAAATTCCTTTATTGCCTTGTGCAGACTGTGCACGAGGTCCACCGAAGCGACGGGAACCTCAATGACGGGAACATAGAATTTCAAATGGCGTAGCTCAGAAGAGATAAAACCGCGTGAGACGACGACTTCCGCTTCAAAATTCAGACTTTGCAATTCATGAGTCCCCGTAGCGATGACGCTGGAGAGTTCATAATTTTCGTTTTCGTAATCGGCGCGTTCATTCGCGGCGGTATGCTCGTCAAATATAAGCTTAAACGTTGAGGCAAATTCCTGGTACGGAGCGATCAGAAGAATCCGGATCATGACTTATTGTACCCCGATTATTCGCGACCGTCCACCAAAGTGTTTCATTGTGTTTCAGTTTTGAAACACCCAATCATCGCCGCAACTAGGTTCAAATGCGGCACTCAGCCTATTGTGTAATTCTTCTTGCTTGGCACTCTATTTGCTTTATCATTCGGGGGCCCCGGTGTCGTGTACCATTCAGGATAGAAAAAGCCGCTTTCAAGCGTTCTGGGAAAAAGCGAACGGGGATCGCCCTTTATTCGGTTTCCAGCTTCCGGAGCGGAATCTTTACGGCGAACGCCTTGGCCTACAAACGGATATCGACCTTGACCGCCTGTGCGGCGAAGCGATCGCGGCTTATGATGAGACAGCCCTGATAGAACAGGACTCCTTGTGGGCCGCGGAACCACCCTCAGCAGTTCCGTGGGTAGAGACTTCAGTCGATTCCGGCTGCGATTCCTACGAACGCGTTGTTCGGGGTTTATCCGCCGCCGCCCTAGGGCGTTTTCCGATCGGTCAAGCAGAGCTGCACGGTCCGACGAAAGTCTTGAATGCTCTTTTCGGTGAAAACGACTTACGGGATCGTCTCAAAAACGACCAGAAAACGATCATCGACCTTATCTCCAAGATAGAAAAAGTTCAAATCACCCTTCTGAAAAAGACTTTTGGTTACTCCGCGTGTAAAGGTGGGCATGTACTTGGCGGGCTTCACCTGTGGGCGCCGGGTTCCTGCGTATTACTTCGTGACGAGGATGCCTCACTCTTCTCCCGTACCAATTACGAACGCTTTTTTCTTCCCTCCATTATACGTAGCGCCGCCTGCGCGGATTTCGCGGTCTTCAGTCTAGGTTCCGATTGTCTGCACATCCTCGACCTAATACTTGAAATTGAATCGATTCAATGCATCGATTTTCGGTTGGAGATTGGAGCTCCACCTCTAGTTGACCTACTACCCTTGCTGCGCCGTATACAAGAGAGCGGACGCTGTCTTTCCATTCACGGACCGACCGACAAGGAAGACATAGATTCCATCCTTTCCGAATTATCGTATGGCGGATTGTATCTACGGCTTGCGAAGGGAACAGCCGTTGAAGCCCGGTTTTGGGCGAACTATATTCTAACCAACAGCAGGGCATAAAATCCATCGGAACTATGGCACACTCTTTGCTATATCAATGATACCATACTCGAACTAAGGAGTTTCCATATGTCAACTAATCAATTCCACGAAGGAGCCTCGGGCGGCGCTCCGAAAGTCACGGAAATGACAGTCATACCTGTCGCCGGCCACGATGACATGCTGCTTAACCTGAGCGGCGCGCACGCGCCTTTCTTCACCCGAAACATTGTCATCCTCAAGGATTCGGCCGGTCATACTGGCCTCGGGGAAGTCCCCGGCGGGGAGAAAATCCGAAAAACAATTGAGGACGCTAAATCCTTGGTAGTCGGACATTCGATCGGCGCGTACAACAACATTCTCAATTCCGTTCGCTCGCAATTTGCCGACCGGGACGCTGCCGGTCGCGGTCAGCAGACCTTCGACCTCCGCATCACCATCCACGCGGTTACAGCAATCGAAGCGGCGCTCCTTGACCTGTTCGGCCAGTTCCTGGACCTACCGGTAGCGGCGCTTCTGGGTACCGGACAGCAGCGTTCCGAAGTGGAAATGCTCGGTTATCTTTTCTACGTCGGAGACCAGAAGAAGACAAACCTTCCGTATATGACCGAAACCGACTCAAAGTGCGACTGGTACCGACTCCGCCACGAAGAAGCCCTGACACCCGAGCGCGTCGTACGCCTAGCCGAGGCTACCCAGGAAAAATACGGCTTCCAGGACTTCAAGCTCAAGGGAGGCGTCCTCTCCGGAGAAGACGAAATCGAGGCGGTGACCGCCTTGGCAAAACGTTACCCGAAAGCGCGCGTCACCATCGATCCGAACGGCGCCTGGTCACTTGAAGAAGCCATTCGACTCTGCAAGGGCAAAGGCGACGTCCTTGCGTACGCTGAAGATCCCTGCGGCGCGGAGAAAGGTTTCTCCGGACGCGAAGTCATGAGCGAATTCCGCCGCGCGACGGGCC
>JBAYHM010000175.1:0-9637 GCA_041666155.1 Treponemataceae bacterium
ACATGCCGACGTACGAACAGAGCGCCAGGAAGCGCATGAGCACCACGTTCTCAACCAAGAACGCGGACAGGAATATGGCTACAAGGTCGTTCATTCGGCGCCTCCTTCGGCGGCCGGCTTAATCTTTGATTTGAGCCAGATGTTGAGGGAGATGAAAAGGGCGAACACCAGGAATCCGCCGGCGGGGAGCACGAAGAAGAGGATCGGCTGGAAGCTTTCCGGCATGATCTGGATGCTGAAAATCGTTCCCGTACCCAAGAGTTCGCGGACCGCCGCTATGCCGACGAGTACCCAAGTGTAACCCAGTCCCATGCCGAAGGAGTCGAACACGCAGTCGATGACGGGGCGTTTTGAGGAAAAGGCCTCCACGCGTCCCATGATGATGCAGTTGACGACGATGAGCGGGATAAACACGCCCATGGACTTGGAGAGGTCGGGGAAGTACGCCTTGAGCACGTAGTCGATGATCGTGGTGAACGCCGCGATGACGATGATGAAGATCGGCATGCGGATGGAATCCGGGATGAGCTTCCTCAGTGCGCTGATGACGATTTCCGACATCAGAAGCATGAAGGTCATCGCCAGTCCCATGCCCAGGCCGTTTGCCACGGATGAGGTAACCGCGACGGCGGAACAAAGGCCGATCATGAGCATGAGCAGCGCATTGTCCTTGATGAGACCGTTGAAGAAAATACGCATTAGTCGTTTCATTTAGTTCCTCCCTGGGGCGCGGCGGGAACCGCGGGCGCCGGGATTGCCGTCGGAGCGGAGGCCGATGCCGCCGGGGCAAGCTTCGGCCCTGCCGCGACGCTTACCGCCTTCACGACGCCGGCGATCGCCTTGCTGGTGATCGTCGACGCGGTGATGGCTACAACATCGCCTTTGACCTCGAAACGGTCGTCTATAGATTTTCCACTAAACTGGCCGGTGAAGGTCGTCTTGGCTTTTCGGTCGACGAAGTAAGTCGGGGAGGCAGCGTTAGCGCCGAGGCCGGGAGTGTCCTTGTTTTCAAGGACTTTGACGCCCGCGACTTTGCGGTCGGCGCCGATGCCGACGAGGATCGTGGTTGGTCCTCCGTAGCTCTTGCCTTGCGCCCTGACGGCGATGCCGACGGGGGTTGCGTCGTTCTTGATCAGGTATTCATTTACGAAAGTCACTGATTCGTCGGCGCTTTTTATTGAGCCGCTGATATCCTCAAAACCGTTCGCGGCGGGAAAAAGGTCTTTCAACGCGGCTTCCAAGTCGGCTTTCTGCCGCTCGGCGATGACCGTCATGGTTCCCGTGTAGACGAACGCGAGTCCCACGCAGGCGATAGTCGAATAGATGGCGAGGATGACGCCTAGTCTCATCATGTTTTTCATTTCGACGCCTCCTTTTTGGGGGCTACGAAACCGTACTTCTTTTCCACGATCTTGTTGAGGAAGGGCGCGATCGCGTTCATGATGAGGATGGCGTAGGTGACGCCTTCGGGATAGCCGCCGAATTTACGGATCATCACGGTGATGAGGCCCGCGCAGGCGCCGAAGATCAGCTTGCCAATGGGGGTTACCGGCGCCGACACGTAGTCGGTGATCATAAAGACCGCGCCGAACATCACGCCGCCTGAGAAGATGCCGAACACCGGGTCCATGCCGAGAGCGAGCGATGCCAGGAAGGTCGCCGTGATCATGGCCAGCGGGGCGCGCCAATCAATGGTCTTGGTGACCAGCAGGAACAAGGCTCCCGCCAGGATCAGAAGGATTGAGGATTCACCGATACAGCCCGCGCGGTTGCCCAGGACGAGCGCCTTGAGCATATCGCCATAGCCGGCTGAGGCCGCGAGACCTGAGTCCGCCAAGCCTTTGCCGACGTCCGCGATCGTGCCGCCGAGTTTTACCACGTTGAGCGGAGTAGCCGTCGTCGTAGCGTCCACTAGTGCGCCGAAGGGCTTATGCCAGGTGGTGAGCGCCGCGGGGAAGCTCATGAGCAGGAAGGCGCGGCCGATAAGGGCCGGATTGAACACGTTCGCGCCCAGGCCGCCGAAGAATTCTTTGGCGACGACGATCGCGAACATGGATCCGAGAGCCGTCATCCATAAGGGGGTTGAGGGAGGAATTACCATCGCCAATAAGAGTCCGGTGACGATCGCCGAGAGATCATCGAAGCGGGGTTTTTCTCCCACGGCTTTTCGGAAGGCTGCCTCGGAAACGACCGCGACCGCGACCGACGTCGCGATGGTAAAGAGGGCGGGAAGCCCAAAAAGGACGACTCCATACGCCGCCGCCGGGGCGAGGGCCATGAGCACGTTCGCCATGAGGCGACGCGCGGTCGTCGGGGCGTAGAAATGCGGGCTTGATGAAAGCAAGACCCGCCGTTCGGTATTCGCCATTTGCGTTCTATTCTCCTTAAGTATTTACGCTTTCGCGGGAGCGGGAGATGCAGCCGCGCGCTTATTGCGGAGCAGTTGCTTTCCAACGCGGAACCGCTGCACCAGTTGGATGCGCGCGGGGCACACGTACGAACAGCTGCCGCATTCGATGCAATCCAAAAGGCCGATTTTAGCGGCTCCTTCCAGATCGCCCGTATCGATGGCATTGTTCATGAGCACCGGCGAGAGCCGGCAGGAACAATTGCGCATGCAGCGACCGCAACGGATGCACGGGCCTTCCTCGGTCGCATCCGCCTCGGCGGCGTTCATCATCGTGACGCCGGAAGTGTTCTTTTGAACGGGGATATCGAGACTCGGTACCGCGGTTCCCATCATCGGACCGCCGAAAAGGATCTTTCGCAGCGCGTCCCGGTCAATATCCAAGAATTCGGACGGGATTTCTCCGATGACCGTTCCAATCGGAACGATGACGTTTTTCGGCGTCTTGCAGGCGCCGCCGGTTATGGTTAGGCCGCGGTCGATGAGGGGTTTGCCCTCGGTGAAGGCTTCGGCGATCGCTTTGAGCGATCCGATGTTCTGCACGATGCATCCGACGTCCATGGGAAGGCCGCCCGAGGGGACTTCTTTACCGGTGACCGCCGTGATGAGCATTTTCTCGCCGCCCTGAGGATATTTTGTCTTAAGGAGGACGACTGAAATGTCCAAGCCGTGCGCGGCACTCGGAATCACTTTTTCGATCGATTCGGCGGCGTGCTTTTTGTTTTCTTCGATCGCGAAGATGCCTTTTTTTACGCCGACGGTCCGCATGATGATGGCAAGACCTTCGACTACTTTCGCGCCGTCTTCAAGCATCGTCATCTCGTCGATGGTGAGGTAGGGCTCGCACTCGGCGCCGTTGGCGATGACTACGTTGATCGGCTTGTTCGGCGGAGGGGCGAGCTTCACGTATACGGGGAAACCCGCGCCGCCCATACCGACTATGCCCGCGTCACGGATACGCGCGATCGCTTCTTCCTTTGTACAGGAAAAGGCATCCAGCGGACTCATGAAATCCGTTTCGTCGGACGCTGCCGTTTCAATGATGATGCACGGACCGTCGATGTTGTTGGATTGGGTCCGCGGTTCGATCTTTTTGACGGTTCCCGCGACTGGCGCATGGACCGGAACGGTCATTTTGCCTTCGGCATCCGCTATTTTCTGGCCCCGTTTCACGACGTCGCCGACTTTTACGAGGCTCTGGTTCGGGGCCCCGAAATGCTGATTGACCGGAACGACAACTTGTTTCGGAGTCGAGATGCGCTCTATCGCTTTCCCTTCCGTCGCTTCTTTGCGCTCGGGGGGATGGATGCCGCCCTTGAACGTCTTAGTCTCCATAAGTATGTATGCTCTCCTTGATATCGGCTTTCGGCCGTAAATGGTTCGGACGTTGAACGTCGATAATAATATGGCTCCGGCGCCTAAATGAATCGATAAGTGTTAGAACGCGTAATTGAGGAGTCGCCGGATATCCTATGCCGATTATGTTGAGCCGTCAAGTAGATGCATAATATAGAAGAATTTATCTATAAATAAATACGCCTTCGAAAATGGTGAGGGATTTCCGAAGGCTTTATGGGCGGATCTTCCGCTATTCGCTCGATTTGCTGTCTTTTTTCGTTTTTTTCTCCGCGCGTTTTTCCTTCAAGGTCTTTTGCGGCTTTCTCTTTTCTTCGCGTTTCGGTGCATCGCTTGATTTCATATTGACCTCCTAGTCTCTTGGAATTCTACTACTCTTCCGGCGTAGGCGCAAGTACTTCCATCAGAACACCGTCTATTGACACTTTTCCATTTTAGAAGCATGGTACGCGTATGAGTTCTGCCCCATCCGTCATCGACGAAGTGATTCCTGCCGAGTACCGCGCGCAAGCGGGGGAATTGTTCATCGATGGAGGCGCCCCTGCCGACGTCGAACGACGCGCGTTGCGTTTTTCCTCTCTGCTCGGTATTGGGGATGACTATATTCAATTGATTTCAGACGATTCGGAAGTCCGTGCTCGGGCGGATCGTAGAATATTCGGACACTTTCGCAACAACCTGGAACTGCTTATCCAGAAAACCTGGGTAGAAAAAGCGGATGAAGCGCATAAGGAAAAACTCCTCAATCGCGTTCCTTCGCTCGTGGCCGACTTGGAAAAAAATGATTACGCGCACGCGTTGAAAACGCTCGTGCTTATTATCGATGAATTAGGCTACCTGCTGTTCGGCGCGCAAAGCCGCAAAGGTGATTTCATCGAATATTCTTTCCGTATTGATCCGTGCCTGGGCCTCTTCTGGTGGTACGCGGGTAAACTATCACAGTTGATTGGGGATGCGGATACCCGTCGTGTTCGCGCGACTATGCTCCTCGGTGTCTGTTTGCTCGCCGATCTCTAAGCGCGTCAATAAAATAGATGATCTCTATTTTGGGCGGTCGGGTTGCGATCCCCATAGGGGTGCGGTCTGCTCGCTTCCGCGTGGCAGGCCGCGCAGAAATCGCCTTTGAAAACCATGTCCTTTCCGCTCGGCACGTCCCGCACTATCCAGCGCCAGCCTCCCCGTGAATCCGGCGCTTTTTTGTCTTTCGCCATGATATCCAGCGTTACCGGTTTTCTGTCTTCTTTCGGATCGGTTAGCCCTTCGTAGATTTCTTTGACGACTATCGTTCCGTCGGGATACTCGCCGCGTTCCCCGGTTTTTCGGTATTCAGCGCCGATTTTGTTAATGAATATCTTTCGGTAATGGTTTTCGTGGCCCGGTATGGGAAAATCGAGTTCGACGTTCGTAGTTTTCTCCCATACAGAATAATCGAGAACTCCGAGGCCTGAACCCGCGTCCTTTGGGGCGCATCCGGTTGCCAAGAAAGCCGCGGCGGCGCCGATTATCAACGCGAGTTTTATCCTACGAGCCATCGGCCGCCCCCTTGAGCAGATACACTATCTGTTTTTCTTTCTTACCTTTAAGAGCCAAGCGATACGGCCCGTCAAAGAGAACTTCGGTGTCGCCGACCAGCAGCGCGGCGGCGCCGGAGTGCACTAAGGTCATGCCCGGTTTTGCCGCGGAACACAGCCGCGCCGCGATGTTTACCGCGTCTCCGATAACGGTGAAGTCCGCGCGGGAAGAGGAGCCGATCATTCCCTGTATGACGTCCCCGGCCGCGATGCCCGCACCGACCGAAAAGTGTCCGCCGGGCACATCTCCCGCCTTCCCAGCCGCGACTCGGTGCATTTCCGCCGCCGCCAGGCATGCCCTTTTTTCCGCGTTGGCGCCTGAAAATACCGCGACGATCTGGTCTCCGACGAATTTATCCACGTCGCCGCCGTGGGCGGCGACCGCGCGCGCCTGAGCGTCCAGCAATCGGTTCAACGCTTCGACTACGATTTCCGCGGGTAGGCGTTCGGAAAACGCGGTGAAGCCCCGCACATCGCTGAAAAGCAGCGTTCTCCGTTCTCTTTTCCCTTTTTGATCCCCATGCAGCGCCGACATCGTAGACCCGGAAACGTATTTCACCAGTTCCGACCGTTCGCGGAGGCCGAGGGCCATCTCATTGACGGTCCGCGCCAGTTCTCCGATCTCGTCGGCGGCGCGGTATTCGACGGCGCCTTCAAAGTCCCCGGATGCCACGCGCCGACACAGGGCTCCTATCTCGGTAACGGGCGCGACGACGGCGCGCTTCATGAATCGCGACAATCCGGCTCCTACCAAGGCGACCATCACGAAGAAGATGCCGCCGGAAATAGCGACCGAAGAGCGCTGAGCCGATACCGCCGCGCTTATGTCGGTGGAGACGCGTACGACGCCGCGGATCGTGTGGTCTCCGCCGTGGCAACCGACGCATTTAGGCAGGTTTATGAGCGGGCGGTACACGGAAACGATTCGCGCCTCTTCCCCGCTGTTCTTGCGGACGACGGCTTCTTTAATGGTGTTGGACGGGGGCAGCGAAATCGTCGGGGCGAGGGCTTCGCGGTCCGCGGGCGGGAAAACGGGGCGGATCATCTCCAACGGAAAGCGGTCTTTGCGGATCCGCTTGTTTACTCCGGCAGCGGTAGTGCTGTCGGAAAACGCCCCGGACCCGTCGCGTCGATAGAGCGCTATCTCGAATTCGGGATTGCGCAGAGAAACGTCGTTGAAAAAGGCGACAGCGATCGGCGCTTCTCCCGGCATCATGAAATTGACCACCGAGGTAGCCAGGAGGTCTGCTTCCCGTTGGAGCGATACGCTGGTAAGCGATTGCCGAGTTGTGACGAGCGACCATCCGAAATACCCGGTCACCGCGCCGAACCCGAGCACGAGCGTCGCCAGGATGGCCGCGTTCACCTTGGTCCCGATACCCGGAGCGCGCTTTCTCTGCTTCATAGAATCATTCTAAGCGACAAACGTATAAATATGTATGGCTTTCATTGACATTTCATCACGCCGACCTTTACTATTCTTCATCGATTCCATACGGAATCGACAAGGAGAATTATCCATGAAACGCATTTCCCTAGTGATCGGCGCTACTCTATGCGCACTCGCTCTTGTCGCCTGCGGTAATAAAGCCGCACAGCCGACAACCATCAAGATCGGTGTTTTTGAACCCTTGACCGGAGCTAACGGCGCCGGCGGAGCCGACGAAGCCGAAGGCGTGAAACTCGCCAATGCCCTCTATCCGAAAGTCACGGTCGGCGGAAAAGAATACCAGATCGAACTTGTTGTGGCCGACAACAAATCCGACAAGGTGGAAGCCGCCAATGCCGCCACCATGCTCGCTCAGAAAGCCAAGGTCAACGCGGTCATCGGCAGCTGGGGTTCCTCCCTTTCCATGTCCGGCGGCCCGATCTTCGCCGAATCCAAAATTCCCGCGGTCGGCGCTTCCTGCACCAACCCCAACGTGACCAAGGGCAACGAGTTTTACTTCCGCGTCTGCTTCCTTGATCCCTTCCAGGGCGAGGTCATGGCGACCTACGCGTTCAGTAAAGTCGGCGCCAAAAAAGCCGCGATCATTCGCGAGGTTTCCAACGACTATTCCGTCGGTTTGGCCAAGTTCTTCTCTGACAGCTTCGTGAAGCTCACCGGCGACCCGAAGGCGATTGTCGCCCAGTCCGATTACAACACCGGAGACCAGGACTTCAATGCGCAGCTCACCAACATCATGAAGAGCAAACCGGACGTCATCTTCGCGCCGGGCAACTTCACCGAGAGCGCGCTCATCATCAAGCAGGCCCGACAGCTCGGCATCAAGACCCAATTCCTCGGCGGCGACACCTGGGACGAGAACGCCTTCCTCCAGGTCGGCGGCAAGGAAGTCGAAGGCGCGGTCATCTCCACGTTCTTTGCCAACGACGTTCCGATAAACAAGACCAGCGAGATCTTCCTCAAGGAATTCCGCGCCAAGTACAACAAAGAGCCCGCCGCGGTCGCCGCGCTCGGCTTCGACGCGTATCTGGTCATCCTCGACGCGATCAAAAAAGCCGACTCCACCGACCCGGTGAAGATCCGCGATATGATCGCCAAGACAACCAATTTTGAGGGCGCCGCCGGATCGATCACCATCAACGCCGATCGGAACGCCGTCAAAGACGCGGTCATCAAAGTCGTCAAGGACGGAAAGTTCCAGTACCTGACTACCGTCAAACCCTGATCAAAGTTCAATAGATAAGCGGGGGCTGTCCCGGTTGCAGGACAGCCCTCATTCTTTAATAAGTTGGTACCATGGATCCAAGAATGTTTTTCCAGCACTTGGCGAATGCCTTGTCCGTAGGGAGCCTCTACGCTCTCATCGCCATCGGTTATACGATGGTCTACGGCATCCTCAGGTTGATAAACTTCGCCCACGGCGATGTTTTCATGCTCGGCGCGTATATCGCGTTTTACTTGGTTTCCGCGGCTGTAATGCCCTGGTGGGTCGCTTTCATCGTCGCCGTCGGTCTTACCTGCCTTTTCGGCATCGGATTGGAGAAGGTCGCGTATAAACCGCTCCGCGATTCACCCCGCATCTCCATCATGATCAGCGCTATCGGCGCTTCCTTTCTCATTGAAAGCCTTGCGACGGTGTTGTTCGACGCCCGCCCGAAAGCGTTCGCCGTACCGGACCTCTTCTCCACCGTCGTGAACATACACGGCGTATCCATCGTGAGCGTCAGTTTTTTCATTCCCGCGGTGACTTTCGCGTTGCTCGCGGTGCTCCTATTCATAGTGCATAAAACCAAGGTCGGCATGGCCATGCGCGCTGTCTCTACGGACCAGGACGCGGCTCGGCTCATGGCGATCGATCCGAATAAAATCGTCTCCTTCACCTTCGGCATCGGCAGTCTTCTGGCGGGCGTCGGCGGCATCATGTGGTCCCTCAAATATCCGCAGCTTCTGCCGCTCATGGGCATCATGCCCGGTCTCAAGTGCTTCATCGCGGCGGTCATCGGGGGCATCGGCTCCATCGGCGGCGCGGTGCTCGGCGGTTTCCTCCTTGGTTTGATAGAGATCATGGTCGTAGCTTTTCTGCCGGACCTGACCGGCTACCGCGACGCGTTCGCGTTCGTGCTACTCATCGTCGTGCTCCTGGTGAAACCCACGGGACTTCTTGGTAAAAATCAGGGGGAAAAGGTATGAAACTGCCTGATAAGCGCCTTCTCAACCTGGGCGCGGCCGCCATTCTTCTGGTGGGCCTCTTCATCGCGAACTCGTTCCTCGACCCGTTCTCCATGCAGATATTCAAACTCTGCGCGATCAACATCATCCTCGCGCTTTCGCTCAACCTGCTTAACGGCTTTACGGGGCTTTTCTCCCTGGGTCACGCGGGGTTCATGTCGGTCGGCGCCTATACCTGCGCGCTGTTGACGATGACCTCCGCCCAAAAGGAAATGAACTTTTTCCTCAAACCGATCGAGCCGTTCCTCGCGAACATCACGATTCCTTTCCTTCCCGCGCTTATTATCGCCGGTCTCGTCGCCGCTTTCGCCGCCCTCCTCATCGGCGCGCCCGCGCTGCGGCTCAGGGACGACTATTTGGCGATCGCGACGCTCGGCTTTTCGGAGATCATCCGCGTCGTATTCACCAATCTCCAAACCGTGACCAACGGTTCCCTCGGACTCAAGGGACTTCCCCGGTTCACCAACATGTGGTGGGCGTGGGGCGGCGCGGTCGTCACGGCCGCGTTCATGGTCGCCCTGGTCAAATCGAGTTATGGACGCGCGTTCAAGGCGATACGTGATAACGAGATAGCGGCTGAATCGATGGGTATTTCCGTGTTTCGGATGAAGTTGCTCTCCTTTGTTG
>JBAYHM010000176.1:0-9556 GCA_041666155.1 Treponemataceae bacterium
TCGCCCATGACGAAACCGTCGCGGTCCGCGTCGAAGGGGCGGCTGGCGTGTTTTGGATCATCGCTGCGTTTGGTCGATAGGGCTTTGAGCATCTGGAAGCCGCCGACGGAGAAGGGCGAGATCGCCGCTTCCGTGCCGCCCGCGAACACGACGTCGCAGCGGCCCGCGCGGATGAGGTCCAGAGCTTCCCCGAGGGCGTCGGTGCCGGAGGCGCAGGCGGTGACCTGCGTCAACGCGGGGCCCTTGGTGCCGTACACCATGGAGATGTTGCCCGCCGCCTCGTTTCCGATTATGAGCGGAACGGTCAGCGGCAGCATGCGCCTGGGGCCGTTAGCTATCAGTTTGCGGTAGGATTCATCGACGATCTCGTAGCCGCCGATAGCGTTGCCGATCACGACGCCGACGCGCTCCGGATCGCAGCTAAGCTCCGCCCGTGCGCTGGCTTCCGCGTCCGCGGCTTTCGGTTTCAGAAGGCCGGCTTGGTCGATGGCCTGCGCGACCGCGGCGACGGCAAATTGAGTGAAACGCGCCATTTTGCGGGCGTCTTTTTTTTCCATCCACTTGGAAGCGTCAAAGTCCTTCACTTCCGCCGCTATTTTTACGTCAAAATCCGTCGTATCGAAGAGCGTGATTTTGTCGATACCGCATACGCCCGTCTTGAGCGAGGTCGTGAACTCGGTTAGCGAGTTGCCGATGGGCGATATCACGCCCATGCCGGTGACGACTACCTTCTTATTCATTTATTCTCCTGCGTGTCTTAAAAGAACATCCCGCCGTCGACGGCGAGGACTTGTCCGGTAATATAGGTCGATCCGTCCGACGCCAGGAACAGAGTCGCTTCCGCGATATCATCGGGTTGCCCGAGTCTCTTGAGCGGAATGTGGTCCATGAGTTTCTCTTTAACCGCTTCGGGAATGGCGTCGGTCATATCGGTGGTGATGTAGCCGGGGGCGATCGCGTTCACGCGTACTCCGCGGCTGGCGACTTCCTGCGCGAGGCTCTTGGTGACGCCGATGATTCCCGCCTTGCTAGCCGCGTAGTTCGCCTGGCCGCCGTTGCCGTGGATGCCGATGACGCTGGACATGTTGATGATCGATCCTGTCCTTTTGCGTATCATATCGCGGGCGACCGTGCGCGCGACTAGGAAAGATCCCGACAGGTTGACGTCGATGACCCGTTGCCAGTCTGACAGACTCATGCGGAAGGACAGGCCGTCCTTATTGATGCCGGCGTTGTTCACGAGGATGTCGAATCCGCCGGATTCCTTGACCGCCGCGTCGATGATCTTTTCGATCGAATCGAGAGCTCCTACGTCAGCGACTATCCAGTGGAGTTTTCCGCCCGCGACTTTGACGCGATCGGCCAAGTCCACCGGCTCCTTGGTCCCCAAGCCCCAGACTTCCGCGCCTTCGGCCAGGAATCTATCCGTGATAGCCTTCCCGATTCCGCGGGAAGCCCCTGTTATCAAAGCCTTCTTATTGCTCAGTCGCATCTATGAGTTCCTCCAGAAAATCAGCCGCGGACAAAGGTGGATAAGAGAAGAGAAAGAGAGAACAAGTCAATTTTCCCCGTCTCTCTTTTTTGCCGTACCTTATATGACGCGGCGGTCGGTCGATTGTTCGTATTTTGCCGTCTCTCCAACCTGCGGGTATCTGTGCGTATGCGCGGCGGTAGATCCTTCCTCTTTTGCATACAGCGCGGCTACGGCCGATTCAATGTCCGTAAGCGTTCCCGCGAGCATGCACGGAGCGCTGGAGCCGCAGTCTTTCCATAGGCCTTGCAATACCTTGCCGGGGCCGACTTCCAGTATCGCGTCCGGATCCAGAGCGGAAATGGCGGTTTCTTCGCTCGTCCAGCGGACAGGTTCAATTATCTGGCGCAGGGCGAACTTTTTTGCCTCGGCTCCCGATTCGACGCGCTTGCCGGTCACGTTGGAGAACAGTGGAAGTTTCGGGTCTGAGAATACCGCCGAAGTCAGCGCCTCGGTGAATTCGTCCGCGGCTTCCTGAAGCAAAGGAGAATGGAATGGACTGGCCACTTTCAGCCGGATGACGCGCTTGGCGCCCGCTTCCTTGAAGCGCGCTTCCGCGTCCGTCAGCGCGGCGGCGGTTCCCGCAAGCACTACCTGGCTGGGTGAATTATAGTTCGCGGCGTACAAACCCGTCATTCCTGCTTTGGTCCACTCCGCGACGAGGGCTTCCACCTTTTCGGGCGGCAAGCCGAGCACGGCGGCCATGCCGGGCGCGGTACCGTTAGCATCGGCGGCGGCGAGCTTGTCGGCGGCTTTCTGCATAGCTTCTCCGCGTTTGGTCACCAGGCGGAACGCTTCGGCGACGGTGATGACTCCCGCGGTGGCCAGCGCCGCGTATTCGCCCAAGCTGAATCCCGCGCACGCGAATGGGACGACGCCTTTTTCTTTGAGGACGGCCGCCGCGGCGAGGTTCGCCAGGGTGATGGCCGGCTGGGAGACGTCGGTGCGCTTGAGCGTATCGGCGTCTGAATCCCTCAGGAGCGTGACCATATCGCGACCGACAACCTGCGACGCGAGTGCGAACAAGTCCCTAACGGCTTTACTCGCGGTGAATAGATCGATACCCATTCCGGGAGCCTGGGCGCCTTGTCCGGGATACAAGAAAACGATGTTCTTTACCATATGAATAAATTCCCCGCATAAGTGAGACCGGCGCCAAAGCCGACGGTCATGAAGTAATCGCCTTTTTTCAGGCCGCCTGAACGAACCAATTCGTCCAAGGCTATTGGGATCGAAGCCGCGGAAGTGTTCGCGTACTCTTCGATGTTTAAGTAGAACTTCTCCAAGGGTATCCCCAGTCTCTTCGCGGCGGCCTGCACGATGCGCTCGTTCGCCTGATGCGGAATGATGCGCGCCAGCTCGTTCACGGTGATGCCCTCATCCGCCAGGAGTTGTTCGATAGTATCGGTGACGGCTTTCACGGCGAAGTTGTATACGGCCCGTCCGTTCATTTCGATGTGGGGAGTCTTCTCGACGATTTCGCCTTTTTTGAAGGGATTGCGCGTTCCGCCTCGCCGGAGGATCAAGTACTCGCCGCCGGAGCCGTCCGCTCCCAGAATCGATCTCATGAAACCGCGTTTCCCCTTTCCTTCGCTCGGAGCGTCGGTTTTTTCAAGGATTACGGAACCGGCCCCGTCTCCGAAGAGGACGCTGGTGCCGCGATCCTCCCAGTTGGTGATGCGGGTCAGGATCTCAGCTCCAATCACCAATGCGCGTTTGCGCTTCTTTCCCATAGTCAGGATGCCCGCCGCCGTACCCAGCGCGTAGGCAAAGCCGGTGCAGCCGGCGGCTACGTCCAGCGCGCCGGCATTTTTCGCGCCGATCTTATCCTGCACGATGCAGGCGACCGAGGGGAAACCGTTGAAATCCGGGCTCGCCGTCGCCACTACGATAATGTCGAGCGTCAGGGCCGCCGCCTCGATCGATCCAAGGCTCGGATCCTTTTCCATCAACATTTCCAGGGCCCGTTGAGCCGCGATCAGCGCCAAGTCGCTGGTCGCGGTATCGTCGTCCGCGATATGCCTGCTGCCGATTCCCGTGTGGGATCTGATCCATTCGTCCGAGGTTTCCATCGTCTTGGCGAGTTCATCGTTGGTTACGCGACGCGCGGGCACCGAACGCCCGGTCGCTATAATCTCAATAGCCATAGACCGTCCTTAATAAATGACAAAATATCGTCTATTTGTCGAAATAGACTATTCAAAGATAACACGTGGGTAGAAAAAGTCAAGATGACGAAACTGAAGGTGAATGTCGAAATCGAAAAGTGGAAAATATGAACCGTGTAAGTTCGCTGATAGTATTGATAGGTGTAGAGGATACGCCTATCATTTTTGTTGTTGCGGAATGGAGGAAGCCGGGCATGAATTCACGCGTTGATGAACTCCTTGTCAGTGCGGCGCTTGCTATCGCGTCCAGTCGGCGTTTGGTAGCGTTCACCGGCGCTGGGATTTCCGTAGAAAGCGGCATACCGCCGTTTCGGGGACCGGGCGGCCTGTGGGAACGGTATGATCCGTCAATTCTGGATATCCAACGTTTCAATCAAGAAAGCGCCGCTTCCTGGAAGGCTATCAAAGAGCTGTTTTATGACCATTGGAGTAAATGCGAGCCGAACCTTGCTCACCGCGTGCTTGCCGATTGGGAGGCTAGGGGACTGCTATCCTTCACGATTACGCAAAATATCGACGATTTGCACTACCGCTCCGGGAACCGGCATATTGCCGAATACCACGGCTCACTTCGTGATCTGGTGTGTCGCCGGTGCGGGAAACGCCTTCCGTCGCTTTCCGTATCGCTGGACCATCTTCCTCCGCTTTGCCCGGACTGCGGCGCCGTATTGAAACCGGATTTCGTCTTTTTCGGAGAGGGTATTCCTGAAGCTGCCTCCCGCGCGGCGGCCGAAGCGATCCATTCGTGCGACTGCCTCCTGATGATCGGCACGAGCGGAGAAGTCTATCCCGCCGCCTCGCTGCCCCCGGCGGCAAAGCGGCGCGGAGCCGTCCTGATCGAGCTTAATCCTCGGCCGTCGGCGTATACCGCTTCCATCGTTGATTACTTTTTGCCCTTCGGCGCGTGCGAGGGGATGGAAAAGCTGAACGCGGCGCTTCTAGACCTTCGTTAGCGAGTCAGCGTCGCCCACATCGGGTCGCGCTCCGGACGAAGTTCAAGCACGTTGCGCACGCAGGAGAGCATTTCTTTCGGATCGTGGGTGACGTAGAGCAGCGTGGTCCTGCCTCGCGCGGCAACCGCTTCAAGTATGGAGAGGACGCGGTCCCGGTGCGCTTCGTCAAGGCCGTGGCACGGTTCGTCCAGAATCAGCAGCTCCGGTCCCTTGATCGCGCCGCGGGCGACTAGCAGGGCTCGCTGCTCGCCGAAAGACAGCCGGCCGAATCGTTCTTCCGCTCTTCCTGAAAACCCGGCCAGATCCAGCCAGCGCCGCGCTAAGAGCCGCTCCGCGTCTCCCGCTTCCCGGTACAGGCCGATGGAGTCGTGGAGGCCGGAAATCAGGACTTCCTCAAGGCTTGAGTCATCCATATAGCGATATTCCAGGTGCAGGCGGTAGGAAACGATGCCCATCCGCTCTTTTAGTTCCCAGATCGTTTCCCCGCTTCCCCGTTTAAGGCCGAAAAGCCGCACGTCGTTGCGAAACACTTGCGGGTTATCCCCGGTGATCAGCTCGAGTATCGTTGTTTTTCCGCTGCCGTTCGGTCCGCGTATTAGCCAGTGTTCGCCTCTCATCACTTTCCAGTCCACGCGGTCGAGCACTTTACGCTCCGACCATTCCACGGTGACGGCAGTGAACTCTATGAGCGGGTCGGAGGCGGCGTCCGAATCGCCATTGTTTGATTTCAAGGTTGAAAAGTGGGTCGATTCGGTTTCCGCGGCGTCCAGATCCGCTTCCAGCGCACGCCGGGTAGAATCGGCCGTTTTCGCCTCTTGCTTTCGGCGTTCGCCGAGAATGCGTTCATACTCATCGCGTGTTCCGCAAAAGGAAATGGCACGGTCGCGCAGTTCAACGACGCGGTTCGCGGCGGTCGGAATGTGTTCCCACCTGTCGGCCACAAGCACCAGGCGCGGCCCCGCGGCATCGCCTGTCTCCTCGGCACGCGTCGCGGTGATGTTCTCCAGTATGTCGGCCAGAATGACGCGGGAAGCCGCGTCGAGGCCTTCAAACGGTTCGTCCAAAACGAGGAGACCCGGTTTCGCCGCTAAGGCGCGGGCCAGCAGCGTCCGCCTTATCTCTCCGGTGGATAAGCGTTTAAGCCCTCTGTCCAGAAAAGGAAGAACGCCGCAAGAGACGACGGCCGGATTGGTTTCCACTTCAGCCGCCGACTCGCCGGAAAGCATTTCGGCTATGTAGGCGCGTGCCGTAGTGCCTTGGTCGACCCCACCTTCGACGAAGTCCGAATCGTCGTTCGCCCGCTCGCGTGCGATGAGGGAGGCGGCTTCTTCAAAAGACACTAGGATCGCTTTGCCCTTGAATTCGTTTCGGCACTCGCCGCCTTCATTCGCTTCAGCGGGGAGGGCGCCGGTCAGAGCCGCCGCGAAAGCGCTTTTCCCGCCGCCGTTCGGTCCGGTGACGATCCATAGTTCCCCCGGATGCAGGCTCCAAGAAATAGTGGCGAGCGCGGGTGCCCGAGCCGCGCCGATAAAGCAATCGTTGAATCGGATTTGCGGATCTTGTCGTATGGAGTCGTTTCCCATATCGCTATTCTTCAGTGTGCCAAGACCCCAAAGGGTAGGTTCGCTTGAGTATGTCTCGGACAGCCGCGCTCAAACGTTTTCCGGCCTCCGTACCCGTCCCCGTTGAGCGCTGCACGAAGCCTATGTCGTATTCGCCGAACGCGGTACCTATGCTGTACAGTACCAGCCCTTCGGCGAAGGGGCCGTTTTCCAGCACAAGTCGAGGTACGAGTCCCAGCCCGAGTCCAAGGCGCGCTAAAGCCAGAATTGCCTCATTGCCGGCCGTCTCCGCCGCGATATGCGGCTTGATGTTCCGTTCCCGAGCCCATCGGTCGAATCGTTCGCGGGCAAGTCCCATTCTCGGAAGAATAAGCGGAACCGTGGAAAGCAATTCGCGTAGGTGTTCGTCCAGGTTGCTCGCCTTTCCGGCGGTTTCCGTGTCTCGGGGAAGAGCGAGGTTTCCATATTGCCCATTTGCGGAGGATACGAGAACAAGCGGAGTCCTTCGAACCGAAAAGCAATCAAGGTCGGTGAAGCCTTTCGGCGGAAGAGCCGCAACGGCCAATTCCACCCGGCCCTCGCGTATGATTTCCTCGGCCTCCGCCGGGTCTCCGGTCTCCACCGATAGGCGCAATTCAGGGTGTTCCGCCGACAGTGCGGCGGCAAAAGGGGGAAGAATGGAGTAACAGGCCGTCACCGAGGCATAGACGCGCAAGTATCCGCGCAGTTTGCCGTCGCTTGAACCGAGGCGCAGCTGGAGATCGTCGCGACGGTGGAGACTTTCGGTCGCGAAAGAGAGAAAGGCCTCTCCCTGTTCGGTCAGTTCCACCCGACGGGTGTCCCGCTCAAATAAGCGTACGCCTAGCTCATCCTCCAGGCGGCTGAGGAGCCGGCTGAGACCGGATGGGCTCGTATGTACCGACGCGGCGGCTCTTGCGAAGTGGAGGTGTCTGGCCAGCGCGACGAAGGCTTCGAGTTCGTGGAAATCCATGAGTTATACTATCACGGCGGTGATATAATCGCAATAGATTGGTTTTCTATTTACCGGCAAGCACGAATCTATCGCTCGCTAAAAATAAGTTCAATCCTCGTTCCTTTTGAGCCTGAGATTGAAAGCGTTCCGTTCAACTGTGAAGCGAGCAGCTGAACCAGCGTCAAACCAAGGGTGGCGTTTGCTCTCTTCTCCCAATCTAACGGTAATCCCGGACCGTTGTCGGCAAGAATCAGGTGTGTTTCTCCCGCTGTTTCCGTTTTTAGCGATACCGAAATAATGGTTCCGCCGGGAGCGCCGGACGCGTATTTGAAACTATTGGATACGACTTCGTTCACGATCAGGCCCAGCGGCACCGCGACATCCATACTGCATTCGACGGGCTCCAGCTCAAGAATCATTTGAACGGCGCCGGAAACTTCAAGATAGGAGATCTGCAAATCTTCTACGATGTTCCCGATATAATCTGCGGCATCGATTGAACTGAGATCGTCGGATCGATACAGCAATTCATGAATCTGTGCCATCGTTTTGATCCGTTGCTGGGTCTCCTTCAGGAGTATCCTATCCTCTTCGTATTTCAAAGCGCCGGCTTGCAGTTGTATAAGACTTGAAACGACCTGCATGTTGTTTTTCACGCGATGGTGGACTTCTTTCAAGAGAATTTCCTTCTCCTTAAGGGATGCCTGCATCTTCCTTTCCGCGTCTGCCTTCGCGGTGATGTCGCGGATGATGACTAGGGCTCGGTCTTCCGCCATCTTAACGAGGCGGGCTTCAAAATACCTTTTACCCGCGATAACCTCGAGTTCGTATTCGCAGACAACCACTGTTGCTTGTGAAAGAGCCTTTCCGACGGCGCTCTCAAAAAGCGCCTCGACGTTGGAAGGGAACCCCACCTCATTGATTTTCTTTCCGATCAATTCCGTTTCCTGTTTCGCCAAAAGTTCGGGATTTGCCGTCTTGCACTCGTAATAACGGAACTCGCCGTCCATGATGATGAAAAGGTCAGGAAGAGCTTTGATGAACGCCAGATTTTTCCGTTCGCTGGCCTCCAGCGCTTCCGCTTTTATGGATAATTCCCGGGTTTTCCTGGCTACTTGTTTTCTAAGCATAGTCGCGAACGCGACGAGGCCGCTGATAATCAGAGCGAGCACGCCACCGATCCACGCTATCAGCGCGGGATCGATTTTAGGATTGAGCGCCGCGCCGAACCACCGGCGATCAATCTTGCGATAGGTGGATTGCGGGATAGAATCAAAGCCGGTTCGCAGCACGGAATACAAATCCGAACCATCAGCCAGTAGTTTTCGATTTTTTTTAACGGCGCGGTGAAATTTCCCTCTGTACAGGCTTAAGGCGCTACGGAAGGACGAGTCCAAATTGTATTTATAAAGGTAGTAAAGGGCCGGCGGCTCGTCCACGCAGAAGACGCGGATTTCGCCTTGCTTCGCCGCTCGGATAATTGATTCGTAATCGGGATATTCAACAACATCGATACTGCCGTATTGTTTAAGTTCCGCTACGGCAGCGTCGCCCTTTTTAGCCGCGATACGGAAACCGCGCAGGTCTTCGGGTTTTGCTATTCCGGAAATCGAGTGATGGAAAAAAACCGGGACATTCAGTGTCGCGTAGGGTTCCAGAAAGTCATAGATTTTTTCGCGGTCCGGTGTTTTGAAAAAACTGTCCAGGACGTCCGCACGCCCACCTTCCATCGCCGCCAGGCAATCTTCCCACTTCATCGGTTTGAACTCAATCTCCCTGCCGGTGACCAGAGACCATTCTCTCCATTGATCCGGAATGATCCCTTGAATGACACCTGCCGCCGACCGGAACGAATACGGCGGATAGTTATCGTCGCACACAACCGTTATTGGGCGGTTGGGATTTGGGTTCTGCTGGGCAAAAATCAGGGTGGGAGCAAGAAAAACGAATTGAGTAAAAAGTATAACGAGAGCCGCTGGAAGTCTTCGGGGCCCTTTTTTAGTCATGCTATGAGTATAGTCGACGCCCGCGGCTACGGCCACAGCACTAAGAGAAAAAATCTTTCAATGGATAATGCGAAAAAATCATCAGTGATCTGCATGCATTTCACTTTACGCAATAACAAAAATACGTTATACAAGGATCGAGGAGAACCAAGATGAACTATTTTAATTCCCTGCCGTTTCGCGCGGCTCTGACCCAATTGGGCACTTGTCGTTTCATGGAAAAGTCCGAACTTGCCGACGGCGTGGCCGCTCTTAAAGGAAAGAAAATCGTTATCGTCGGTTGCGGCGCCCAGGGTTTGAACCAAGGGCTCAACCTCCGAGATTCCGGCCTCGACGTCAGCTACACCCTGCGCAAGGAAGCCA
>JBAYHM010000177.1:0-9548 GCA_041666155.1 Treponemataceae bacterium
ATAAGTCGGCTTCAGGCGCATTCCTGATCACGGGATCCGATCTTACGCTCGACGCGCAAGGAAACGCGGACGCGGTATGGGTGTTCCAGATGGCGAGCGCTCTTACGGTAGGTGTTCCGACCGCTTCCAGTAGCGTAATTCTCGCTAACGGCGCGCAAGCGAAGAATGTCTACTGGCAGGTAGGAAGCGCCGCGACTATCAACGGAGCGGGCGGCGGAACCATGGTTGGAACCATCATCGCCAGTTCGGGAATAGCATTCTCTACCGCCGGTAACTTTGCGGTGACGACACTGAACGGTAAGGCATTGGCCCTGTTCGCATCGGTCACTATGGTCAACACCGTCATTAACGCAAACGGCGTTCCTGCGGCTGTCCCGGTAGTTGCGCCGGTTGAGCCGACGGTTCCGAGCATTATTGTAACCGGAAGCGCGGCTGCCGCGGTGGTCGCGGTCCCCGGCGACGGATTCATCAACGTTGAAAACAACGGCGGCTTGGTCTCAGCTACTGAAACCGGAACCGGAACGATCGCTATCGTCAATAATGGTGGAATACTTACCGCGACAAACACCGGTAACGGCGTAATGACTATCAACAGTACGGCCGGCGGCGCCGTGACGGTTACCAACACCGGTAATGGTCGTGTTACCGTGACCGCGTCCGGCACGGAAGCGGTCACCATCACCCACACCGGTGATGAGGACTTTACTTACCCCAATTGAAAATGAACTTAACAAAAAGTGTTCTGTGGGGCTGTCCAAATCGGATAGCCCCTTTTTTTGTCGCCGGTGAAGACAACTGATTTGCGATACCATTATTGTGATCATCAACAAAGGAGACCCCATGACCTCCGTCACGCTCCCGGCAACGAAAGCTAAAGATGCTTACGCGATCTTTTTCGACGATGTATTTCTTGAAGGCGCTTTCGGAAAGACCGCGTTCGTCAATCCTCACCCTCAATCGAAGTACAAGCTCGGCGGACTTTCCGGCTTAATGCTGCACGCTATGAAGGACAAGCAACTTGTCCTGTCCGGCTCGGTTCCTAAAAGCCCCGACGCCCTTGTATCGCTCACTTTTTTCGTTGAGGCTTCAGGCTGTCGCATCGTTGCCGAAACGATCAATCTTCCGGAGGGAGGGGCAGGTGAAAAACAGCGCAAGACGATCGAGACGCTTCTGGCCGCTTATGCCTCCCGCTTCGGGGGCAAGGTCGCCGCGATGAAAAAGAGTACCAAAGGAAAATAACACATGGATCGAGCGTCATATTCCCGAATCGAATCTTTTATGCTTGAACGCATGAATGACGGCGCTCATGACGAACAGCATATCTACCGCGTTTTGTACGCGGCCTTGGATCTTGCCGCCGATTACCAGGGAGTCGACGTAGACGTGCTCATCGCGGCGGCGTTGCTGCACGATATCGGGCGGGACGCGCAGTTCAAGGACCCCAAACTCGACCACGCCGCGGTCGGCGCCGAAGCGGCGTACGCGTTCCTGATCGCGTCGGGCTGGGACAAAAGCCGGGCGCTCCACGCGAGAGAGTGTATCCGGTCCCACCGTTACCGCAACGACGCGGAACCGGAATCGATCGAAGCGAAGATACTCTTCGATTCGGACAAGTTGGACGTCACCGGCACGATCGGCATAGCGAGGACGCTGGCTTATAAGGGAATAGTCGCGGAGCCGCTCTATTCGTTGGACGAAGACGGAAATGTCTTGAGCGGAGGCAGGGAAACGGAACCGTCTTTTTTCCAGGAATACAATTGGAAACTGAAAAACGTGTACGGCAAATTCTATACGGAGAAAGCCGAAAAGATCGCCGAAACCCGCCGGAAAGCGAGCGTTGATTTTTACGAAAGCATGCTCGCGGAAGTCGAAACCACCCATCGTATCGGTATGCGGCGCCTCAGCGAAACTTTAGATTAACCACTCGCGAAACTCGCATAGACACTGCCGACGGGGAAGATGGGGAGCTCGCTTGTCCTCGCCAGTAGGCAGCGGGAACCGCTCGTCCCCATCTTCCCCTGGCGCGTGTCTATGCGGGCATTTCTCAATGCGGTGGAGTGAATCCAAAGGCTCGACATCTTTGCCAAGGCGATCCTCGACGAGCTTGAATCGATGTGCAGCCGGAGGAAAAACCGGCATGGATGAAAAGGGAAAAGGCGGGGCGCGCCAGTAGAAACCGAGTGTGAACGCTTCCCGCAGGACCTACTGGTCCGAGGACTCGGCATCCATGCCGACGTAGAATCGTTTTGCGATTCTACGGGCACATCTGTCGCGGCCTCCATGCCGCACTCGACCGGCGCGCCCAAGGATGGGCGCGCCGTATAAGGGGCAGATCGTTTACGATCTGCGCCGACATGGATGTCGAAACGTCGGCAGCCCCGTTATTTTTGTTTTGGAGCTTTCACGGCTGCTTTCGCTGGGACCTTCGCTTTAGCCGGTGTTTTGGTTCCGGTATGTTCCAGCTTAATCGTCTTCGTCGGCTGATCGCATACTTCGCTCGGACCGTAGTACTGGATAGCGCCGGGGAAAAGGAAGCTGGTCTTCACGGCCCACTCGGCGCGCTTCGCGGCGAAGGTCTTGAAGGGGTTTCCGTCCAGTTCGACCAAGGCTTTCTTGATGACCGGTTTTTTGGAACCGTGGCGCTGCTCCATGTTCATCATCATGGTGAGGGGGACACCGCCGGCGATCCATTTTGCCGCGGGGGCGGTCAGGTTCTTCACGCTGGAGAGGTAGCCGGTGAGGCCCGCGTTGATCAGGAGGAAGGCGGAGAAGCCGAGGCTGTAGCAGTAGTCGGCGTCGAAGTTGGACGGGAAGGCGCAGCGGCCCTCGTAGCCGAAAAAGTGGCCGAGGGAGGAGAACTTGCCTTTGTAGGTTCCCTTCTTTTTGAGTGCTCCAAGACGCGTCTCAACCATGCCCATCAGGAGTTTTTCGGTCTCGATGCGGGAAACCTGGACGTTGCCGTGCGGGTCTCTGTCCATGAGGAGCTGCTTGGCGATCTCGGCGGGGAGGCTCGCGATGGTCGTCGCGGAGCCCTTGCTGAGCTTCGATGCCAGCCATGCGGCTTGCTGTTCAAAGGTCTTGAGTTTTGCGAACTCAGCTGCTTCCTTTGCCATTATGTCGTTGAGTTCGGCGATGAGTTTCTTCATCTCGGGAACGAATTCGACCAAGCCTTCGGGAATGAGCACTACGCCGAAGTTTTCTCCGCCGCCGGCACGCTTTGATACGGAGTCGCAAATCTGGTCGACGATGGTCGCCAGGGATTGCTTCTTGGCCTCGACTTCCTCGGAGATGAGGGTGATGTTCGGCTGGGTCTGGAGACCGCACTCCAGGGTGATGTGGCTGGCGGAGCGACCCATCAGCTTGATGAAGTGCCAATATTTCTTGGCGCTGTTCGCGTCGCGTTCTATGTTGCCGATCAATTCGCTGTAGGTCTTGCATGCGGTATCGAAGCCGAAAGAGGTTTCGATATCCTCGTTCTTGAGGTCTCCGTCGATGGTTTTCGGACAACCGATTACCTGCGTCTGAGATTTTTGTTCGATGAAGTATTCGGCAAGCAGGGCCGCGTTGGTGTTTGAGTCGTCGCCGCCGATTACGACTACGGCATCAAGCTTCAGCGTTTTTGCCGTGGCAAGGGAAGAGGCAAACTGATCCGGGGTTTCGATCTTGGTGCGGCCGGAGCCGATCATGTCGAAGCCGCCGGTGTTGCGGAATTCGTCCATCATTTTCTTTGTGATCTCGACGGTCTTGTTTTCGATAAGACCCGCGGGGCCGCCGAGGAATCCGAGAAGCTTGGAGGCTTTGTTGCCCTTTTTGAGGCCGTCGAAAATTCCGGCGATGACGTTGTGTCCGCCGGGGGCCTGGCCGCCGGAGAGGATGACGCCGACGGTGAGTTTTTTGCCGGCTTTCTCGTTCTTGCCCGCGGCGAATTTGGCGACGGGTTTACCGTAGGTATTCTTGAACAGGGATTTGAGTTCTTTCTGGTTCGCGATCGATTCAGTAGCGGCGCCGAATTTGACGACGATACCATCGATGGGCGCGGTCAGAATGGTCGGAAGTTTTGGTTCGTAAGTATAACGGGCTTTCTGCAGGGCGGATATTTCCACGGCGGTCTCCTTGGATTGAAATATAAAATCTTATCGATGATAGCTGAAATCTCGCTATCGATGCAAGAACGGACATTTCCCTTTTACCTACGCTAAATACGCTACGGCTTTTTCCGCGATCGTCTTATAAATCCACGCTCTCTTTTCGTCATTGTGTTCCAACAAGGTAAAGCGGAATCCCGATAAGTCGCTTGCGAAACCGGAAAGCGGCACTACGCAAATGCCCGTCGTGGCCAAGAGCCAATATACGAAGCGTTTATCCGCGGCGACTTTTGCCGTCTTTTCCCGGATGAAGGAAGCGAGCGTCGCGTCGGCGATGGGGAGGCCTTTACGCGCGGTATCCGCTTTCGCGAATCGCTCCGCGTCGAATACGGCGGACGCGTACAAGGCTCCGCGCGGTTTCACCAAGGTGATGCCTTTCACGTTTGAGAAAGCCGCGGAGGCTTCTTCCGCCCGCGCCTCAAATATCGCGGCCCTTCGTTCCAGATGGGCCGGGTAACGCGCATCGCCCATTATCGCGGGGATGCAGAGTTGGGGGAGGCTCGTAGAACAGACTTCCAGACGCTTTGCGTCCAGAAGGCTGCGGATATAGGCGTCGAAGCGTTCGTCGCTCTGCCGGTTGTACACTTCCGCCCAACCGCAGCGGGCTCCCGGCCACGGCACTTCTTTGGAAATCGAGCGTAGGGCGATCCCCGGCACGTCGCCTATCACTTGAGAAAGCGCGGCTGTTGTCGCGCCGCCGTATACGATGTTCGCGTACGTTTCGTCGCAGATAAGAAATAGTCCATAGTTTTTCGCGATACGCACAAACTCCCGCAGCGTCGCTTCGGGGTACACGGCGCCGGTGGGGTTGTCCGGGTTTATCAAAAGAATCCCGGCGATGGAGTCATTGTATTTTACTTTGAGTTCCACGTCGGCCATGTCCGGCAGCCAGCCCTTAGCCGGGTCCAGACGGTAGGTGAGATGTTCATAGCCTGAGTGCGCGGCTTCCGCCGACGAGAGCGTTGAATACGCGGGGGACGGCCCGAGCACGCGCGCTTCGCGTCTAAGAAAACCGAAGACCTTCGCGACCGCGTCCCCGAGTCCGTTAAAGAAAAGAATATCACGCGATTCTATTTTCGCGCCGTGTCGACCGTCTTCCGAGGGGCCGCGCGTATTCGCGCGTTCGGCAAGGAACTGCCGGGTTTCGCGCGCGCCTTCGGTTTCCGTGTAGGCGTAGGAAAGGTCGTCGGTCGCTTTTTCGCGAACGATCTCTTTGATCCACTGAGCGATGGGTTCTCCCTTTTTTACCGGGTCGCCGATATTTTCCCAGGTGATCGGAATGTTCCATCGACCAAGTTCCTGTGCGAAAGCGACAATTTCCCGAATCTCGTACTTGAGCCTGTCGGCTCCCGGATGGACGATGTCCCTTCTCATGCTGCGCTCCTTCCGGCCGGTCCGATAGTTCCCCGGGGAGCGCCGATTATTTTACGCATAGGGCGTAAAAAGAAAAAGGCCGCGATCCCCGTAAGGAGAATCGCGGCCGGTCGTTCTTTTATTGGAACGGCTAGTAGCGATCCTCCAGGATAGCTACCGCCGCTGCGAGACTAATTAAAGTTGATCGGAACAAAAAACTGATCATGATTGAATAATGCACCTGAACCGGATGCGGGTCAAGTCGTCTCTCCGTCTACTCGCGCGTTTTAAGTTCTTCCGCTTTGTAGCGACGGAATTTTTTAGTAAACGATGCCTCGAAGAGGCTATGAGATTTTTCGTTGCGCGCGAGGAATCGCAACAAAAACGAAAGGGGCCCGATTTGAACGATGAAAAACGCGATAAGGAGTAATATCCGAATCCCGGCTCTCGCCGGTGTCAACAGTTCTCTCGGCAGGGGGAGGGATAACGCTAGCGCGAAGGTGAATATCGCAAATAGCAGATGTAAAGCCAGCGCGACTGAAGAGGTAAGAATCGATTTTGAAGGACAGATATTGATGCAGCGGTTACAGGCGACGCAACGAAGGTTCCAGGAAGGGCGTCCTCTGCGGAGCTTGATCGCGCGCGCGGGGCAGTTCCGCGCGCAAAGGCCGCAGCCGGTGCATGAATCGTCGCTGACGTAGGTCCGGGCCAGCGTCGGCCGACCGAACCATCTGAAAAGGAACGCGATTGCCGCAAACGGGACCCGTATTTTTTTGCTTCGTTTTAGCATGGGCTTCGGACCGGAGTTTTTCATATGATCGATGAGTTTTTTAACGAACTTTGCGACCGTAGGATCGTTAATCTGCCTAATCGCCGCGCATTGCTTTTCAGTGGGAGGATTGGTGACCTGGGTGAAATTATCCGGGTATGATGTTTCCCCGATCCCAAGTATTTCCCGTCCCCTTCGCCGGAGGCTTCGCGCGGCGGAGAATGCCGCGTCGGCTCCCCAGCCGGGTATGTATCGATCGCCCAGATACGTCGCGCCGCCAATGGCAAGCGTCGCCGCTTTTGCCCCTTTTTGTTTCGGCAGGCGCGCCAGCCAGCGCAATAAGGTGACCGGAGGAGAAAAGCCCAATACGGGGAACGCGACTAGAAGAAGGTCGGCGCCTTCGATGCCGATATACGGAGAGGGCATAGCCGCGCGGAGTTCCTGGGTATCGACCGTATAGCCGGCGGCTTCGAACTCTTTTGCGGCTATTGAACAGGCCCGGGCGGTATTACCCGTTCCTGTAAAATAGCGAATCGCGATTTTCATGCTTTCGTTATTTCATGAAGAGCGATAAGAGGCAAGTATGTGGCGTTTGCCCACTCTAGGAATGCTCGCATCAGGAATGCGCGCATTCCTAATGCGAGCACACGTGATCGGCGCCATGGGACTCCCCATGAGCGGCGCAATTTGATCCGCTATCGGCGAGTTTTCCTGCAAGAAACGCGTCCACCGTTCCCTTCACCGAACCTTCAGCCCCGCGCACAACGGAAATACCGAAGGAACCCAATACACGGACGGCACCTTCTCCCATGTTGCCCGCGATCATGGTGCCGACTCCGGCGCGGGCCAGGTCTCCCGCCACACCGCTTTTACAGCCGCATCCGGCCGGTGAATCTATTTTTTCTTCGGATACGATTTTGGTTCCCTCAACCGTGTATACGGTGAAGTACGCGCAATGACCAAAATGGGCATCAACTTTTCCGTCTTTAGTAGGGACCGCGATTTTCATGTGAGTTTCCTTTTCGTCGAGGATAGTTTTTCCGCCTGTCACGCGCAATGCTTTTCCGTTTACCAACGCATCGGCAATTTTCCGCCGCGCCGCTTCGACTATCCGGCCGAAGGTCTGACGTGAAACGCCCATGCGCAGTGCCGCCGCTTCCTGGTACAAGCCGTCAAAATCGGCCAGCCGGACGGCTTCGAATTCATCAAGAGTCAACGCGATTTCGATCAAATCGCGGGCGGGGATTCCGGCGGGTTTGAACAAGGTTGACGCCGGCAGACTACGAACGCGGCGATCCATGACAGGGCGGGGCATCGATTCTCCTCGGTCGGGTGATAATGGTCATATGACCATTATCACAATACATCAACGAGGGTTGAAGATCAATAGACGATTCCGATCCCGGTACCGCCGAAAAATCCTATTCTGTCGCCCGACAACCACGATCCGCCGAAAACGCTCCCGTAAAAGACTGAGGGGGGAGGGAAAAAGCGCGCTTCACAGCCGAGTAGCATCGAATTAATAGAAGCTGTGCCGTTTTGAATGCGAATTTCCGTGCGACTTGAAAAATCGACGGTCCAAAACGCGCCGCGGAAACCGAGACCGACGCCGGCGACGGGGAGGGGAATTGCGCTTAGGGGAACGCCGCGTGGTCCTTCCCAGAGGAGCGACGGCGCGAAGCGGAACGAAACGGCAGCTTCCGTTTTGCCGACGCTGATTTCAATCGGCAGGAACAGCTCCGCTCCCGATGGTGAGCCGAAGGGCGATTCCCCGTTTATTTCCGAATATGCCCAGCGCATGGCCGCCGCGATTGTCGGTTGCCATGCCCCAGATGATTGAGCCCCAGATGATTGAGTAAGAAGGCGTTTTACCGAGAACGCGAAAGACATCGCCGCGGAGCCGGTTTTGGACGCGTCGATGATGAATGACCCGGCCACTTCAGTTCTATCGTCCAGGGGCGCAAATCGCAGGCCGAACGCGAACGGCGGCGCCGAAAACGCGGCCGAAGAGCCGTACGGCTCGCCGAACAGAACAATCGAATCGAATTGGAAGGAACCTTCAGGAAGGGTTCGCGCATCCGGGACGAATAACGGGCCACCTATAGCGCCGGCAACCGACGTGGGCTTGATGCTGATGGTCGAATCGATTGAAACCCGCGTTTCCGTCGTACGTTCGGTCGCCCCATCCGCGGAGGCTGCCGAAACAACAACCCTATACATGCCGTCGGGAAGCGGTGTTCCGTCGCTGTTTCTGCCCGTCCAAGGCACAATTTGTTCCCATGAAGTAAATGAAGATATCGATTTTTCGTAGACGATACTTCCGTCAGCCGCTCTTACCGAGACGGACGCGTTTCCGTTAGCGTTGACGGCAAACGAAAGATTAGCGACACCCAAGAGCCCCGGATTGCGCGGATTGAAGTTTTTACGGCTTGTCCTAATCGCCCCCAAGCGGAAAGCGGCTGGGCGCAAAACGACGCGTAGCGATTCCGTCCAACCCCCGCGGACATAGATATTTCGCGATTCGTCTTCGTAACCGAAAGCGCGAACGGTGACGATATGGAAACCTTCCTTGACTTCATTCGTACCGATGCTCGCCGGTACTCCGTCGATCAGGGAAATCAAAGTAACTGTTTCGCCCTTGTTTGGCGAATTGTCTACGACCGCGTCAATGACCAGCGTGCCGGTCGTTTCTTCCATATCGAAGAATACGGAAAGACGTTTGCCTGAAGGCAAGGCGACAACCGCTTTTCTTGTTTGGTATCCATCTTTTTCCAGGCGAAGCACCTGGGGTCCGGGAACGAGATCAGTCAGGCTGAGCGGAGTCTTTCCGCGCAACACTCCGTTGACGTAGACTTCGGCGCCGCTCGGATCGCTTCGGATCTCCGCACCGGACCCGTCGCTTTCCGAAACTTGGTCGGAACTAAGGGTCTCAAGAGCCGAAGCCAAAGGCGCGGTCAACACGATCAGCGCGACCGCACCCAGAACGAAACTCATTCTCATAACGAAACTATAACGCTTCTCCGTTCACGGGAAAAGGTACGACCCCTACGCCGTTGGAAGTATTCCCCGGGAAAAATCGGTCTGAACGGTGAGTATTCGCGTTGCCAACTGCTCGTCGATCATAAAGAGTCCGGCGCCCACGTCTCCGGCAAGCTTCAGCTTCTGCAGAATCTCGTTATCGTTTTTCTCTTCCTCGACTTGCTCAGTTACGTACCACTGAATGAACTGATAAGTGGCATGGTCTTTTTCCGTAAGAGCGAGATCGGCTATTTCGTTGATGC
>JBAYHM010000178.1:0-9492 GCA_041666155.1 Treponemataceae bacterium
CATTACGCATAGGATCTACAACCGCGAATACACTGCTTACTAAAGATAGAATCAACGAAACTGATGACGAGGGTTCCACGCCTTTACATATCGCCGTCCAAGAGAAAGCCCCCGCGGAGGTGATTTCCGGAATCCTCGCATTTGGACCAAAACTTTCAGAACCCGATTCAAGCGGACGAACCCCCTTGCACATCGCCTTAACTGCAAAACGGTTCGATACCGCCAAGCTGCTGGTCGAGGCGGGAGCGAATCCGTTTGTGTTTACGGGAGCGGACGAGACAGCGGCGGCACTTGCGTTACGAATGGGCAAAGACGCTATTTTGGCGCTATTTAGCGGCAGCGCGATATCTGGCCGGGACGCGATCGGGAATACGGCCCTGCACTATGCGGCGGCGCAAACCTCGATTGAAACGGTCCAACTATTGTTGGAGCTCGGCGCAAGTAAGACGGCTAAAAATGTATCGGGCGAGTTACCGATCGACTTGGCGCGCAGATGGCAACGAGAGATGAACGAAAAGATTCTACGCCCCTAGATGCTCGTATTGCAGGCGGAACAATTTTGCGTACATGCCATCGCGCTCCATCAGCGCGGCATGTGCGCCGTCTTCGATAATGCGCCCGCCGGAAAGGACAAGTATCCGATCTGCGTGACGAATAGTCGACATCCGATGCGCTATGACAACGGCTGTCCGTCCCTTCAACACTCGTTCCAGACCCTTCTGAATTAGCCGTTCCGTTTCAGTATCGATCGAGCTGGTTGCTTCATCAAGAATGACGATCCGCGGATCGTGCGCCACGACGCGGGCGAAACTGATCAGTTGACGTTGTCCGGAAGATATATTAGTCGCGCCCTCAGACAAGATCGTTTGGTAGCCGTTGGGCAGACGGGAAATAAACTCATCGGCATGGACGGCTTTTGCCGCGGCAACGACCTCCGTATCGCTCATGGGCAAACCTAGCCGAATGTTTTCCGCGACAGTACCGGAAAAAAGGAAGACGTCCTGCAGAACGGGAAGTACTGATTTCCGTAATAGCGAAAGTGACATATCTTTCACCGGAACACCGTCTATAAGGATCTCGCCCTCAATAACGTCCCATAATCGCGCCATTAAATTGGTTATCGTTGTCTTTCCGGCCCCAGTATAACCGACGATCGCCACGGTTTCCCCGGGCCTCACAGCGAATGAAAGACCTTTTAGAATTTCTTCATCTTTCTTGTACGAAAATCTAACGGATTTAAATTCGATATGGCCTCGTATCGTTTCCATCGGAACGGGATTGGTAGCATCGGTAATTTGTTCATTCGTATCTAAAAGCTTGAAGATGCGCTCGGAGCCAGCCATAGCCGATTGAAGCATAGTATATTTTTCCGAAATATCCTGGACCGGGGCATAAAACATGGCGATCAGACTCACAAAGGCGATTAAGACGCCAAGAGTAATCATTGAACTCAGGTAGAAATACGCGCCGGTACCAATCACAACCGCTGTCGTCAAAGCCGAAAGGAAATCGACCAACGGCCTAAAACTCGCAAAAACGTACATTTCCGCCAGATTCGCGTCCAAAAGGGCCTTGTCGCGCTCCGCGAATTCAGCGGCACTCCCCTTCTCTTTTGAGAAAAGCTGCACCACGTGGAAGCCGGAAATCCGTTCCGCAAGGTACGAATTTACCCTTGAGACTGATGAGCGCTGACGCCGGAACGCGTCTCGTGCCTTTACGCGGCTTACGAGCGTCACTAAAAAGACCGGAGGAAGAGTGCAGACGGTAACGAGCGCAAGTCGAGGAGACAAAGAAAAAAGAGCGATTAAAACTCCAATCATTAATGATACGTCTTTAAGGAAACTTACCAAGACGGACGTAAAGAAGTCGTTGATGGTCTCAACATCACTAGTCATCCTCGTAACTAAACGGCCGATTGGATGACGGGAGAGAAACGAAAGAGATTGAGAACAGATATGCGCAAATAAGGAAAGCCGTATATCGGTCATAACCCGCTGACCAATTAAGCCCGCGGTATACGATTGCGTAAAAGTCGCAACCAATACCGCAAGCAGAATCAACACAAACAGAAAAATGGATCGAGCTATTTTTTCATAATCGCCCGATCGTATGGTCCGCTTTTCAGTAAGCGACAGGAGGCGCAAATCGTCCATCCGAACAGCGGTATCGAATACGATTGTGCCATGGTCTTCACGCGGCAAAGACAACAGAAATATTTCTTTTCGTGCGGTAGCAATGTCATATTTGGCGCTACCTGCGGCGCAATTGAAGGAATACCAATCATCAGCGCTTAGCTGAGAGCTTTCAATTAACCGTTTTTCTTCCGTCCGTGATAGAGCGGACAACGCGGATTTCGGTACGAAATACCGAACACCCGAAGCTGTTTCCACCGTTATAACGCCTTTTGAAAGGACTAATTCCGGAGCGTCCGTCGATCTCCACGACGAAAACACCGCTTCATCCAGAACGCTTCGAATGAGAATCGGCACATAGAGCTCCCCCGTGGTCGATACCGCGAGAGCTATTGCCGTAAGAGCGACAAGAACCTTGTACGGTCGAATATAAGAAATGATGCGATTGAACAGGCGGGAATCGTATTCTTTCGTCGCTTCGTCCGCTTCGTAAAATTCAGGCATCGATCGCATCCGCAAACTGCTGCAATTTAGAGGTTTCGGCGTATATTCCATTCGCGTCCGCGAGCATTTGCGGAGGCCCCTGTTCAGCGATTGCGCCGTCCGCGAAAACGACGACGTAATCAGCTCTTCGCAACGCGGAAATGCGATGCGAAACAAGTATCGTCGTTTTTCCGGACCGATCATTCAATAGCGAATCAAGTATTTTTTTTTCCGTCTCCGTATCCACCGAAGAAAGCGCGTCATCAAGCAGGAGTATTTCAGGATCGATGGCTATTGCCCGTGAAATGGAGACACGCTGTTTTTGGCCGCCAGATAAGGTGAGGCCTCGTTCTCCGATAATCGTATCCCAACCGTCTTTGAAATCTTCCATATCGCGTGAAATAGTCGATAACGAGGCGGCATCCCGCAGTCGATTTTCTTGAATTTCAGACATGCCGTAGGCGATATTCGCGCGTACCGAATCGGAAAATAGATAGGTGTCTTGCGGCGTTACGCCGAAAAGAGAACGAAGCTCCGTAACGTCCCAATCGTGAACATCAATACCGTCAATGAAGACGGTCCCCGGCGGTGGATTGAGCAAGCGAGGAAGAAGTTTTAGAAATGTTGATTTACCGGAGCCGGTCTTGCCGAAAATACCTATCGTTTTACCTGCCGGCAGTGAAATGGAGATGTCGCGTAACACCGGCTTGGCTTCTTCATAAGCGAAAGTCAGGTTTTTTACCTTAATGGCTATGCCATGGCTGCTTGAGGCTTTCCGGGACACCGGATTATCCGGAGAACGGATCTCGCTTTCCGTTTCCAATATCTCATTCACGCGCCTAAGGCTTTTTGCACCGCGCTGAAGCATATTTACGGTAAAGCCGGCCCCGACCATGGGCCATATCAACATCTGCAAATAACTGAACATAGCGACCAGTTCGCCCGGACTCATCGATCCATCCAAAACACGGACACCGCCGAAGCGTAAGAGGATAAGAGTCGTCAACCCGGATAGAAACGATATTAAAGGGAAATAAAAACCGAAAATTTTCGTTAAAGCCATGTTCGCGATTAGATACTCGTCGTTCGCGTCTGTGAATTTGCGCGTAAAGTACTCTTCCTTGACAAAGGTTGTGATCACCCGTATTCCGGAAACACTCTCTTGCGCGATTTCACTTAACTTCGAGTATGCTTCCTGCACGCGCGTGAATCTTTTTCCGACCGCATTCCCGAAAAAAAGAATCAGCACCGTTACGAGCGGCAGAGGCAGTACGGCCCAAAGGGTAACACCGGGATTTTGGACAAACATAACGATGAGGATCGCGGAGGCCATGAACGTGCCGTCAACTAAAGCAACGAAGCCCATACCGATCGCCATACGGACCGCGCTTAGGTCATTAGTTGCCCGCGCCATAAGGTCGCCGACCTTATGGCGTTGAAAAAACACGGAGGATAGACCGATCATATGCGCGAAAAGCTTGTCGCGAAGCTCATTTTCTATTGCTCGCGACGAACCATGAATAAAAAAACGCCAAAGAAATCTGCCGAGTGATAAAACAACCGCGACGGCAACCAAAAGCACGCACCAAACCAAAATGTCCAGCATTGCGTAGGTTCCTGACGCGATGATATCGACGGCACGTTTAATGAATTGAGGAATAAGTATTTGTGCGGCATCTACGACAGCGAGACACACAAACCCCAAAAGATAACGATATCTGTATCGTCTCAAATAAGGTAACAGCGTTCTAAATTCTTTTAACATAACGATATTTAGGCTTTGCGGGTAGGTTCTTCTTGCTTTTTTTGATCGGCCTCGAGTTTTGCCGCCCAAATTTCGGCTTTCTTTTTTACGGTTTCCGCTTCGTCCCTATCGCCGACAAGCGAATTGAGTCTTCGCAATGAATTAAGAAACGCGATAGCGAGTTTAAAATCGTCGATACGGTTGGTTGATAGCTCATATTTTTCACGGTATCGGTCGGCGGCTTGCATCAACAGGCGCTTAACGGTGCGCAAATGGTATACCGTGGTTTCGTAGTCAGCGGCCCGCATGTCCAGGTTCACAACAGCGCCTTTCAAATCGAACAGATTTTTCGCCACCGCGGCGAATCTGCCCTCGAGTTCAACAAACGCCCATTTCCACTTAGTGTTATCGCCGTACGCGTCCTCAACAAGCCTTATGGCAAGTCCCAATTTTCGCACAAGTCCGTAACGCCGCGCTGCGTCGAAACTTGAAATTTCAGCGAACTTGTCTTCATAATCGGAAAAAGGCGAATCGACAAGCCCCGTTACAATTTCTTCAAGATAAATTACGCTCTTGTACAATGATTTGCGAGCTTCATTCAACGCATCTTCGTTCTTCACACCGAGCATATTCGTAGACATACCGTGCATGACTAGAAAATTGGACGCAATGTTAAGCATTTCATCTGCGAGCATCAGGCGTTTGAAGGCCGCACCGTTGGAATCCTTATCCATAACGGCAAGTATATTTTTCTCGCGAAGAAGAATATTGTCGATAGTTTCTCGATACTGCTTTGCCTTCTCTAAATAGAGGTGGCGTGCTTCAGTAGATATCTTTGCCATTCGTCAGCCTCTGCTTCCATACTTTTGCAAAAGCTCGTCGGCATGGGCCAAAGCGGCCTCACCGACGGCATCCCCGGCCAGCATGCGCGCGATCTCTTCACGCCGCATAGCGGAATCGACAGCGATTACCGTAGTTGTAGTCCGCTCCCCGTCGATACCTTTTAACACCTTTAAATGATTATCGGCTCGAACCGCGATACTGGCAAGATGTGTTATGCAAAAGATTTGCTTCCCGTGCCCCAATGTTTTAAGATGTTCGCCGACGGAAAGCGCGACTTCGCCGCCGATCCCTGTATCGATTTCATCGAATATCAAAGTTTCAACCGTATCCGCATTCGCCAGGACCGTTTTTATAGCGAGCATAACTCGAGATAATTCTCCGCCGGACGCGATTTTCACCAAGTCCCGCATTTCTTCGCCCTGATTCGGGGCAATGAGAAATTGAACATCGTCTATACCCCACGGGCCGCAAATCCGGCCGGAAGAGGCGTCACCCTTCAATAAAACGCTCACCTTGAATCGGGCTTTTGCCATTCCCAAAGTGGCCAATATTTCAGTTATCCGAGAACCTAATGAGACCGCCGCTGAAATTCGTTTTTCACTAAGAACCTTCGCTTTTAGAGAGACCTCTTTTTCCTTCTCAGCGATCTCTTTAGCCAGAGCGGTTCGATTTTCCTCAATTCGATTAAGCGAATCTATTTCCTTTTCAGCTTCTACTTGATATGAGAGTATCGCCTCTTCGTCGCTGCCGTATTTTTTTTTCAATTTGTACAATAAGGCGAGCCGTTCTTCTACCGCTTCCAAGCGATCAGGATCGTAGCGGAGATCATCCCGGTAGTTTCTAATCTGCTCCGACGCATCTTCCGCTTCATAAAACACGTCCGTAATCCGCTTAGCAACGAGCTGTAAAGTCTCATCGACCAGCGCCGCGGCTTCCAGTTGCGCCATAGCTTTTCTCAATAATGCGATGGCCGAATTCTCGTCATCAATCAATAGTTGAGAAGCACCCGATATAAGTCCCGCGAGTTTTTCGTATTCGGATAAGCGTTTAGCTTCGGCCTCTAAACCGGCGCTTTCCCCGGCAAGCACCTTGGCGCTGTTTATTTCTTCTATCGCAAAATTTAGCAGCTCAATGCGCTGGTCTCGTCCCTTCTCCGCCTCTACGGCAATCTGAAGCTCCTTACGTTTTTCGGAAAGGTCCAGAAAAAGCGAAGTAAAGGCCGCCACCTCATCCCCAATTCCGGCAAAACGATCAAGATATTGTCGGTGTGATTCTACTTTCATAAGCGCTTGATGTTCATGTTGGCCATGAATATCAAATAAGAATGACGTGAAGTCGGCCAGTTCGTTACGAGACACCGGGGCATCCTGAATATAAGCGACACTTCTTCCGGACCTTTTTAAGGAACGGCGTAGCATAATTCGCCCTTCATCCGGTGATATGTCGTGAGCGCGAAGCCATTCAAGCGCGAGTGAGTTCTTTCCGTCGATTTTCAAAACCGCGGACACGGATGTTTCATCTTTTCCCGAACGGATAGAATCAGCATCCGTTTTACAACCAAGTAAAAAGCCCAAGGCGCCAACGATGATGGATTTACCCGCTCCGGTCTCGCCGGTCAGAATATTAAGCCCTTCATCGAATTCGACGGTGAGACGATCGATCAAGGCGAAATCCTTTACGACCAGCTCCTCAAGCATCAGGACCTCCCGACCAATTTAACTTCGTGCGTAAAACAGTATAAAAGACATTCCGATCTGAGGCGATGATAATTGCTTTTCGACGCGTTCTATGTACCTTGATGACGTCACCCGGTAGAAGGGGTTCCACGATCTGACCGTCAACCGTCAAGAGAACATCACTTCGCTGTTCTTTTTCCACGTCGACAATCACCGTTTCGTGCGCAGGAAAAACAATCGCGCGATTAGATAAGGTGAAAGGGCAGACGGGATTCAAGATGATTGCATCGATCTCGGGATCGACGATGGGGCCGCCGGCAGCTACCGAATAGGCCGTCGAACCGGTCGGCGTCGCGACGATGAGTCCGTCGGCCCGATACACTCCGAAACGGATCGACTCAGTCCTGACGGTAAGCCGGATAATCTTTGAAATACCGGTGCCGGCCACTACGGCGTCGTTCAAACAAGAGTGCTTAGAAATTAATACACCGTTGCGTTCTACGCGTATGTCCAACATCAAACGAGATGACGAGGTATATTTGCCCGATTGATAAGCTTCAAAAACGGAAAGCCACTCGGTTCTCTGAACTGAGGCAATGAATCCGAGTGTTCCTAAATGAATAGGCAGGATAGGGATACCACGTTCAGCAAGGCAACGGGCGGCATATAGAACAGTGCCATCTCCACCGAGCGAAAAAGCAAGATCATAATGACCTTCGGGAGGAGCGATAGGTTTCCCTTCAAACGAACAGATCGTCACGGATATACCCCTTGATTGCAAGGTATCCGTGATTTCTTTCATGAGGAGACGAGCGTTTTCTTTATGCAGGTTTACGATCAAAAGAACCCGCGAAACGGAATCCTGCATGGTCAGTAGCCTCCCGTTACGGTAGGGTCGCAAGCACCTTCGCTATTTTTGATACCTGCGTTTTGCCTAAACGCGGATACAACGGAAATATGATCGTTCGCAGCACAAGAGAATTGGCAACAGGGCAAGACCGCGTTTCCTCCGGGTTCTTGGCCGCGATAGTATCAGTAAAAGCCGATTCGACCTCGACTTCCTTTTTCGAAGCGTATGCTTCAACGTCTTTAAATCCGGTCTCGAGAATGAGTGGAAAAGAATAATTATTATATTCGCACTCACCAATTTGCACAGGCCGTTTGTGCCGAATACGTAAGGCTGATTGCGTAAAAATAACGGCGATTTCCTTCCGTTTCTCAAAATTGCGCTCAGCCTCTTTGAACTGCACAAGCGCCAAAGCTGCGTTAAGATCGGGTAAACGGTATTCGATAGGCAATTCGGAAAAACGTCTTAGGACGGTTCCTTCTCGTCTTCCATGAGCGTATAGTAGGGCTCCGCCGCCTGCGGTTAAAAGATCGCGTTCTTCTAGCCCAAGTATGGTGAACAAGCCGAAAGATCCGGCCCTGCGATCAAGCCAATTCGCTCCGAAACTGCGCGAACAGTCTTCAATAATAGGGATATTCAACTCATGTATCGCCGGGACATCGGGGACAAGTCCGAGTGTGTGATGTATGACTAATGCACGAGTTTCTGGCGTTAATTTTTGTTTAACGGCATCAACCGTTACGGAAAGAGACGATTCATCGACATCAATGCAAACAGGCTGCAACCGCAGTTCTTTTATTACGTTTACATAATACTGAGGCGATAACGCCGAAATGAGGATAGAACTGCCATCCGGCAGATCCATCGCCTGTAAAGCGATGGTTAGAGCCGTGACGGGACTGCGTAACGGTAGGCAATAATCGTATCCTATATATTCCCTTGCGATTTGTACAAGGCGAGAGGTTTGTTCGCCGGGACCGACATGCTCTTGAACCATGGCAGTCAAAACGGCATCCATCTCCCGCCGTCGAATCGTAGGGGAGTAAGACTCTATCTTCATGCATCAACCTTCCGAACCGGAATCCTTAACGTTTTAGTTCGCTTATTTTTTGCAACTCTTTCGGGTTGAATAGTTTAGCGATGTCCAAAATTATTAAGTACCCGCCTTGTTCTTGGTGCACCACACCTTTTATATATTCCGCCCCGATACCGGTCAACATTTGCGGTGGTGGTTTAATCTTATCCGTTTCAACGGTGACGACGCGAGCCACTTTATCGATTATGACCCCTAATTTCATGCCATCTAAATCGATAATAATGAAACCGGAAAGCAACTCTTCTTCATCACCCATTACAGCTCGCTTCAAATGAAAACGCTTGTGCAAATTGATGATGGGAATAATTTCTTTCCTGAGGTTGAAAATACCTTCCACATAAGAAGGAGCGTTCGGAATTGAGCGAATTTCTTGGACGCGAACGATTTCTTTCACATCCATGATATCGATTCCGTATAGTTCCTCGCCGAGCTGAAACGTTACCAATTGGTACTGATAGTCCTTGTCAGCCATGCATGCTCCCTTGTCAGCCCATCCGAAGTACTAAAAACTTAGTTATTAATACTTTACTATTGAAAGGCGGTTTCATCAAGGTCGAACGTGTTTTAGATGAGGACAAAAAAAAGCCTGGCGATTACCTACTTTCCCGCCACTTTGAGAGGCAGTATCATCGGCGTAAGAGGGCTTGACTTCCGTGTTCGGAATGGGAACG
>JBAYHM010000179.1:0-9489 GCA_041666155.1 Treponemataceae bacterium
GCACCGGGAAATGGGATGGTTCCATTCCCGCCGCGTCGATCTCCGCGCTTTCCGCCGGTTCCCGCACGATCTACGCTCGGGTTCGTGATCTGCCCGGCCGCACTACGACGGTTGGCTTACCCATAATCGTGGACAAGACGCCGCCGACTCTGTCGTTCTCGTCGCCCGCGGCGTCGGCTTCCATCAATAAGACCTTAGCCGTCCGGGGCGTCGCCAACGACGATCAGGTCCTGACGGGAGTCGTCCTTGAAATCTGGAACCAATCTACTTCCTTGTGGAACTCCGTAGCCACGATCACCGGCACCGATGCCTACAACTGGTTGCTGCCCGCCTTCGATACGACTCTCTTCGATTCGGCGACTTACGACCGTGATTCGGGTACCGCCGGAACGCAGATCAGGCTGCGCGCGACCGCGACCGACGAAGCCGGCAACGCGAACGCGACCGAAACGACGCTTGATCTCACCATCGACCAAAACAGCGACCGACCGGTTTTGAAGCTGTCGAATATCGTGCCGACAGGCACATCTATCCTCAAGATGACGCGTACGGTCTACGGCACGGTATCCGATGACGACGGAACGCCCGCCGCGTTCTCCGTTTCCGAAGATAATGCTTCGTGGACCGCGATAACGCTCGACGGCGGCAACTGGAGCTACGACGCTTCCGCCGGCGATGGTGCTAAGAACCTCTATTTCCGCGTTACCGACGCGTCGGGCACGGTTTTCTCAACCGACGCCGCGAACGAGCCGCGCGTGCAGAACGGCGCGGGCTACTGGGAAACCTATGTCACGTTCCGCGTAGACACGGTTACGCCGGAAATTGATTCGACCATTTCCGTCGATAAAGCGCTGCCCTACGATTTCGCAGTCGACGCCGATACCGTGACGCTCACCGCGAACTTGCCTTTCGGCGGCCCATCGGCGAAGTTCTCCATTAAAGCTCTCGCACGCGACGCGAACGGGATCGCTACTGTTTCGGTGAACGTACCGGGAATCGGCGACGTGGCTACCACCGTCCTGGGTTCCGTTGTAGCCTATCCGGCCTACACCGCGTATTCGACGCCGGAAATCGACGTCGGATCTCTGGGGGACGGGGCGAAAGATGTCGTCGTCACCGTTACCGACGGTTCGGGCCTCACTTCAACGGCCACGCGGACCATCATCGTCGATAACACGGCTCCGGAATTGCACTTCCTCACCCCCGCGACCGCTACCATCGTTAACGGTGAACTCATCGTCAAAGGCACCGCTTCGGACGCGCTTTCCCAGCTTGCCTCGGTGACTTACCGCGTCGGCAAGAATTATTTGTCGGATTCCCCGCTTGTTCCGGACGGATCCAACTACCTCTGGGAAATTCCGTTCTCAGGCGCGACTGCTTTGACCGCTTTCTCCAACGCTACTGAAGCGTACGTGGATACCTCCACGGGCGTGACTCTCTACATTCTTCCCGTTGTGGTGCGCGCGACTGATAAGGCCGGCAACATTCGGGAAAGCACGCCCATCGACGGCACGGGTACGCGACCGAACGTCACGAGTCTTACGAGTGCCGCGCTTGTTGGAAATACGCGCGTAGCGGTTGGACAGATCGCGCTCATCGGCGGCATAGCCCGCGTCATCACCGCTTGGAACTCAGGTACAGGGACCATCACTTGGTCCGGTGCCGTGTTGACTACGGAGACGACGTACTCCGTCCTGGAATACAGCCTCCGCATAGACCCGGACGGCGACGCCCCGAAAGCTACGATCAGCTATCCGGCGACCGACACGACCCTCGGCGGAAACGTGCGGATTTACGGTACGGCGCTGGACGACGACGGAGTCGCGAGTGTCTGGATGCAGATCGATACGAACCAGGACGGTTCGTTCACCGTCGCCGACGACGCGATCGGCACCTGGTATAACGGCGGAAACGGGCAACTGACGACCGGTTCCAGCAACTGGAACAAGACGATCAATGAAAGCGGAGAATTCGACCCTGCCGGCGCGTCGCCGACGCATCTCCTGGTGCGCGTACGTGCCCAGGATATCTACAGTACCTTCGGCCCTTGGTCCACGCCGATAGAGATACTCATCGACAAGAACGTGCCGCTCATCGGTTCTTCTTATTCGCTCAAGCTTGATCCGGATGCCGATCCCAACAACGGTAATGAGATCCCCTATACCTACGGCATGCACATCAAGGGCAATTGGACTTTGCGCGGATCGATTGAAGACGAAACGGCTCTTTTGTCGGTGTCCGTCACGGGCTCGCTGAACGGCACGCTTATCTCCCAGCCTTCCTGGTTCACCTTGACGACTGTCGCCGACGCGCCGTACGAGACCAAGTACAAACGCATCGACTTGGCTATTCCCATCAGCTGCCCCGCGGATTCGGCGGCCTCTTGGGATTTTATGATCACCGCCGCCGACGTGTCCGAACCTTCACGTGAAGCATCTCAAGCCTTGCGCTTGGCGATAGATACCAAAGCACCGACGGGTACCCTCAACGCGGTTACCACTCCGCCGCTCGTTCAGCAAAGCAACGGTTGGTACAAGATAAAAGGCACCGCCGATGACGTCGGTTCGGATATCGACCGGGTGGAAGTCTATTTCGTGCGTCGCGGCAACGGTTCGACGACTTTCGACCGCATATACAACCCGCTCGTTTCCAATACGTCGGCGCTGCTGGGCACTTTCTCCTTCAGCCAGGATTCGCCGGTAAAGATCGGTACGGCCGGCAGCCGCACGACGACGAGTCTCACCGATCCCGCGCTCATCGGTAATACGCTCATCGCGGTCGGTCAGAAAGTGACTTTAGGCGGCGATAAACGCACTATAAGCGCCTGGTCTCCCGCTTCCGGTACAGTCACGTGGGCAGACGGCGCGGTTGCCGTCGGGCTGACTGCGTACGAGATACGGCTCGCCGTGTCCATCGACCATAAGGATATCGTGGAAAGCTGGGGTGGGTCCTCGGTTGTCAACGACGACGGCGACGGCTATGTCGAATACCTGAAACAGGATTCCGGCTCCACCTACACTTGGTTTGTGGACATCAACTCAAACAATATTCCCGACGGTCCGATTGAAATCCACTACGTGGTGTTCGATTCGAGCGAAAACGCCACCCATTATCAGACGACCGGCTACAAAATCCAGAATAACGGCCCGCGCGTCTCAGCCGTATGGCTGGGCACGGACCTGGACCTGAATGGTTCGATCAACGAGCTGGCCGAGAGCACCGAGCGCGAACTCTTCGCGTTCGCCGACGGCACGACCGACCTCCTGTCGACAACGACTTCCTTCAAAGTGAAGGAAGCGCCGATGTACCTCCTGCCGGTGGTCACCAACGGAAACGGCGACCTCACTCTGGTTTTGAGCGCGGGAACGAGCACTGCCACTCTTGCGCAGATCGGCACCTATTCCACGCTCCGCACCGGCAGCGGCGGTTCCCTCGTTCCGTTAACGCTGAACGCGACGACTCTGGACGGGGTGGGCGAGGGTATCCGAACTTTCCGCTTCGTCGTATGGGACACGACTGAAGAGACTACGCCGAGAACGGACAGCCTTTCCATGACGCGTGACGTCGTGTGCGAGCTTGCCCGCGTGGACAACGTGATACCGACCGCGGCCATCAGGCCGTTCTACTGGAATACCGCCTCGGACAACTCACTTTACGGCGCGTCGCGGTCCAACGGGCATATTGAGATTTCAGGCGTTTTCGACGGGTCCGATCCCGACGTTTCCGGCGGCGTCAGCTTCCGCGGCGTCGCGTTCGACGACCAGCGGCTCACCGCGATATGGATGTACGTCGGAGACGGGACAAGCGATACGGGCGCCTTCACCTTCACCGGCTCCGCGGCGACGCGGACCTTCGGCGGTCTTACGTACTATCGCGTGGCCGGCTATTCCTCCGGAGCCTGGACCGGCGCGGGAAGCTACGCGACCGACGGCTGGCGTTTCGACGTTACCTCCGATTCAATCGGACAGAGCGGCCACCGCTCCGATTGGCGCCTGGATTGGAATAGCGCCAAGATCTCAGGCACGGCGGCCAAAAATCGCGTGGTGAGCGTGGTTGTCGAGGACAAGAAAGCCGGCACCGCGAACCCGAGTTCCACCGCGGCGGCCCCTGTTGTTTGGAGCGGAACGGGAACCCGAGGAACCTCCCTCACGCTGACGCACGCCGCTCTCATCGGTCAGAGCGTGGCACTAGGTTTCCCGGTCATACTCGGAACCGGCGACGCCGCGTACTACACCCGCGTCGCGGCCTTCAACTCGACGACGGGAACGGTCACTCTGGCCGCGGCGGTGGATACCGCCCAGACCGCGTATCGCATACTTTCGGACGCGGACAACGAGCCGAGCTATCAGATCGATATCACTCCGTATATCAACTCCGTCAGTACGACGATCAACTCCCTCGTACTCGCGGACTTCAACCGCAGCGCCCGTGGCCGCTACCCGATATCAAGCGGTGAAGCGGTGACGGTGAGCGGGTTCAACCTGGCTCCGACAACCTTGAGCGGAGCATCCAGCGATGTCCGTCTTTCCATCGACCCCGACGCGTACGACGCGACCTACACGACCAAACAAGGCTCCGGCCTGACTTCTTCCGCCGCCTCAAGCGATTTCTCAACGCTCACGGTGACGGTGAGCGCGACTGGATCGGGCTACCTGACGGTTATCGCAAACGGCGTGCCTTCCATCAACAACGCGAACGCCGCGGTTGTCTACAACCAGGAATCAAGCTCTATCCACCAGAGCGTGTACGACGACCGCTTCTTCTCGCTGTGGTCACTCACGACCCTGCGTACCAACGCGGCGGCGCCGAACGCCAAGAACGCCTTGTATCCGTCGATGGCCCTCAACGGCAATACACCGCAATTCGCCTATGTGAACAACTCGGGCGGTTACGGTCTTGCGGAATACTGGAACGGTACGGCGGAGACGAAGATGTATGAGAACTGGGACTTGTTTACCTTTACGAACTTGGCCCTCAACGATTCCGGATCGCGCGCGGCCCTTTACGACATCAACATCGTACAGAGCGGGACTAATTACATAGGCGACAAAGGCGGCATCACCGTCAACTTCTTCTACAATCCGCCGGATACCACCTGGGGCGGTACGACGTACTACTATCGCGACAACAACGTCTGGCTCGACAACCTGTATAAGACCGGCAACCTTGCCGTACTCGATCGGTACCGCTTCCCGGACATCAAGATGGTCGGCACCGACGCGGCGTCGCAGACGTTCTACGCTGTCTACGATTCCATAGACGATAGGGTTCTCTTCCGCTACTTCCGCATCGGCACCAATCAGACTACCGTCGGCGGCGGAACGGCGGGGAACGCGACGCGTATCAACGATTCCGGAACGGCGCTCTACGTGAACAACCTGGATTTGGTCCAGCGCAACCAGAACAACACTTGGCCGGTGTATACGGACAACGGGACGAATAATACGCGTTTCGGTCAGAACAACAATTCGGGCAACACGAACGCCGCGCAGACCATCGCCACCGGCGCCGGTGAGCATATCGCCGTTGAAGGCACCTCGGCCGGCTACGCGCTGATCGTCTATTACCGGACGAGCGACAACGCGCTGGTCTACCAGTACAACACGAACCCGACGGGAACCACTTGGTCTAGCCCCTTGACGATCGATTCGAACATCGGCGCGGAGTACATCGATATGGTAGTCGACTCGGCGGACCATGTGCACATCGCCTATTACGATTCGTTCAACGGGGATGTGAAGTACGTGTACTTGGACACTTACGACTCTACCAGCTACACGCGGACAAAGGTGGATTCGTACCTCTCGGTCGGCAGCAAGTTGAGCCTCGCGCTCAACGCTTCGGATGTTCCGTACATTTCCTATCGCGGCGTGGGAAACACGGCGAAAGTTGCCTGGCTCGTCGGCGCGCTCGGTAACGGCGTGGATGGGTCTGATAAGTTCAACGGAATCTGGGAAGTGCAAGTCTTGCCGCAGCGGATCATCGACAGCGACAGCAACCGCTTCAACGTCGGCGTGGGTACGGACAGCCGACCGGTAGTCGGATACTCCAACGCCCAGTCGGGATTGAAGGGAATCGAATATGTTACCGGTTTGGCGGATTTGCTGAACTAGCGGAGCGCTTCCCGCAGCGCGGCGGCAAAGGCTTCGGCCGTCGCGCTTTCGTAGAAGGCGTCGCGGTAGAAGCCGGAAACGATGTTGCGGTGCGCCGCGGCCCAGGATAGGACGTCGGCCGCCTGAATATCGGGAGCCTGCGCCGCCGACAGAGCCGTTGCCCTGCCGCTTGTTTCGGCAAGGAGAAAACCCGCGCGCGGCTGCGCGAAACGGTCCACGGCTTCCAGCGCGCGGCCGACCCGCCAGCCGCGGCGGGTGACGGAAACGGTCGTCATCGGGGTTACCAGCGCCGGTCGGTCGGTTACGGCGAAACGGGGGAACGGATAGGCGCGGTAGTCGCCGATGACGGCGTACGGCACGGTTCGATGGAAGGAGAGGCTCTGGAGCACGAGGTTTCCCATACCGCTTTCCATGTACGAACGGACGTCCTTCGCGAGGAGACGGTCCCACTCGATATGGAGGCGTCCGGCGGTTTTCCAGCGGCGCAGTTCGGCGACCGCGTCGGCGAGCGCCGGATTTTGCGCGAGCAGTTCGGAGATTGGCGGAATTGATGCGCCTTTTTTTCGAGCTTCCCTGGCCCAGTCGATGATCGCGCTCACCGACGAACGGTAAGCGCCGGTCCCTTTTTGGGCGACGCAGAGGACCGAGAGGACCAGAAGCAGGGTTTCCCCGTCGCCTCCGGCGAAGAGGATCGCGGGGGATTGGGGAGTCGTGAGCGTCGCGGCGGCTTTTTCAAAATCGGCGCGCGTTCGGGGTTCTTTGAGTTTTAGGCTCGCCCAGCGTTCAAAGCGCCAGGCAAGTTCAAAGTGGTCGACCAGGAGCGGCAGCGAACGCGTTTCGTCCCGTTCCGAAACGGCCCAGGAGAGGGACTGCGGTACGCGCTTGACGAGGGCGGCCGGCAGGTTTTCCAGTTCCGCCCGCGACCGGTTCAATTCGAGTCCGGACCGGGCGAACACGAGATCGGGGGGCAGCGGGGCGGCGAGGGTTTTGGCCAAGTCTCCGGCAGGGATTTCGGAAAGTACGAGGCGGAGCTTCGATTCCGTGAGGACGCGCTCTATCGCCTTTGTTTCGGCCGCGTCGAGTCCGACCAGGGCCGCGCGGAGTGGTCTGAACAGCAGGTACGCGTAGACGGCGGCGACCGAAAGTAGTAGGACGCCGACTACGATGCCGAAGATGTAATTATGCGGCCGTTTGCCGCCGCTCTTTTTTTTATTGGCCATGTCGGCAGTATACGGTGGGTCCGGAGCGCGGTCAACAAACCGTGAAAATACGGTTTATAAACGAGGTGTTTTCAAAACCAACCGACTTTTGAAAGAACCTCAGACGTCTTGATTTAATGGAAGTGTACCGAATGAAAGCAGTTCGCCTTGTTTTTTCGTCCATACTCCTCACCGCGCTGTGCGCGTTCGCCGTGTTCGGCGCGGGCAAGAAAGAAGCGCCTTTGACCGAAGCCGCGGGACTTCGTAACTGGGAAAAGACTTTTGATATCTCCGACAAAAAACCCGGCATTTACAACATCGTCGTGGAAGGGCGGGACCAGGCCGGGAACGTTACCGTTGCCGGGCCCATCAACGTGTACGTTGATCCGAAAACCGACCTGCCCGTCGCCGCGATCGCCAATCCTATTCCGCTCATGCGGGTTTCAGGCGATCTGAACGTCGTCGGAACCTGCGTTGATGACGACGGCGTCGCGAAGGTTGAACTCCGGCTGGATGGGAGCGAATGGTTCTCCACCCAAGGGACTACGTTCTGGTCTTTTTTATATAAAGGTACGGACATCGCCGACGGCAGACATACACTATGGGCGCGCGGTGTGGACATTAACGGACTGACTGGTCCCGAGCGTTCGGTCGCCTTCGATATGGACAAAAGGCGTCCGGTGGAAACCGTCGAACAGCCTGTCGCGGGAACCCTCGTCTCGGGCCGCATCGCGCTCCGCGGCAGCGTCTTCGACGCGAACGGCGTCGCATCGGTTGAATGTTCGCTGGACAGCGGCAAGACCTTCGCGGAAACGAGCGGTTCGTACGACAAAAATAAAGGAATACGCTCTTTCGTCGCGCAAATCGATACGAACAAAATTCCAGACGGCCCTTCGGTAGTATTGCTAAAGTCAAAAGACGGAGTCGGCTCCGTCGCCCTCGCGCCCATTCTGCTGGTAGTGGATAATACCAAGCCCACGATCGAACTGATTTCTCCGGCGGCTGAGGAAAGCGTCGACGGCACTTTCGCGCTTTTCGGTTACGCGAAGGACGAGGTAGGCCTCAAGTCGGTAAACTGGAAAATCGGGGACCAGGGCGGGGACATTGTCGTCAATCCCGGCGACCCCTTCTGGGTAGTGCCCGTAAAGCTTTCCAATCCCCGCGGACGAGAAACTACTGTCATTCTCACCGCGGTCGATACGATCGGTAATCGTACCGAGCTGCGTAAGCGCATCGCGCTGGATTTGGAGGCCGACAAGCCGCGCGTAACCCTGCTTTCACCCGCGCCTACGCTTGCCCCCGCGCCATTGGCGCGAACCGAGGGTAACGCGCTGCTCGCGGGCTTTGCGCGCGACGACGACGGGGTGGCGGCCATCGAGTATTGGATCGATTCCCAAGCTCCTAAAAAAATCGAAACCTCGGGTACGTTCTGTATACGATTGACCGATATTCCACCCGGAAAGCGTATGCTTTCCGTCCGCGCGATCGATATCAACGGAGTTGTCGGACCGACGACGGCCACCCAGATAGAGGACATCGGCGCCGCTCCGTCGGTAGAGATCAAAGACGTGGTCTACGATTCGGCTTCCAAGGACGCGCGCGTCGAACCCTTCCAAAGCGGAGTAGAACTCGCGCCCGACGGCAAGGCATCTTTCCGTTTCATCGTAAAGAATTCCCAGGCGAATGGATCGAAGATTCCGGCGGTGGAGTGGAAACTCACCGGTCCCGGCGGCGCTCAGGGTGTGAGCGGCACGGCGCAAGTCCGTTCCGCCGACGGGACGGTTTTAGTCCCGCTGCCCAAAGACAGTCCTTTCGGCATGCTTGAATTGACGGCGACAGTCAAAGATTCCCACAGCCGCGGCGCTTCAGCCGTAGGTCTCGTACGCGTGCTTGACTATTCGGCCGTCCGGGGCGCTCCCGGCTTCATCTTTGCCGACGAACGCTTGGCCGGCGAGAATACGATCCGGTTCGCCCCGACCGATCACGGCCGCCGACCCCTGCGCGGACGTTTCGTCGGCGCGGTCCTTTCGTCACTGAGCCTGGACCCCGCATCCTCAGGCTACGATGTTTCGTTCGACGGCCCCTACATCTCGCTTACGCCAAAAGGCGACGGCGTCAACGGGAAATTCACCCTTGTCGCCAAGACCGATAGGGGCCACGAATTCCGGTCCCGCGAA
>JBAYHM010000180.1:0-9474 GCA_041666155.1 Treponemataceae bacterium
TGAAAGCGCTGGTCGCCGAAGACGACAACCACACCCGGCGGGCAATCGTGGAAATCCTGCAGGGCGAGGGCTGGGAAGTGACGGCGGTCGCCGACGGGCGCGGCGCGGTAAGCGCGTTTCGTGAAACGCGGCCCGATCTTGTCTGCCTCGATATAATGATGCCGATTCTCTCGGGGTTCGACGCCTGCCGCGAAATCCGCGCGATCGATCGCGGAGTGCCGCTGCTGTTCATCAGCGCGAAAAGCGAAGAGATCGACAAGGTTCTCGGTCTTGAACTCGGAGCGGACGACTTCATCCAGAAGCCCTTCGGCGTGCGCGAATTTCTGGCCCGCGTCGCGGCCGTCCTCCGCCGGAGCGTCCGGGGCGCGGAGGATCGCGGCCTGGACCCACCCGACCTGGATGGCCTCGGTCCCTTCCGCTTCGGTCCCTGGACCATTCGTCCCCGGGAACTTCGCGCCCAACGCCTCGATGGATCCGCTTTCGCCGGATCGACCGGCGCGGGGCGTGTCATCGACCTTTCCCGCCGGGAGGCGCGCATCCTCGCGCTTTTGTACTTCCGCGTCGGCGAAGTTGTGGACCGCGACGAATTCTTTCGCCTCTGCTGGGAGTTCGATAACCCGCCGGTAAGCCGCACCCTGGATCAGCATATGGTCGCTCTCAGGCGTAAGCTTGAGGAAAACCCCGCCGAGCCGCGTCTCATCCGAACCGTCCAAGGCGCCGGATACCGGTACGAAAAAGAGTAAGCGGAGGTTCCATGATTCGAAATAAAGTGGACGGCATGTCTACCGTCAAACCGGATGTTCATTATACCGTCGCCGACTATAAAACTTGGCCGGACGAAGAACGCTGGGAACTGATTAACGGTATCGCGTACAGTATGAGTCCCGCGCCGCGCAGTACACATCAACGGATATCGCGTAAACTCTTTTCCCAAATTGATGGATTTCTAGTCGGAAAACCGTGTGAGCTTTTTTATTCACCAATCGATGTATACCTTTCCGATCCGGATGCCGCCGATGATCAGGCCGATACGGTGGTACAGCCTGATATTCTGGTAGTCTGCGATCCCTCAAAAGTCGTCGATGAGGGCATTCGCGGAGCCCCGGATTTTATAGTAGAGATTCTGTCGGACTCCACCGCCTACAAGGATCTCAACGAGAAGAAAACCCTATACGAGACTCACGGCGTCCGCGAATATTGGATAGTGAAACCTTCCGACGGCAGCGTACTGGCCTGGCATTTTGACGGAACGCGTTTCGCCCCGGTCAAAGAGTACCGCGGCGAAGAGCCGGTCGATTCCGTGGCCCTCCCCGGCTTCATCTGGTCCCCCCGCACCTAGCCCCCGCGCAGTGATTCCGACGCGCGGCCGTCGGGCCGCGCCTCAATCATTACCCATCGACACACGACAGGTCTCATATCCAATCGCGCATGGACGCGCGATCACACAAATGTTGCAGTTCGCTCCTGCGAACTGTAGCGCCATGGACGGCGCTATTTCTCCGTATCCGTCATTCCGCTGATAAACTGCTTTTGCATGACGATGACAACCAGGGCCGGAGGGATCATCGCCAGAAGCGTAGTCGCCATGACGATCTGCCACTCGATCTGGACGTCGGCTCCCGAGAGCATGCGGTTGATGCCGATCAGGAGCGTGTAGTATTCCTGTTTGGTGGTGATGAGCAGCGGCCACAGGTATTGGTTCCACCCGTAGATGAATTGAATGACGAACATGGCTGAAATCGGCGTACGCGTCATGGGTACTAGAATACGCAGGAAAAATTGCATCGGGCGCGCGCCGTCCATTTGGGCGGCTTCCGCGATTTCCCGAGGCACCGACATGAAGAACTGCCGAAACAGGAAGACCGCCGTCGCGGATACGATCATCGGCAGGATGAGTCCCGCGTAGCTGTTCAGCAGCCCCAGGTCCGAAATGACTTTGTAGGTCGGCATGATGCGGACTTCCACCGGGAGCATCAGGGTCACGAAGATGCTCCAGAAGCAGAACGAGCGCAGCTTGAAATCAAAGAACACGATGGCGAAGGCGGCCAAAAGCGAAACGAATATTTTACCCGTGGATATGCCGATCGCCATGATGAGCGAGTTCCGCATCATCGTGAAGGCCGAGGCGCCGAGGTTTTTGGCTCCTTCAAGGACGGCGCGGCTGTAGTTTTCCAAAAGGTGCGTACCCGGCAAGAGAGGCATTGGCGCGGCCATGATTTCCGGACTCGTCCGCGTCGAGGCGACGAATACCAAATAAATCGGGAAAATGATGATCGTGACGGCGATGATCAGAAACGCGTGGGGCAAAAATCGGCGGAATCGTGAATATTCGGTCATATCGATACCGCTCCTTAGTAGTTTACTCGCCGCTCAAGGAAGCGGAACTGTAGGACCGTGAGGCCTACGACCAGGATCATGAGGATCACCGACTGGGCGGAAGAGCCTCCCAGGTCCAGGTTGACTACCCCGTCGCGCCAAATTTTATACACCAGAATGCTGGTGGACTTGCCCGGACCGCCCGAGGTCACCTGATGGATGATGGGGAAAGTCTCGAAAAAGGCATATACAAGGTTCATGACCAGAAGGTAGAAGGTCGTGGGGGAGAGAAGGGGGAAAATAATCTTCCAGAAGCGCTTGGTGGGACTGGCTCCGTCTATGGCTGCCGCCTCGATGAAGTCCTTGGGAACGCTCTGAAGGCCGGCAAGAAAGAAAACAAAATTGTAGGAAATTTGTTTCCAGCTGGCGGCGATGGTGACCAGGAAGAATGCCTGGCCCGAGTTGATCAAATACTGCCAGTCCACGCCGAATTTTGTTTTGAGCGCCCAGGCGATGACGCCGACATTCGGATTGAACATAAAGAGCCATAAGACGCCGGCGACCATGGTCGCCACGGCATAGGGCCAAATAAGCATGGTTTTGTAGAAAGTCGCGAAACGAATTTTTCGGTTAGCCTGTACGGCCAGGAACAACGCCGTCGTCATGGCGAAGGCCGTTACGGTAAGCGCGAAAGAAGTGGAGATAATGAAGGATTCCCCGTAAGCGTACGAGGCGTCCGTGAATAGCCTGAGGTAATTTTCAAGCCCGACGAATATCATCGTGCCGCCGAAGGGGTCCTGGAGGAAAAAGGACTGCCAGAGACCTTGGGCGGACGGCCAGAAAAAGAACACGAAAACGATCACCATCTGGGGAATGACGAGCAGGTAGGGTAAGAATCTCGCTTTGAACTCGTATTGTTTAGCCATGGCACATCCTGGGATGAAAAATAGAATGGCCGCCCGAAAAGCTCAAGGCGAATCGGGCGGCCGGAGACGCTGCCGAACGGAGCGTTATTTGTTGAGTCGTTCGAACTCGCGGAGCTTTGCGTTTCCGTCCTTTACCATTTTTTCAAGTCCTGCCTTGACTGCGATCTTTCCTGCCAGGATGTCTTCCCAGGTCTGATCCTCAATCTCGCGGATGATGTTGAAGTTGCCGAACCGGATACCCATCGAGTTTCCCGTGGGCGCCTTATTCAGAAGTTGCTTGATGGCCACTTCGGGACCGGGGTTGGTGTCGTAGAAGCCTTGTTTTTTGGTCAGTTCGTACGCGGCGGTAGTTATCGGCAGATAGCCGGTGTTCTGGTGCCAGAACGCTTGTGACTCCGGCAGGGAAAGGAAGGCGAAATACGCGGCGACCGCTTTGTATTCTTCTTTCGATTTTCCGTTGAATACCCACAGGCTCGCTCCGCCGATGATCGTATTCTGCGGCGCGCCTTTCACGTCCGAATAATAGGGAATCCGGGCGACGCCGAAATCGAACTTGCAGTTCGCCTTCATATTCGCGTAGCCGCCGATGGATTCAAAGTGCATGCCGACCTGTCCGGAGGTGAACAGCGGGTTCGCCTTGTTTTCGCGGCCGCCGTAAATGAACACCTTGTCCTTGCTCAGGTCGTAGATGGTCTGGAAATGCTTGAGAGTGAGCGGGGTATTGAATACGAGCTTCGTATCGAGTCCGTCGAAACCGTTGTTCTTCGTGCCGAAGGCTTGGTTGTGCCAGGCGGCGAAGTTCTCAAGCTGGATCCAGGAGATCCAGTTCGTACTGAAACCGCCTTCCATGCCTGAAGCCTTGAGCTTTTTGGCGATGGTGAAGAATTCCGGCCAGGTGACCGGCGGCTTTTCAGCATCGAGTCCTGCTTTTTTGAACGCGTCCTTGTTATAGTACATGACGGCGGTTGACGAATTGAAAGGCAGAGACAGCATATCGCCCTTGGATGTCGAATAATAGCTGGTGATTGTCGGGATATAGGCCTTGGGATCGAACTTTTCCCCGGTTTCCTTCATGAGTTGGTAGACCGGCTTGATCGCGCCTTTCGCCGACATCATCGTCGCGGTGCCGACTTCGTAAACCTGAATGATAGCGGGAGCCTGTTTTGCGCGGAACGCGGCGATGCCGGCATTCATGGTATCGCTGTAGGAACCTTTGTAAACGGGGACAACCTTGTACGCGGTCTGGCTGGTATTGAACTTGTCCGCGAGCGCCTGGACATTATCTGCGTTCTTTCCGGTCATCGCGTGCCAGAACTCAACCTGAACTTGCGCGAACGCCGCGGTAGCGCTTAGCGCCAGCGCGATGGTCAACGATAGGATCTTCTTCATTTCCGCCTCCTCTTTTAGCTTCCCGCTCCCAACGGCGGGACCATTTCAGTTTAAGTCCGCTTTGTCAGGCTAGCAATAAAATCCCGTGAGGAGCGCGCGAATAACGTCATCGTTTGAGAAACTCGATGAGCCGGGCCGGGAAATCAGTGATAATTCCGGTCGCGCCGGCGGCAATCACGCGTTTCATGTCCGATTCCTCGTTCACGGTCCAGACGAAAACATCGAAGCCCGCTTCCCGCACGGCGCGAACGGCTGCCACATCCAGCCCTTTGAGGCCGGGATTTAGGGATCGGGCGTTGAGTTCTTTCAGTATAGATACCGCGTCCGCCGGTATTTTTTCTACCAAAGCCCCCAATTCCATGCTTTTCGACACGGCGCGAACGCGGCGCAGGTAGGCGTGGTTGAAAGATGAGATGAGGGTTCTATCCTCAATGCCCAGTTCTTTTATGAGAGCGACAGTCCGTTCAACTATCCAAGGATCGCACGCGCGGCTCGTCGCGTCCTTGATTTCCACATTCACGCGCCACTTTTCCCGTGCGCAGAATTCCAGCGTCTCCCGCAGTGTCGGTATTTTTTCACCTTTGAATTCCGCAACTTTTTCAGGGCTTACGACCCCTGAGGCCACCGTTTTGAAAGGGTCGGTTTTGCGGAACCAGCTCCCCGCGTCCAGACTCCGAAGTTCGGTCAGGGAGAAATCGTAGACGGCCCAGGGCGCGCGGTCGGGGAAGTTCGCTTTCGCGTTCGTTGTCCGTGTGAGGGTATTGTCGTGCATCACTACGAGCTCGCCATTGGAACTCGCCGCGACGTCCAGCTCAAACCAGTCGGCACCCGCTTCTAAACCGGCTCGGAAAGCGGCCAGAGTGTTTTCCGGCGCCACGGAACGCGCGCCTCTATGGGCGATCGTGAGAACTATCGGCGCTTCAGTAACTTGCATATCCATGTTCGCGACCTCCGACGGAAGGAAACTCCGTTCCGATCGATTATAACCTTAAATCCGATTATACTGTACCCAATGAGCGAACGAAGCATCGTGATTATCGGCGGCGGCGGAACGGGAGCCGCGACAGCGTACGACCTCTCCCTGCGGGGCTACGCGGTGACCCTCCTTGAACGCGGGGAACTTACCTCCGGCACGACCGGGCGTCATCACGGACAACTACATTCCGGCGCGCGCTACGCCCTGGGCGATGTCCGCATCGCTCGCGAGTGTATGGATGAGACTCTGATCCTCAGGCGCATAGCTCCGAACTGCATGGAATACAATCAGGGCCTTTTCCTCGCCCTCACCGAGGAGGACGCGGGGTTGGCCGACGAGTTTGTTGAAGCTTGCCGCGCGGCGACGATCCCGGCCGAAGAAATCCCCATTTCCCGTGCCTTGGCGATGGAAAGCGCCCTCAACCCGGCCGCCCTGCGCGCGGTGATCGTACCTGACGGAACGATTGACGCTTACCGTCTGGCGATGAGCTTTTTCGCCGCCGCGCGCATCCGCGGCGCCGACATTCGCACTTTTACGGAAGCGACGGAAATAGAACGGTCCGGAGGGTGCGTCACCGCCGTCCGCGCCCTTGATCTGCGCAGCGGTGCCGAATCGCGTTTTCCCGCTGATGTCGTCGTGAACTGCGGAGGCCCTTGGGCCGGTAAGATCGGGTCGCTGGCCGGTATCGATGTGCCGCTCACCGCGGCGCCGGGGAGCATGGTCGCCGTGGAGGGCCGATTGACCGACCTGGTGATCTCTCATCTGCACCGCGCCGGGGACGGGGACATCATCGTCCCGCAACGGAAGTTTTCCATTATAGGTTCCACGCAACGAAAAACGGACGATCCGGACGGCCTCGCGCCGCCCGAGGACGATATCCGCCTTCTGCTTTCCCGCGCCGATCAGCTTATCCCCGGTTTCTCCTCCCATCCCATCCGCGCGGCCTGGAGCGCGGCCCGTCCGCTTGCGGGGCGGAGCAACGACGATGGGCGCAACATGAGCCGGGACGTTTCTCTCATCGACCACGGTAAGCGCGACGGCCTTTACGGTTTTTTCACGATTATCGGAGGGAAAGCGACCGTGCTCCGCGCGATGGGTGAAGCCGCCGCCGCCGCCGTTGAAGGCTATCTGGAGGGCGTCGCCGTTGATAGCGGCGGCGGTCCGGGCCATGAGGCCGGATTGCGGGGGGCGTTCACTACCGCCGACCTGGTCCTCCCTTCATACCGGACTTTTTGGAAAAACGGAGGCCGACATTGAAGCGCGTCATCGGGATACGGCGCGGAAATGGGGATGCCGGCCGCGTCGAACGATTTGAGGTGGAGTACGAAGAACGGACTACGTTGCTGGACGCGTTAGAACTAATCCGCACCGGCCGGGCTCCCGACCTCTCCTACCGGCATTCCTGTCACCACGGTTCCTGCGGTACCTGCTCCGTCCGCGTGGACGGCCGGGAAATTCTGGCCTGCCTGACGCGGCTTTCATCTTTATCGGGTAAAGAACCCTTGGTTGAACCCTTAGCCGCTTTCAATGTCGTCACGGACCTCGTGATCGATCCGGGACGTCTGTTCCGTTCCCTGCCGGAAGACTCCACTTATCTACGGGCCGCGGAATCGTCGTCCTCTTCGCAAACGTCGTCCAGTATCGACGCGGCTGTCGGTCCCGTTTCGCCAAGTGATACGCCCCGCGTTCGTTTTGAGGATTGCATCGAGTGCGGGGCCTGCGTTTCAGCTTGTCCTATTACCGCCGCCGCCGGTTCCGACTCGTTTATCGGGCCCGCCGCGCTCGCCGCCGTTCACCGGGAATCGATCAACCGTCCGGAACGCAAGGATGAGATGCTGGACATTGCAGCGCTGCCTGCCGGAGTCGCCGCTTGCGAACGTAAGCTTGAATGTTCGCGGGTCTGTCCCCGCGCGGTATATCCGGCCAAACATATCGAGCTGATGCGTAGGGAGCTGAACGCTCCGCGTGATATACTAATTAAAAATTCGGGAGACAAAAAGTGAAACGAGTACGCCTTCTCTATTGCGCCCTTTTATTCACGTTGCTGGCGGCTGCGCCGCTTGTCGCTCAATCGGCTTTCAGCCGAGCGCCTGGCTGGTACAAGTCCGGTCTCTTCGTCGGAACTCTCGCCCAATACCGGCTCCATGAAAAAGAATATTCCGTCGGTTACGACGGGAGTTTTTTTACCGTCGTCAAAAGCGGTAACCGCGTTGATCTACCGACTCTCGGTTCAATGGCCGGCTTCGGCGCCGTTCTGGGTTACTCTTATTGCGAAGGCCCGCGCGAGCCCGCCATTCTCAACAGTATCCGCTGGACGATGTCCAAAGGCGCGGGGGATTCCGCCGTCGGATCCTTGGAGTACGTTGACCACGAAATCGGCTTGGTGATGGAGTTTCTTTTCCCATTTAACGGCGGCTGGGCCGTTACCGGTCAGTTGGGCTGGGACTTTCAGTTTTTCTCAATTTCAAATGGATATCTTCCGTCGGGCGGCGCGCGGACGGACTTGCTGATCTCTTCCTTTCTCGGAATGGAAGGCGGAGTCGGTTTGGCGTACGTGATTGATCGCCGGTATATCATTGAGGGTCGCGCCGTGATTCGAGGTTTCGGGGACAATATCGCTTCAGGCGGCGGAGTTTCGGATTCTCTCGGAGGCGAAACCGGTCGTTTTGAGTATTCTTTTGAGTTGTCGGTCGGATTGCAAATATAAAGTAAATATATCACCCTTATCTATTTACTTGGTTATGTATTTCTTCCCCCGCGCACGCCGGGCAGAGTCCGATACAGTTGAGCTGTACCTGTTCGGCGATGAATCCTTCGGGAAGGTCCGGTTCCATATCTGATTCGCCGACTTTGAAATCGTACACTGTACCGCATTTTCGGCAGCGGAAATGGCCGTGGACGCTCATGTCTGCGTCGTAGCGGATTTCTTCGCCTTCTATGAAAACGGGTTTTGCGAGTCCCGCTTCAATGAGAGTTCCCAGCGTGTTGTACACGGTGGTACGGGAAAGGGTAGGGAGTTCATCGCTCAACGAGCGGTAAATCCAATCTACCGACGGGTGGGCTTTTGTTCCCGCGAGAACCTCATATATTCTTACCCTCTGGTGAGAAGGGCGGATACCCCGTTCGTCCAGCAGTGTAGCGGCGGGGGGTATAACTTTCATTGTACGCTCCGATCGTTTATACCACTTGCGTATGGGCGGGCAATACCCCGCCCGCATACGCAAGCTGCAGTCTCCCTCTTATTTGAAGTAACGGGAGAGTAGGCCTTTGAAGGCCGCGCCGTGTCGGGCTTCGTCTTTGCACATCTCGTGTACGGTGTCGTGGATAGCATCGTAGCCAAGTTCCTTGGCGCGTTTGGCTATCTTCAGCTTGCCCATGCAGGCGCCCGCTTCCGCGTCGGCGCGGAGCTGGAGGTTCTTCTTTGTATCGGGGAACACGACCTCGCCCAGGAGCTCGGCGAAGCGGGACGCGTGGTCGGCTTCTTCGTACGCGATGCGCTTGTACGCTTCGGCGACTTCGGGGAAACCCTGGCGATCCGCCTGACGGGCCATGGCCAGGTACATGCCGACCTCGGTGCATTCGCCCATGAAGTTATCCTTGAGCCCTTGAACGACTTCCGCGTCCAGCCCCTGGGCTACGCCGATCTTGTGTTCGTCCGCCCAGCCGGCGCTTGCCGCTTTTTCTGTGAACTTTTCTTTAGCCGCTCCGCATTGCGGGCATTTCGCGGGAGCTTCGGCTCCCTCATAAACGTAACCGCACACCGAACAAATCCAAGTCTTCATGTGATCTCCTTGAGTAATTGGTTGTGAATTGTAATTATTACAGTATTGTTATCATAACAAATAAAATTCGGCAAGAGGATTTCAA
>JBAYHM010000181.1:0-9459 GCA_041666155.1 Treponemataceae bacterium
CTTTCGGGCGGGTTCGCGGGACATATCTACGGTTCGGGAGGCTGGGACGGAGGCGTCTGGCGCGGCGATGTGGAAGAGGCTTCCCGAGTTACGGTCGCGGAAGGCATGAAATGGCCGGGGGCTGCCCAGATGGGGCACTTGAAGACATTCATGCTTTCGGAAGGCAGCTCCTACCAACAGCTGATTCCGTGCGTTCGTATGATGAATCCGAATCGTCACGGCCCTGTGGCAAGCTATGACGGCTGGGCATACTGCGCCGCGACCGAGGATCGCGGATCGATATTCGCGTATCTGGAAAAGGGGACGCCGGAAACGACGGTTGAAGACCTGAAGCCGGAAACTTCTTACCGGATCACTTGGTTTGATCCGCGATTGGGGAATTGGGGAGCGGCGTCGGAAGCGCGAACCGATGCTTCGGGAAAGATCACTCTTCCGTCGAAACCGACCGAAGACGATTGGGCCATAAAAATGATTTTAATATCGAGGTGAAGATCAGATGGGTTATTTATTACCGGTAAAGAAAGTCACTATTTTCGAGGTAGGGCCGCGGGACGGTCTTCAGAACGAACCGAAGTTCATCTCGACGGAAAATAAAATCAAACTGACGAATATGCTTGGAGAAGCGGGATGCCGCCGGATAGAGGTGACGAGCTTCGTGCATCCGAAGTGGGTTCCGCAGATGGCCGATGCCGAAGAAGTTCTGAATAGCATCAAGCGGTATCCCGGTGTCGTATACAACGCGTTGGTACCGAACCTGAAGGGCCTGGATCGAGCGTTGAAGGCTGGACTTGAGGAAATCGTGACCATCATGAGCGTCAGCGAATCCCATAATAAAAAAAACCTGAATATGACGGTGGCCGAATCGTTAAAGGAACTAGAGATCGTCAATAAGACCGCGGCGAGCGCGCACGTACGGGTTCGGTCGTATATCGCTACGGCTTACGGTTGTCCGATGGACGGCTATATCGCACCTGAGCGAGTATCGGAAATTGCGCTGACGCTCGAATCCTACGGTTCCTACGAAATATCCCTTGGCGACACGACGGGAATGGCTAGTCCGCGCAGCGCGTACGAAGTCGGGGCGCTGGTCAAGAAAAACCTGAAAACCGCGAGCCTTGCCGCGCATTTCCACCGCGCGGACGGAATCGAGTTCGCCAACGTCCTTGCTTCTTTGGAGGCCGGAATCGATATTATCGATTCCGCTGCCGGCGGTCTCGGCGGGTGTCCATATGCTCCCGGCGCGAAGGGCAATATCGCCACGGAGGTGCTGGTGGAAATGCTGCATAGGCTGGGCATCGAAACCGGGATTGACGGAGAGGCCATCGATCGCGCGGGCGCTTTCGCAAAAAGTCTTAGTTCATATTACTGCGAGAAGGAGTCCGACCATGAGAACCTTGGCACAAATTAAAGAAGATTTCTTCGGCGGAAAAATAAAACAACAGCAATTGGAGACGGTGATATTCGAGGATGTATACGGATCGAATACTGCTATGGTTAAGGATGCCTGTCGCGATGCCGATTTTCTTCGTTGCTCATCCATCGAACTGAATTCCGGAGTGTCTCTTGAGCGGATAAAAAAGTCGGTAGTGGAGAATTCAGCTTTCGCGCACGGCAATATACTTTCCGGAATTGAAATGAAAGTGGGCGCCGCGCTGATTCCGATGGGAATTGCCGGGCCCGTCAAGGTCCGCGGCGAATACGCGAAAGGCGACTTTTTCATACCGCTCGCGACTAATGAGGCCGCACTGATAGCGGGCGTCCAGCGCGGCATAAAAGCAATCAACATGTCGGGCGGAATGAAGACGCTGGTCACCTTCGACGGCATGTCCAGGGCGCCGATGATTGAGGCTCCCGATATCGAATCAGCCCGAACACTTTGCCGTCGGATAACTTCCGACCCCGTTCTTTTGAAAGAACTCGGAACGCACGTGAAGGATCCCTTCGTCCGTCTTGAATACATCGAACCGTATCAGCTGGGGACCAAGGTAATTCTCCGCCTTGTCTGCAAGACGGGCGACGCGATGGGGATGAACGGCGTGACGAAAGCGTCGGCCGATATCATTCGCGCGCTGCTGGCGAAATTTCCCGAATGGAAGCTGGTCACCATATCGAGCAACGCGTGCGCCGACAAAAAAGCTTCGCATATCAATATTTTGAAAGGCCGCGGAAAAAGCGTTCAAACGGAGATATTCATCCCCGAGAAAGTTTTGACAAGCGTTTTCAAGGAAGGAACGACGAGCCGTCGCGTGGAGCGGGTTGTCTTCCACAAATGCTATCTCGGCTCCGCTTTCGCGGGGACCGTAAGCGGCTTCAACGTCAACGCCGCGAACGCGCTTGCCGCTTTCTTCGCGGCAACAGGGCAAGACTTGGCGCAGGTCATTACTTCGGCTTCCGCGTTCGTTCAAGCCGACGCCGTCGAAGGGGGCCTGCATTTCATGGTCACGATGCCGTCGCTCGAAGTGGCGACAGTGGGCGGCGGAACCGGCTTCGGTACGGCAAAAGAAGCGCTCAACCTGCTCGGCTGCGGAGGCTGCGGAAAAAGTCCCGACGACAACGAAAACGTAAAGAGGCTGGCGGAGCTCTGCGCGGTCACCGTTTCCGCTCTGGACCTCAACACGGCTTGCGCCCAAGCGGCCGGTTACGAAATGGCCGATTCACACGTCGCGTTGGCCCGCGGAGAAAAAGAATAATATGGATGTGCGCGGGAAAACGGTATTGGTGACCGGCGGGTGTACCGGCATCGGCAGAAGCTGCGCGCTGAAATTGGCCGCGCTCGGCGCGAATGTCGCGGTGAATTATTCTCGTTCAGCAGAAGAAGCCCGGCAGGTCGTGGCGGAAATAGAAGCTATCGGAAGAAAGGCGATAGCCGTTAAAGCGGACATTGCCGTCGACGTGGAAATACGCGCGATGGTCGCGCGGATACTCGCGGAATTCGGCGGGATAGACGTCCTCATAAATAACGCGGGACGAACACACTATATCGATATCGCGGATCTTGAAGGCGTCGGCGAACAGCAATGGGACGAGATATTCGATACGAACGTAAAAGGAACGTTCTTCGTCACGCGCTCTTGCGCCGCCGCTCTGAAAAAAGCGAACGGCTGCGTCGTCAACGTTGCGTCCATAGCCGGATACATCGGCAGAGGCAGTTCCATCCCGTACGCGGTGTCAAAGGCCGCGATAATCAATCTGACGAAAAACTTGGCGCGCGCTCTGGCGCCGAAAGTCCGCGTCAACGCGGTAGCTCCGGGTATAGTCAATACTCGCTGGGTCTCCGGAAAGGAAGAGCACGTCAAGCGCCAATCCGAGGGGACGCCCCTCGGTCGGGTAGCCGAGGCCGACGACGTAGCGGAAGCGATTCTCGGCTTGGTGCTGCACGGCGATTTCGTGACCGGGCAAACGCTCGTGGTTGACGGCGGATTTTACATGTAGGCGGTAGGCGTTTCAGCGCCGACTATCCGGAAAAAAGTGAGGCCCGGTATGCTTGAGAAAAGACCCCTAATACCCGGGACCTATACGGCCGATCCGTCGGCGAAAGTATTCAACGGCACACTGTACATCTATCCTTCGCACGATCTCGATATCGATGCGGAATCGAACGATAACGGCGACCAGTACGCCATGACCGACTACCGCGTATACGAAATGGCGGACATGAATGAAGCGCCGAAGGATCTCGGAGAGATACTCCGCGTCGACAACGTGCCTTGGGCGTCCAAGCAGATGTGGGCGCCGGACGCCGCGGCCGCGAACGGCAAGTACTATCTTTATTTTCCCGCCCGCGACAAGGACGGAATATTCCGCATAGGAGTTGCGGTCGCGCCGACGCCTTCAGGCCCTTTCGCCGCAAGACCCGAACCGATCAAAGGCAGCTTCAGCATCGATCCGTGCGTCTTCACGGATACCGACGGCGTTTCCTACCTTTCCTTCGGCGGCCTCTGGGGCGGCCAGCTCGACAAATGGAAGACCGGGACTTTTGATCCGTCCGGAGGCGAACCTTCCGCCGACGCGCCCGCGGTCGCTCCCAAGATAGCGCGCATGAGGGGCGACATGCTTGAGTTCGCGGAAAAGCCCCGCGATATCCTGATCGTCGACGAGACGGGCGCGCCTCTTCGGGCCGGAGACAGAGAGCGCCGTTACTTCGAAGGCCCGTGGATGCACAAATACCGCGGCGTCTATTACTTCTCGTATTCGACCGGCGACACGCACCGGCTTGTGTACGCGACATCGGATAAACCCTACGGCCCTTACGTTTGGCGCGGAGTGGTTCTCACGCCGGTTCTCGGTTGGACGACCCACCATTCGATCGTAGAATACCGCGGCCGATGGTACCTCTTCTACCACGACTGCGAGCTGTCGAAGGGTGTCGATCATAAGCGGAACATAAAATTTTGCGCGTTGGAATACCGCGCCGACGGGTCAATCGTGACCATCGATCCCTGAGCGTTTTTGGAGGAAGCGAATGACCGACGACGAAAGGAACCGTCTCCTTAACGACTACGCTGATTTACGCGTATGCGACGTTCGGGACGGGCTTGATGCTCTAGGGTATCATTTCTATGGTTCAATGGGGCCGGACATCCGTCCACTTTACCGTACCCGTGCCTTCGGCATCGCCAAGACGGTCAGGTATCTGCCGTATCGCGGGGGTATGATCTACTCGTCCCCGAGGCAATACCGGGATGAATTCACTCCCTACTACTACAATTCTGTCTGTAGCTACCCGTGGACGAAGGAGCTGCGGGACGGCGATTTCGCGGTTATCGACCAATCCGGTACCTGCGTCGGTTTGATGGGTTCCGAGAATACTCTTGCCTGTAGAAATTCCGGCATGCGCGGATTGGTCACCAACGGCGGCATCAGGGATACGGACGAGATCATTTTACAAAAGATACCTTGCTGGTCGGCGATGATCGCGCAGCCGATGGTGCAGGGGCGGCTCGCGTTCGACGCCATGGACGTGCCGGTCGCGGTCGGCGGAGTCCAGGTCCGCAGCGGAGATATGATCGTCGCCGACGGCGACGGCATAGTTGTCGTCCCGTTGGAGATCGCGCGGCAAGTCGCCCAGTTCGCTCATGAGGAACATGAGAGCGACAAGAAGAACAGGCGGAAGCATTACGAGGAGGCTGGTCTGGCCTTAGATGAGACCGTTATGTAAAAAATAACGGATCAGTGGACACCGATTTGAAAACGGATTTGTCTTTTTACATTCGTCATGTTATAACAAAGTTATAACATTAGTTTATCGATGAGGGAGGATCTACAATATGGCGGTATCGAAAGAAGTATTGGCGAAAATGCGTATTGCCCGGTGCGCGGATATCTGCGACGCGCTTGACTCACTCGGCCTTCAGGATCGTTATGAGATGAGCCTGGAGATGCGCCCGATTTTTACCGGAATCCGTTTTTGCGGCATCGCGCATACGCAGGAATATATACGAACCGATCAGCGCATGCCGTATCTTTCATATGATGATTTCGACCGTCTGCAGTACACGATTATTTCAGAGGGCGGTTATCATTTCATGAAAAGCAAAGACATCCCAAGCTATAACGGCGCTCCTGATGAAGTATTGGTAATCGACGCGAAGGGCGCGCGGGCCGGCGTTTTAGGATCGGAAAATACTTTGAACATGACGTCGAACGGAGTCGTGGGTTTTGTCATTGACGGCACTTTACGGGATTCCCCGGAAGCGATCATGCAGAAAGCCCCCGGATTCTGTACTATTCGTTCCTACACGCATCCGGAAGGGCGGCTGCATGTTCATACTGATAACCAGCCAATCGTCTGCGCGGGCGTGATGGTGCGGCCCGGGGATATTATCGCGGGTGACGATGACGGTGTTATCGTCGTTCCCCAGGACATCGCCGCGGAAGTTGCCGATCGCGCGTATAAAATCCAGGCTAAGGACCGTATTAGTCGGCGGGCTACTTACGCGAAACTCGGTATTCCTTTCGACAAAACGGTAGAACTATTACCTTAAGCGCGTAGTCGGACGATCCCGTTGGCGTTTGTGGACGGGATCGTCCAGGAATACATTGCGTGCTCATTGAGCCGTTGGTCGTCGGCTTCCTCGCATTTCGGATACCCCCTTCGCTCCGACAAGTCAAAAAGCACTTTTCATACAGCTCAACGAGACCTTGATCATTATAAAAATGATCGACAAAATCAAACGGTGATAGGAGGTCGGTATGAACAAACGCATTCTCTTTACCGGAGGGACGGGAAAGGCCGGTCGGCATGTCCTGCCCTGGTTGTTCGAGCGGGGATACCGGATCCTCAATTTTGATTTGCGTCCGTTCGAGCATCCCGGCATCCGAACGCTGGTCGGCGACATAACCGACGGGGCGCAATTGATGAACGCGATGACCAGCCATTTTGATTTCGGAGGCTTGAAGGATGGCTCCGCTCCGGGGCCGGTGGACGCGGTAGTCCATTTCGCCGCCGTTCCCCGCATCCTCCTCAATCCTGATAATGAGACGTTCCGCGTCAACGTCATGGGAACGTACAACGTTATCGAGACCGCCATGAAGCTCGGAATCAAGAAGGTGATTATCGCCTCTAGCGAAACGACGTACGGCGTCTGCTTCGCCGAGGGTGACAAGGATTATCATAGTTTTCCCTTGGAAGAGGATTACGATGTCGACCCGATGGACAGTTATGGGCTCTCCAAGGTAGTGGGTGAACGGATAGCGCGCGCGTTTGCGGCGCGCTTCAAGGCGGACATCTACGCGTTGCGCATAGGCAACGTGATTGAACCCCATGAATACGACCGCTTTCCCGGCTTTGTTTCCGCCCCTTCGATTCGCAAGCGCAACGCATGGAGTTACGTCGACGCGCGCGATCTCGGTCAGATAGTCCACTTATGCCTTGGGAAGGACGGGCTGGGTTTTCAGGTCTTCAACGCCGTAAACGATACGATTACCTCCGATCTGCCGACCGCCGAGTTCCTTAAGAAATGGTGTCCGGACGTTCCGGTGACTCGGCCGATGACCGGATTCGAAGCGCCGCTTTCCAACAGGAAAGCGCGCGAGGTGCTCGGATTCAAGGAAGGGTACCCTTGGCGCGACCAGCCGGGCGCAAAAGCTTGAAGCCGTAGGCTGGACCGTTTCAGATGAGGGGAGAGTTGATCGATGGAATTGACGCGATTGTTCAAGGAACGCCGCAGCGTGCGGAGCTACGATCCGCGGCCGGTCGAGCGGGAAAAACTTGAGGAACTTGCGGAAGCGTTCCGCCTTGCTCCTTCAGCGTGCAACTCCCAACCTTGGCGTATCATTTTCGTGGAAGAAAGCGCGCTCAAGGACGAAGTCGCGCGCGCTACCTTCTCAGGCGCGATCAACTTCAACCGATTCGCCGTCGGTGCTCCGGTTCTCGCCGTTCTCGTTATCGAGCAGCCCCGATTAACGGCGAAAATCGGGGCTGTCGTAAAAAGTCGTGACCTCCCCCTGCTGGATGTCGGCATCGCCGCCTCGCAGTTCGTGCTTCGCGCTTGTGAACTCGGGCTGGGGACCTGCATGCTCGGCTGGTTCGACGAACGCAAGATCAGGACTCTGCTCGGCATCCCTCGCGGAAAGCGGCTCGCCCTGGTCATCACGATCGGCTATCCCGCCGTGAACGTCGCAGTCCGGGAGAAGGAGCGCAAGCCGTTGGACGAGGTCCGTTCGTATAATCGCTATTAGCGTTCAAATAGTGCCTGAACTGAGGTTAGGCGGCCCGCGAGATGTTACTTAACGACCTCTTCCTGGACGATTCTGTCCGCGGGTATTCTGACGGTCACCACGGCCCCGTTGTCATTTTTGAACGATACTTCGGCGCGGTATTTCCCGGCCGTAGCGCGGATGATTTTCATCCCCAGTGAATCGCCTTTGTCGGGAGCCGCGGACGCGAAACCCGGTCCCGTGTCGCGCACTTCGAATTCGATGAAACCGCCGGACCTGCGAAGCCGGACGGTGATCGCTTCGTTTCTGGCCGGCGATCGGCCGTATTTGACCGCGTTGACGATGAGCTCATTCAGGAGCAGTCCTATATCGACGCATGAATTGGGATCGACATCGATTTTCTCCTCGGGGATTTCAACCTTGATAGGGACATCGCGGTCCGCGACCGAGGAAGCGATAAGAAAAACAAGGTCATGGACGTATGCTCCCAGCTCGGTTTTCGTGAATGTCGACGATTGGTAAATGCGTTCGTGGACCAGGCTGATCGACCTGATCCGGCTTTTCAGGTCTGAATAGGCGGCTTGAGCTTCATCGCCGAAAATTCGATTCGATTGTAGATTGATCAGGCTGCTCACGATCTGAAGGTTGTTTTTTACGCGATGGTGGATTTCTTTCATCAGCATTTCCTTCTCCGAAAGCGCCTCATGAAGACGCCTTTCGGCCTCTTCGTGCTTTTGAATGGTCGTTTCCAGTTCCGCATTCGTCTGCTTGAGGAGAAAGGTCCTTTCATCGACGATCCGTTCCAGACGTTCCTGCTCATCCATGAGGCGAGTTACGTCGGAAAGCGTCGCGATGACCGCCCTCGACGCGGACCGGGGGTCTTCGACCAGAGTCGCTCTCACCAGGTATTCCCTGCCGTCGCCCGCCCATTTCGCGTCGATGGCTCTTCCCTCAGCGGTAACGATCCGCTCCAGACCGGGGAACGCGTCGTCGAGCCGGACGCCGGGAAGCGCGGCGATCGAATTCTGCGATATCGCGCGAGCGGCGGGGTTCGCCGAAGCTATCCTCATCGATTCGTCAATGACGATGATTGGATCGGTTGACATATCGATCACGGTTTCGCGCGCCAACCCAAGAGGCGCAGCCAAGCGCAAACGGATGAAGCCGTAGAAGAGGACGGCGGATGAAAAAACCAGGGCCAGGGGCGCAAATCTGAAACCGGAAAAAACTTGGGGCGGCAGAAGATCCATCGACGCGAAGACCGTCGGCAATAGGACGGCGAGCATCAACACGTAGCCGCGTCTTTTCGTGATGGGGGGAAAACGCGCGACACCGCGCCCGACGAGGATCAAGCCGCTGATGACGAAGCTGTAAAGGAAAATCATGAGAAGGTACCAGAGCGGTCCGGCATGTCCGATGCGGCCTCCGCCGGCGGAGGGAAGCCCAACCGCGAGCAGTCCGTGGAGAGGTTCCGTCATCACGGCAAAAGCGAGAAAGGAACTCGAGAGGATCAGGATCGCGGTCCCCTTCGGCCCGACCCAGCTGGATTTAGCCGCGAATCGCGAGGCGACGCCGAACCACGCGGGTCCCATGAACGCGATGCCGGAGTATTTAATGGTGTTCCACAGATACTCGTGGATCGGATCCGCGTCCAAAAGAGCCGCCGACTCCGCCCCAATCCAGGCGATGACCGCCGCGATGAGCGCGACGCTCCACGTATTTTTTTTTACGATGTCGGAGAAAAGAAGGTAAATGCCGACGAGGACCATCGCCGCCGCGGCGAAACCAATAATTCCATTA